>DASTPC010000137.1:0-6893 GCA_035720085.1 Gaiellaceae bacterium
AGGACGCCGTCACGACCGCAGTTGCAGCCCAACGTCGCCTGGCGGACTTCGATTGGCCCGGCGGCGCCGAGCTCCAGGTCCGGATGGGGATCCACACGGGCGAGCCGTCCGTCGGCGGCGAGCGGTACGTCGGCCTCGGCGTCCACCGAGCCGCGCGAATCTGCGCTGCCGGGCACGGGGCCAGGTACTGGTCTCGCAGACGACGCGCGAGCTGCTCCGCGACGACCCGATCCCCGACGTCTCGCTCCGCGACCTGGGCGAGCACCGGCTGGCGTCGCACCGGGCGGCATCGCAGCGAGTGCAGACGCGATCTGGGTCTCGAACACGGGCGAGAGCACCGTCTCCCGGATCGACACGGAGACGGACGACGTGCGTCAGACGGTTCCGGTGGGCGGTGGCCCGGCAGGAGTTGCGGTCACGTCGAGCGCCGTCTGGGTCGCGAACGGGCTGGAGGGCACCGTCTCACGCATCGATCCCGGTTCCAACCGGGTCTCGCAGACGGTCGACGTGGGCAAACGGCCCGACCGGTGTGGCAGCCGGAGCGAGCGCGGTCTGGGTCACGAACTCGACCGACGGCACCGTCTCCCGCATCGACCCGCAGTCCGGCCGGGTGACGAAAACCCTGCCCGCGGCGGTCGGCGCCTCCGGCGTCGCGGTTGGCTTCGGCCGTGTGTGGGTCGTCTCGCCGCCATCCGGCAGCGTGGTGGCACTCGAGACTCGCTCCGGCAAGGTGGTGAAGGAGATCGGCGTCGGCGCCGATCCGTCCGCGGTCACCGTGGGCGCCGACGCCGTCTGGGTGGCGAATCGCGCCGACGGCACGGTCTCCAAGATCGAGCCGGGCACCGGGGCAGTGGTCGGGACCGTGGCGGTGGGCCGCGGCCCCACGGGCGTCGCCGCCGACGAGGGCGCCGTGTGGGTCGCGAACGCAGGCGACGGGACCCTGTCGCGCATCGACCCCGACACCGTCAGGGTGGTGGAGTCGGTCGCGCTCGGAAATCCCCCACGGGGGGTCGTCTCGACGCCTCGGGGCGCGTACGTGACCGTCGGCTCGAGCGGCGCCGAGCACCGTGGGGGGCGCCTGGCGATCGCGGGCGTGGCGCCGGACTCCATCGACCCCGCCTTCGCGTACTACGTGCCGACCTGGGCCATCCTGGCAACGACGAACGACGGGCTCGTCGGCTTTCGGAAGGTCGGCGGCAGCCAGGGCATCGAGCTCGTGGCGGATCTCGCCCACTCGATGTCCGCCCCGACCGACGGCGGCACGACGTACACCGTTCCAGCTCCGGCCGGGCATCCGCTACTCGAACGGAGCGCTGGTGCAGCCCGAGGACTTCCGGCGCGCGCTCGAGCGCGTGTACGAGCTCGGCTCGGGAGGTGCGTACCTCTACAAGTTCAACCCGCAGTGGGGCGTCCTGCTCAGCCAGCTCTGGGCCAAGTAGCGCTACAGTCGGCCCGCATGCGGGGGCTCGACGGCAAGACAGCGGTCGTCACCGGCGGCTCGACGATCATCGGGCAGGCCGTCGTCCGCGAGCTGCACGGACAGGGGATGGCGGTGGCGATCGCCGACGTCGACGCCGAGCGCGGTGAGCCGCTGGCGCGGGAGCTCGGCGAGCGCGTCCTCTTCCGGCGAACCGACATCACGGACGACGCCCAGCTGGAGGAGCTCGTCGCCGAGGCGGTCGAGCGCTTCCGCGGGATCGACGCGCTCGTCAACCTCGCCTGCTCCTACGTGGACGAGGGCTTCGCGTCGCCGCGCGCGGACTGGCTGGCCTCCTTCGACGTCAACGTCGCGAGCGCCGTGATGGCCGCGAAGGCCGTCCACCCGCACCTCGTCGCGCGCGGCGGCGGCGCGATCGTCAACTTCACCTCGATCTCGGCCAACGTCGCGCAGACGGGGCGGTGGCTGTACCCCGTCTCGAAGGCCGCGCTCGTGCAGCTGACGCGGAACATGGCGATGGACCTGGCTGCCGACGGAATCCGGGTCAACTCCGTCTCGCCGGGCTGGACCTGGTCGAAGGTGATGGACGAGCTGACCGGCGGCGACCGGGCGAAAACGGACCGCGTCGCGGCGCCGTTCCACCTGCTCGGGCGGGTGGGCGACCCCGAGGAGGTCGCGCGCGTGGTCTCGTTCCTGCTCTCCGACGACGCCAGCTTCGTCACCGGCGCCGACTGGGCCGTCGACGGCGGCTACTCGGCGATGGGGCCCGAGCAGGCAGAGCCGGCGATCCCCAAGCTCCAGGAATGACCGAGAGGAGACGCGCATGAGCAAGGTCGTGATCGTCGGCGCCGGACAGTCGGGCCTCCAGCTCGCGATCGGGCTCCGCCAGCAGGGCCTGGACGTGACGGTGGTCTCGAACCGCACCGGTGAGGACTTCCGCACCGGCCGCGTGATGTCGAGCCAGTGCATGTTCGCCAACTCGCTCGACACCGAGCGGAAGCTGGGAATCGACTTCTGGGACGACGAATGCCCGCCGATCGAGGGCATCAGCCTCGCCGTGCCGCATCCCGAGCAGCCCGGCGAGAAGGCGATCGACTTCGCCTCCCGGCTCGACCGGCCCGCGCAGGCGACCGACCAGCGGGTCAAGTACCCGCGGTTCATGGAGCACCTGGAGTCGATCGGCGGCGAGCTCGTGATCCACGAGGCGACCGCGGCCGACCTGGAGCGTTACCGCGACGAGGCCGACCTGGTGATCGTCGCCGCCGGCAAGGGCGAGATCGCCGGCATGTTCGAGCGCGACGGGGAGCGCTCGACGTTCGACAAGCCGATGCGCGCGCTCGCGCTCACCTACGTGAACGGGATGACGCCGCGGCCCGAGCACTCGGCCGTCTGCTTCAACCTGATCCCCGGCGTGGGGGAGTACTTCGTCTTCCCGTCGCTGACGACGACGGGGCCGTGCGAGATCATGGTGCTCGAGGGCGTCGTCGGCGGGCCGATGGACTGCTGGGCCGACGTGGAGACGCCGGCGCAGCACCTCGAGCGGTCGAAGTGGATCCTCGAGACGTTCATGCCCTGGGAGGCGGAGCGCTGTCGCGAGGTCGAGCTGACCGACGCGAACGGGATCCTCGCCGGCCGCTTCCCGCCGACCGTGCGCAAGCCGGTCGGGCGTCTGCCCTCGGGGCGCGCGGTGCTGGGGATGGCGGACGTGGTCGTCCTCAACGACCCGATCACCGGGCAGGGCTCGAACAACGCCGCCAAGTGCGCGGACGCCTACCTGCGCCGCATCCTCGAGCGGCCGGAGGGGCCCTTCGACGAGGCGTGGATGCAGGAGACCTTCGACGAGTACTGGGCCTACGCGCAGGCCGTGACCACGTGGACGAATGCGCTGCTGACACCGCCGCCCGAGCACGTGCTGAAGCTGCTCGGCGCCGCCAACGGCGACCCGCGCGTGGCGCACCGCTTCGTCAACGGCTTCGACGACCCACGCGACTACTTCGAGTGGTTCATGGACCCGGCGAAGGCCGACGCCTACCTCGCCGAGCTGGCGGTGGCGGCCTGACGGCGCCGATCCCGCCGCTCCTCGAGGAGCTGCTGCGCGCACCGGCGCCGTCCGGCTGCGAGGACGCGGTCGCGGCGATCGTCAGGCGCGAGGCGGCGTCGCTCGGCGCGGAGGTCGAGGCGGACGTGCTCGGCTCCACGGTTGCCCGCGTGGCGGGCAGCGCCGGCGGACGGCTGCTCGCGCTGTTCGCGCACGCCGACCAGGTCGGGCTGGCCGTGCGCCGCGTCCGCGGCGACGGGCTGCTCGAGGTCGCGAAGCTCGCCAACTGGTCGGCCGCCGCCGTGCTCCACCAGCGCGTCGAGATCCTCACAGCGGGGGCGCGTGTGCCGGGGGTGGTCACCCGCAGCGGCAGCGGCGACGTCGAGTGGGGCGACCTGCTCGTGGACGTCGGCGCGTCGTCCGACGAGGAAGCGCTCGGGCTCGTCTCGCCGGGCGACCCGGCCGTCCCGGTCGGCCCATCGCTCGCGCTCGCCGGCGGCCGGCTCGCCGCGGCGGCGCTCGACGACCGGGCCGGCGTCTACGCGGCGCTCGAGGCGCTGCGCGCGCTGGCCGCCGAGCCGCCCGCCTGGGACGTCGCGCTGGTCGTGACGAGCCAGGAGGAGACGGGCACGCACGGCGGCGCGGCCGCGGCGGCGGAGCGGCTGCGCCCCGACGTCGCGCTCGTCGTCGAGACGACGTTCGCGGGCGACGCGCCCGGCGGCCCGGACCCGTGGGGAGACGTCCGCCTGGGCGGCGGCCCGGCGGTGTTCCGGGGCCCTGTCGTGCACCCGGGCGTAGTCGAGGGGCTGCTGGCTGCGGCCGCCGCCGCGGAGATCCAGGTCTCCGTGGAGGCCGGCGCCTCGACGTGGAGCGACGCCGACGACGTGTTCGTCGCCGGCGGCGGCGTCGCCGCCGCGCTCGTCTCGATCCCGCTCCGCTCCATGCACACGACCTGCGAGGTCGTGCAGATCTCGGACGTCGAGGCTACCGCTCGCCTGCTGGAGGTCTACGCGCGCCGCCTCGAGCCGGGCCTCGACCTGCGGCGCTGACCGCGCGAAAATCGAGGAGGGCCCGTGGCGCGAGCCCTCCTCGCCCCCGTCGCCACCGACTCAGGTCGCCGGCGGGACGTTCTGGTTGTGCCGGAACAGGTTGTCCGGGTCGTAGCGCGCCTTCAGCGAGGCGAGCCGCTGGTAGCCGGCGCCGTGGCCGGCCCGGGCGGACGCCGCCGCCTCCTCCGGGAGGCCGGCGAAGTTGAGATACACGCCGGCCGATCCGTGCGCTTCCAGGTCGGCCAGCAGGCCGCGCGCCCAGGCGCGGTTCGCCTCGTCGTCTTCCGGGCTCTCCCAGTTCGCCTCCACGCCGACCAGGTACGGCGCCGCCCGGTTGCCGAACGCCGTCGCCTCCTCCGGCACGCGCGCGATCGCGCCGCCGTTCAGCCAGAGGTCGATCGTCGAATGGTCCGAGGGTGCCCGCTCCGCGTGCGCGACGAGCGTGTCCACCGTCGCCGCGTCGAGCCCCGGCAGGTTGGCCGACTTCCAGTAGTAGCGGCCGCCGGCCGGGTAGTCGGCGTCCAGCAGCTGCTGCAGCGCGAGCCACGGCATCGCCCCCGAGAGGTCGGCCAGCGGCTCGGCGAGCTCGCGCAGCTGCGCGCTCGCGGCCTCGCCTGCCTCCGGCGAGCCGATGTACGGCCCGAGGATGCCCGCGAACGGCGCGTGGTGGAGCTCCTCGGGGAAGGGCTCCGCCGGCGGGACGCGGCCGAGGACGCCGATCGGCGCCAGCTCCTCCGGGCCGTCGCGCATCAGCTCGTCGTGCGCGAGCAGCACCTCGTGCGCCGCCGCGAGCGGGTAGAGCACGAAGTTCACCCAGACGGCCGGCCCGACCGGATGCAGCCGGAACGTGAAGGAGGTGACGACGCCGACGTTGCCGCCGCCGCCGCGCAGCGCCCACAGCAAATCCGCGTCGCCCTCGCCGTCCTCGCCGGCCCGCCTGACGCTGCCGTCCGCCGTCACGACCTCGGCCGCGACGAGGTTGTCGATCGAGAGCCCGTGCAGGCGGCGTAGCCAGCCGAGCCCGCCGGAGAGGGTGAGCCCGCCGACTCCCGTCTCGCTGACGACGCCGACCGGCGCGGCCAGGCCGTGCTCCTGCGTGGCCCGGTCGAGGTCGGCCAGCGTGGCGCCGCCGCCGACGACGGCGAGCCGCGCGCCCGCGTCCACCTGCACCGACCGGAGGCCCGAGAGGTCGAGCACGACGCCCCCCTCGATCGTGCCGAAGCCCGCGACGTTGTGGCCGCCGCCGCGCACGGCTAGCGGCAGCCCGGTCTCGCGGGCGAGCCTCACCACCCGCTGCACGTCGGCCGTCGACTCGGCGCGCGCAACCAGGGCGGGGCGCGCGTCGACGGTCCCGTTCCAGACGGCGCGCGCCTCGTCGTAGGCGGCGTCGCCGGGAAGGACCGCGCGCTCGCCGAGCTGGGCGCGCGCCTCCTCGATCGTCCTGCTCCCGGTGCTGACATCGGTCATCTGCTCCTCCTGCGTGTCGGTCTCGGTGCCGCATCGAAGCCGGTGCGGCCTAACCGCCGGTTGCGGCCCGGTAAACGAGAGCCCCGGTAGATTGACACCGTGACGCGTTCGGTGATAGTCGCCGCGGTGCGCACCCCGTTCGGGCGCCTCGGCGGCGGGCTGGCCGACCGCCCCGCGACCGAGCTCGGGGGGCTGGCGATCCGCGCCGCGCTCGAGCGGGCCGGCCTGGCGCCGGAGGAGGTCGAGTACGTGGTCATGGGCCAGGTCCTCCAGGCGGGTGCCGGCCAGGCGCCGGCGCGTCAGGCGGCCGTCGCCGCGGGAATCCCCAAGGAAGTGCCCGCGGACACGATCAACAAGGTGTGCGCCTCCTCGATCCGGGCGGTCGAGATCGCCGACCTGATGATCCGCGCCGGCGAGCACGAGCTGGTCGTGACGGGCGGGATGGAGTCGATGTCGAACGCGCCCTACCTGCTGCCGAAGGGCCGTTTCGGCTACCGCCTCGGCCACGGCGAGGTGCTCGACCACATGGTCCTCGACGGCCTCACGTCCTCGTTCGACGGGCTGCACATGGTGCAGCAGGCGTCGCTCGTCTCCCGCGAGCTCGGGATCACGCGCGAGGCGCAGGACGCGTGGGCGTGGCGCTCCCACCAGCGTGCGGCTGCGGCGCAGGACGCCGGGCGGTTCGAGGACGAGCTCGTGCCCGTCGGCGACGTGGTCGCCGACGAGAGCGTCCGCCGCGACACGACCCTGGAGAAGCTCGCCGCGCTGAAGCCGGTCGAGCCCGAGGGCATCCACACGGCCGGCACGTCGTCGCAGGTGTCCGACGGCGCCGCCGCGGTGATCCTGGCGACGCCGGGGTTCGCGGCGCGGCGCGGGCGCCGGTGCGCGGCGATCACCGGCT
>DASTPC010000138.1:0-6947 GCA_035720085.1 Gaiellaceae bacterium
TCGGGCGGCTGCTCGCCCACGGCGTGCTCGACAAGCGGATCCCGCCGCTCTGGGAGACCCGTCCCGAGGACTTCTCGCTCGCCGGCGAGATCCTCGCCCACGCCACGGGCCTGGTCGTCCACTCGCACTACGTCGAGGCCCGCGCACGCGCCGCCGGCTACGAGGGGCCGATCTGGCGGATCCCGCACGCCGCCTGGGCGCCGCCTCCCGTCGCGCCCGCGGCGGTCGACGGCGACCCGGTGTTCGGGGCGTTCGGCAACGTCAACGCGAGCAAGCGCGTGCCGCAGCTGCTGGAGGCGTTCGCGCTCGTCCGTAGGGCTCACCCCGCCGCGCGGCTGCTCCTCGTCGGCGCGACTTCGCCGGGCTTCGACCTCGACCGCCGCCTGCAGCGGCTCGGGCTCGACTCGGACGGCGTGTCGCGCGAGGGCTGGGTCGCAGAGGAGCGGCTCTGGTCGCTGATGGCCGCGTGCACCGCCCACGTCAACCTGCGCGCGCCGACGATGGGGGAGACGTCCGGGACGGCGATCCGGGCGCTCACGCTCGGCAAGCCGCTCGTCGTCAGCGACGTCGGCTGGTTCGCCGAGCTGCCCGGCGACGTCGCCCTGAAGGTGCCGGTCGACGATCACGAGACCGAGACGCTGGCCGCCGCGCTCGAGCTGCTCGCCCGCGACGGCGGGGCACGCGAGGCGATGGGCGCGGCTGCGCTGGAGCTCGCCCGGCGCGAGCACGACCTCACGCGCGTCGCCGAGCTGTACGTGGCGGCGCTCGAGCAGGCAGCGGGAGGCCCGGCCGTCGCCGACCGCGTGCTTCGCGAGGTATCGGCCGCAGCGGCCGACGCCGGGATCGAGCCGGGCTCCGCCGAGGCCGAGGAGCTCGCGCGGAGACTCGCCGAGGTCGAGCTCGGCCGCCCGTAGGGCGTCGCGCCGCCGCCGTGCCCACCCGGACACCCGCCAGACCTGCGACCGTAGCCGCCGTGCCCGCTCCCCGCCAGCGGCCGGCCGGCCGCGTGGGCGTCCTCCGCGCCGTCCCGCCGTGGGCGTGGGTCGCGCTGCTCGTGCTCGTCTCGTTCGTGGGGCGCGCGTGGCTCGGCCGCGGCATGGCGGCACCGTTCATCATGGTCGACGAGCTGATCTACGCCGAGCTTGCGCGCAGCTTCGCCTCGAGCGGCGAGTTCCTGATCCGCGACGTCCCCGCAACGGGCTACGGCGCGGTGTACCCGGTGCTGATCAGCCCCGCCTATGCGGTCTTCGACTCGCTCGTGGACGCCTACGGGGCCGTCAAGGTGCTGAACAGCCTGTTCATGTCGCTCGCGGCCGTGCCGGGCTACCTCCTCGCCCGCCGCATGCTGCCCGTCTCGCTCTCGCTGCTCGCGGCCGCCCTCGTGGTGGCGGTGCCCTCGCTGGTCTACACGGCAGCCGTGATGACGGAGAACGTCTTCTACCCGATCTTCCTGCTCGCCTCGCTGCTGCTCGTACTGGTGCTGGAGCGGCCGACGACGCTCCGCGTCGTCGCGCTCTTCGCGGTGCTCGCGCTGGCGCTGGCGACGCGGGTGCAGGCACTCGCGTTCGCGCCGGCGATCCTGGCGGCGCCCGTCCTGTTCACCTGGTTCGAGCGGCGCCCCCTCCGCAGCGGGCTACGCCCGTACCGCTGGCTCTACGGCCTGGCCCTCGGCGGCGGGCTGGCCGTGCTGGCGCTCCAGCTCGCCCGCGGCCGCTCCCTCTCCGACCTCCTCGGCGCGTACAGCGTGGTCGGGGAGTCGGGGTACGACGCCGGCACCGTCCTGCGCTACGCGGCCTGGCACCTCGAGGAGCTGACGCTCTACCTGGGCATCCTCCCGGTGGCGGCGTCGATCGTCCTCGTCGGGCTCGTGCGTCGCCAGCCGCGGCCCGTCCAGGCGTTCGTGGCGGCGGCGCTGCCCGTGACCGCGGCGATGACGGTCGCCGTCGCCGCCTTCGCGTCCGAGTTCATCGCCGGCCGGATCCAGGAGCGCAACCTCTTCCCGGTGGCGGCGTTCTTCCTGATCGCCACCGTCGTCTGGGTGCACCGCGGCGCGCCGCGACCGCCCGCGCTGGCGATCCCGGCCGTCGTGCTGGCCGTCGCGCTGCCGCTGCTCTTCCCGTTCGGCCGCTTCATCGAGACCGGCGCGATCTCGGACACGCTCGGGCTGCTGCCGATCTGGTCGCTCTTCGGCGAGCTGCTCCTCGACTCGATCGACTGGACGGTCTTCGCCGGGGGGCTGGCCGCCGGGCTCTTCTTCCTGCTCGTGCCCCGCCGCTACGCCGTCGCGGTGCCGCTGCTCGTGCTCGTCTGGTTCGCCGTGATCCTGAAGCCGATCTGGGCGGGGGCGTACCCCTACGGGTTCAAGCAGGCCGGCGCCGGCGCGCTCTTCCAGGGCATCCGCGGGGTGGAGCGCGACTGGATCGACCGGGCGCTGCCGCCGGGCGCGCAGGCCGCGGTCGTCTGGACCGGCAGCCCCGACCGCTTCGTCGTCAACCAGAACGAGTTCTTCAACCGCGCCGTCGGACCCGTCTACTACACCGACGCGCCGACACCGGGCACCCTGCCGGAGACGAAGCTCGACTTCGACCGCGCCACCGGGAAGGTCACCTACCCGGACGGGAGCCCCTTCACGCCCGCGTACGTTCTCGTCGACGGCTCGATCGACCCGGACGGCGACGTCGTCGCCCGCGACGCCGAGCGGGGGATGACGCTGTGGCGGTTGCACGGCCCGCTCGCGTCGGTTTCGAACGTGACCGGCCTCTACCCGAACGACACCTGGTCGGGGCGGCAGGTGGTCTACACGCGGCGGAGCTGCCGCGGCGGGCGCCTCGCGGTGGGCGTCTCGAGTGACCCGAGCCTCTTCACGTCACCGCAGACCATCGTGGCGCGCTCGGCCGGCCGCGAGGTCGGCCGGCTGCGCCTCCGCCCGGACCAGCCGCGGACAGTGCTGCGCGTGCCGCTAGAGCCCCGGGGAGGCCTCTGCCGCGTCGTCTTCACCGTCAGCCCGACCGCGGTGCCCGCTGAGGTGCTCGGCGGCGCCGACGAGCGCGTCCTCGGCGCGCACTTCGACGGCTTCGAGTACGGCGGCTGACGTGCGGATCGCGTTCGACGTCAGCCCGCTCTCGCACCCGCGGACCGGGATCGGCAACTACCTGCGCGGCTCGCTGGCGGGGCTCCTCGAGGCCGCGGCGGCGGGCGGGGGCCACGAGGTCGTCGCGTTTGCGCCCACGAGCGTGCGCGGCCTGCGCGCGATCCCGGCCGCCCTGGCGGGGATCCCGGTCGAGCTGCGGCTGCGGCCGTTTCCGTGGTCGCACCGCGTGCGGATGGCCTGGAGCCGCCGGGCTCGGCCACCGGTCGAGCGCTTCCTGGGGCCGGTCGACGTCCTCCACTTCAGCGACTGGATGTACCCGCCGCAGCGGGACGGCGTCCGCGCGACGACGATCCACGACCTTGTGCCGCTGCGCTTTCCCGAGTGGACGACGCCGCGCACGCGGGAGATGCACGGGGAGAAGTACGCGAACGCCGCTGCCACCTGCGACGTCGTCTTCGCCAACTCGGCGTACACGGCGGCGGACGTGGTCGAGCGGCTCGGCATCCCGGCCGAGCGGGTGCGCGTGGCGCCGCCCGGGCTCGGCCCCGGCTTCGCGCCCGACGGCGACCGGGCCGACCTCGGACGCCCCTACGTGCTCGCGCTCGGTACGTCCGAGCCGCGGAAGAACGTCGCCAGGCTCGTCGAGGCCTGGCGCCTGCTCGACGGCGACCTCGGCCTCGCCCTGGCCGGCGGCGAGGGCTGGGGCGAGCAGGCCGCCCCTGCGGACGCCGGGATCCGCCGCCTCGGCTACGTGCCGGACGCCGACGTGCCGCAGCTCCTGCGCGGCGCCGCCGCGTTCGTGTACCCCTCGCTGTTCGAGGGCTTCGGAATGCCGGTGGTGGAGGCGATGGCCAGCGGTACGCCGGTCGTCGCCTCGGCGCACCCGTCGCTGGACGAGGCGTGCGGCGACGCAGCCGTGCGCGTCGACCCGCTCGACCCGGAGGCGATCGCGGCCGGGATCCGGGAGGCCGTCGAGCGCCGCGACGAGCTCGTCCCGCGCGGGCTCGAGCACGCGCGCCGCTTCACGTGGCGCGCGGTCGGGGAGACGTTCCTCGCCGGCTACCGCGAGGCGCGGGAGCGAGCCTCGTGACCGATCGTCGCAAGGCCTGGCGGCGACCGGAGGAGGTCGCGGTGGTCGTGCACCGCCCCGGCGGGGCCGGACGCGAGTACCTCGTGCTCCTACGCTCGCCCGAGCGGCACGGCTACTGGCACCTCGTCGCCGGCGCGCTCGAGCAGGGCGAGGACGCCGCCGCCGCCGCCCGCCGCGAGCTGCGCGAGGAGACGGGGCTGGACGCGCCGGTCGCCGACCTCGGCCTCGACCTCCGCTACGCGCTCGCAGGCGACCCACCCGAGGTGCGCGCGCGCTTCGCGCCAGGGACGGAATGGATCGCCGTGCACGCGTTCGCCGCCGCCGCCCCCGCCGGGTGGGAGCCTGCGCTCGATGACGAGCACGTCGAGCATCGCTGGCTCGACGCGGACGGCGCCGTGGCGTTGCTCGCCTACCCCGAGCCGCGCGAGGCCGTCAGGGCGGCGGCCGCTGGGCTGGAGCCCGCGCGATGAGGGTCGGGATCGACGTCGCGCCGCTCGTTCAGACCCAGGCGGGGACGGCGCGGTGGGTAAACGGGCTGCTGGACGCGCTCCGCCGCCGCGACGACATCGAGCCGGTGCCCCTCGGCTGGGGCGGCGCGGGCCGCTGGACGGCCGTCGCGCGCGACGTCCTCTGGTACCCGGCCCTCTTGCCGCGGCAGGCGCGGCGCCAGGGCCTCGATCTCGTCCACTGCACGATCTACCGCGGACCCCTGCGGTCGCGCGTGCCGGCGGTCGTGACCGTCCACGACCTGGCCGTGCTGCGCCAGCCGGAGGCCTTTCCGGCGTGGACGCGCCTCTACGCGCGGACATGGCTCGGCCCGACGCTGCGCGCCGCACGGCGCCTCGTGGCGGTGTCGGAGTTCTCGCGCCGGGAGACGGTCGCGCTGGCCGGCGTTCCGGAGGAGCGGATCGACGTCGTGCCGAACGCGGTCGACGCGCTCTTCACCGAGGACGGGCCGGCGGCCGAGGGCGACTACCTGCTCGCGGTGGGGACGCTCGAGCCCCGCAAGAACCTCGCGCGCGCAGCCGAGGCAGCCCGGCTCGCCGGGCTCGAGCTCCGTGTGGTCGGCGCGCGCGGCTGGGGCGGCGTCGAGGCCGGCGGTGACGGAGCCTTGTGGCTCGGGCGTGTCCCAGACGAGGAGCTGGCGGCCCTCTACCGCGGCGCCCGCTGCCTCGTCTACCCCTCGCTCTACGAGGGCTTCGGGATCCCGGTCGCGGAGGCGATGGCCTGCGGCTGCCCCGTCGTCACGAGCCGGTCGAGCGCGATGGCCGACGTCGCCGGCGACGCGGCCGTGCTCGTCGACCCGCTCGACCCGGCCGCGATCGCCGCCGGCATCGACGAGGCGGCCGCGCGGAGAATCGAGCTGGTCGCGCGCGGCCTGGAGCGGGCGGCGGCGCTCACGTGGGAGCGGGCCGCCGCGGCGGCCGTCGAGGCGTACCGGAAGGCGCTCGCGTGAGACGCCCCGTGGCGAAACTCCCGGCCTTGCGCAGAGCGGGCAGCGTGAGGCGTCCTGTGGCACCCCCCGGCCGCGACAGCGGCCGGCTTCAGGGATCTTCGCGCGTCCGGGAATTGCGCAGAGGAGCAGGCGTGAGCGGCTACGATCCACCCCCGATGGAGGGCCGGAAGCAGGCGGAGGTCGACTATCCGGAGAAGCTCGACGAGGACGGCCGCCGCTGGCTCGAGACGAAGCCGTTCCTGCGCGAGCCCGACTCGGTCGCGCGCCATCTCCTCGACACCTCGGCGGTCGTCTCGCTGCTCGGCCTGCGGCCGGGGATGCGGCTCTGCCACCTCGGCTGCGGCACGGGCTGGCTGACCCTGTTCGCCGCCCGCTGCGGCGTCGAGGCCGAGGGCTACGACATCTCGCCGGGGATGGTCGCGGTCGCGCAGGCGAAGGCGGCGGCGGAGCATCTCGACGTCGACTTCGAGGTCGGCGACATGGAGGAGCTCGACCTCGGCCGCCGCTTCGACGCCTGCCTGGTCTACGAGGCGCTCCACCACAGCCACCACCCCGGCCGGGTGCTCGAGACGGCGCACCGCGCCCTCAAGCCCGGTGGGTACCTCCTGCTCGTCGAGCCGAACTGGGCGCACCGCTACTTCGGCCGCGAGGCGACCCGCCGCTTCGGGACGACCGAGAACGGCTACTCGACCTTCACGCTCAAGCGGCTCGCCCGAAGCGCGGGGTTCGAGGACGTGCGCCGCTTCCACTCGAACCGGCGCATCCTCTTTTCCGGCCGGCCGCTCCTCTACGGCAACCGGCCGCTCGAGGTCGCGCAGCACCTCGTGGAGCCGCTCGTCTACCGGGCGTTCGCGCCCTTTTGGGCCCAGATCTGGATCCGTGCCCGCGCGCGCTGACACCGCCGCGTGAGCGAGCCCCTGGTCGTCGTCGACGCGGACGTGCTCGGCCGCCGTCGTACCGGCGACGAGACGTATGTCCGCAACCTGCTCCGCGAGCTGGCCGCGCTCGCGCCCGGGGCCGGGCTGCGCCTCGCGGCGGTCGCACGGCGGCCGGAGCTCGTCCCCGCGGGCGTCGAGCCGCTGCCGCTCGGCGTTCGCGTGCAGGAGCTGCGCATGGCCTGGGCGTTCCCCCGGCTCCTCCGCCGGGTGGGGGCGGCGCTCGCCCACACGCAGTACGCGGTGCCGCCGCGGGCGCCGTGCCCGTTGGTCGTGACCGTGCACGACCTCTCCTTCGAGCGGGAGCCGGGGCTGATGGGGAGGAAGGACCGGTTTGTGTTCCGGGCCGTCGTGCCCCGCGCCGTGCGCGCGGCC
>DASTPC010000139.1:0-10585 GCA_035720085.1 Gaiellaceae bacterium
CGGCCTGCGCTCTCACGGCGCGCAGCGACTGGAGGTCTGCCTCGTCCCGGGCGGCAGCGTCGCCGGCGTGCTCGCGGCGATCGAGGAGCAGCGCGTCCACGTCGAGTCGGCGCGGGTGAGCGAGGAGGAGGAGCTCCGCCGGGTCGACCTCGTCGTCCACGGCGAGGCGACGCGGCTGCAGGCGCTGATCGACACGGTCGGCCGGCAGGAGGGCGTCACCGGAGCCGCGTGGTCGACCTGAGGGCGCGGCTCGCGAGCGGCAACCCGAACAAGCTCGTCGAGCTTCGGAGCGCCCTGCCGGAGTGGCGGGTCGAGCTCTGCGCGCCCGGCGTCGATCCTCCTGCGGAGACCGGCGCGACGTTCCGCGAGAACGCCCTCCTCAAGGCCCGCTTCGGCCGCGAGCACGCGCCCCCCGACGCATGGGCGCTCGGCGAGGATTCCGGGATCGAGGCGGCCGCGCTCGGCGGCCGCCCCGGGATCGAGTCCGCGCGCTGGGCCGAAGACGGCGTCGCGCGCCTGCTCGCGGAGCTCGACGGCCTCCCGGATCGCCGCGCCCGCTATGTCTGCGAGCTGGTGGCGATCTCGCCGGGCGGGGAGGAGGTGCACGCGACGGGGGAGCTCGCGGGCAGCATCGCGGCGGCGCGCCGCGGCGACGAGGGCTTCGGCTACGACCCGGTCTTCGTCCCGGACGGCGAGACGCGCACGGTGGCCGAGCTCGGAAACGACTGGAAGCGCACCCACTCTCACCGGGCCCGGGCGGCGGCCGAGCTGGCGCGGCGGCTCGAGGGGCGATAGGCGACGCAAGCGTCGCCCTACGGGTCTCGGCGGGCGAAGGAAGCGTCGCCGCACGATCGTCGGGCAGTCAGGTGCGTGTCCTTGCGGCCGCCGAAGGCGGACGCCTTCAGGGATCTTCGCGCGGCCGGGATCTGCACAGGTGTGCAGATCCCGGCCTTGCGCCTAATCACCGTTTCGGCACGGCGGAGATCCCGCGGCGGCCGTAGGCGAGCTGCCAGTTCAGCTCGGCGCCGAAGACGATCACGTTCGCGAGCACGTAGAGCCAGACGATCAGGAGCGCGCCGGTGCCGAGCACCTTCAGCGAGACGACGTCTCCGGCGAGGCGCGTGAAGAGCGGCAGGAACTGGAAGGTGACGAGCAGGACGGTGGTGCCGAGGAGCGCGCCCGGGAGCGCCTCGCGGGGTGAGAGCCGCGCGTTGGTGAGGCGGAAGTACGCCACGAAGAGGAAGAGGAAGACCGCGCCGCCGGCGACGAGCAGCGAGAGCCCGATCGCGACCCAGGTGTTCGCGACCACGCCGGGCACGTGCCGCTCGGCGAGGCCGATCCCGAACGTCGCCGCGATCAGCCCCACGAACAGGACGACCAGCAGGCCCAGCATGAACATCAGGGCGAGCGCCTTCCCGCGCAGGAACGGCCGGTTGGGGAGCTCGTAGACGATGTTGAAGGCCGACTCGAGCGCGCTGAACAGCGACATCGAGCTCCAGAGCAGGAATGCCGCGCCGACGATTCCGAGCGTGCGCGCGTTGTCCTGCACCGTGCGGACGGCGCGCGCCGTCTGCTCGATCGAGGCAGAGGGGAAGATCTTGACCAGCTCGGTGACGAGGAAGCTCGACTCGTCGGCCCGGCCGAAGAGGCCGAGCAGGGCGAGCGAGAGGAAGACGAGCGGCACGAACGAGGCGAGCGCGAAGTAGGCGACCATCGCCGCGAGGTGCGTGCCCCGGTCGGCGAAGAACTTCGAGAACGTCTGGCCGAGCGGCAGGGCCACGGCGCCAGTATGGGCACGGCCGCGGTGGGGCTGCCGCGCCCGCGGCGCGGGAGTGTTACCGTCCGCCGCCGGATGGACGCCGACGCCGCGCTCGCCGAGCTGACCGAGCTCTCGTCGCAGGTCGAGGCAGCCGTCGTCCTCGACGAGCAGGGCGTGGCGGGCTCGACCGGCACAGGCACGGAGTCGCTCGCCGCCGCGGCGGACGAGCTCCTGCGGGCCGCGACGGGCGTGCGCGGCGACGGGCCTGCCGTGACGCGGGTCGAGGTCATGCTGCCCGAGGCGTCCGTCTTCCTCGTGCTCGAGGGCGACCGGCGGATCGTCGCCCGGGCGGTGCCGCGGCCGACGCCCGGCCTCGTCGTCCACGACCTGCGCGCGTGCCTGCGGCAGCTCGCAGCGGGCGAGGGTCCTCCAGATGCGTAGGCTGCTGCTCCTGCTGGCGCTCGGCGCGCTCGTCTGGCTCGTGCTCTCCCGCCGCCGCGCTGGGGCCCCGCAGGCGACTGTCGGGTACGAGGACGGCTCCGCGCTGACGCTGGAGGACGGCGCGCCAGGCCTGGAGCCGCTCGTGCGCGCGGCGAGCGGGGCGGTGGCGCGATGACCGTGGACGCGCTCGGAGTGTCGCTCCTCGACCACGCGTTGCTCGAGGGGGACTTCGTCCTGCGCTCGGGCAAGCGCTCGAGCTGGTACCTGGACAAGTACCGGTTCGAGACGCAGCCGGAGCTGCTGCGCGCGCTCGGCGAGCGCCTCGCGTCGGTGGTCGCGGCCGTGGAGCCCGACGCGGAGCGGCTCGCCGGCCCGGCCCTCGGTGCGGTCGCGTTGGCAGCTTCGGCATCGATGGCGTCCGGCCTGCCGTTCATCATCGTCCGCGGTGAGACCAAGGACCACGGCACCGCGAACAGGATCGAAGGGCCGTTCGAGCCCGGCGAGCTCGTCTGCCTGGTCGAGGACGTGGTGACCTCCGGCGGCGCGCTCGCGGAGGCGGTCGAGGCGGTCCGCTCGCGCGGGCTCGTCGTCCGCAACGCCCTGTGCGTGGTCGACCGCGAGGAGGGAGGAGCGGACGCGCTCGCGCGGCTCGGCGTCCGGCTGCGGCCCCTCTATCGCGCGGCAGAGCTTCTCGAGAGCCGCAAAGGTGCAGCAAAAACCGCATGATTGAGCCAAATCCGCCGGGGTGTTAGGGTCACCGGCGGGGCTAGGGAACCGACGACAGGAGGAGAGGTTGTGACCAAGCAGGAGTTCGTCGACGCGGTCGCCGCGAAGACCGGGATGTCGAAGCGCGACGCGGGAAGCGCCGTCGAGGCAGTGCTCGACACGATCACGAGCACCCTCGTAGCTGGCGACTCGGTGACCTTCACCGGCTTCGGCAAGTTCCACACGACGCGGCGGGCCGCGCGTGAAGGCGTCAACCCGCGCAATCCGGGCCAGAAAGTGCACATCCCGGCTGCCACGGTCCCGAAGTTCAGCGCCGGCAGCCAGCTGAAGAAGTCCGTCAACTAGCGACACCGACCGATCCTCCGGGAGTGCGAAAGGGCCTGCGGGCCCTTTCGCCTTCTCAGGCCCGTGCAGCTCTCCTTCGACGCCGCCGACCGGCTCGTGGAGCTCGTCCAGGCGCGGCGCGGGCCCGTGCCGGCCGAGGAGGCCGCCCGGTCGCTGTTCGCGCTCGCGAGCGCCCCCGCGGCGATCGCGCGCTCCCTGCTCGACGACGTCGTCTCGAGTGACGCGCGGCTCGCCTGGCGCGGCGGCGACGTGGGCCTCGCCGCGCCGCCCGGCGCGGGGCTGGTCCTGGAGGACGCGGCCTTCGTCGTCTTCGACCTCGAGACCACCGGTCTTCGGCCCGGTAGCTCCCGCATCTGCGAGATCGGGGCGCAGCGCGTCGAGCAGCTGGAGCTCGGGTCGACCTTCGAGACGCTGGTCGACCCGCAGACGCCGCTGCCGGCGCCGATCGCGACGCTGACCGGGATCACCCCGCGGGCGCTCCGCGGTGCCCCGCGGGCCGACCTGGCCGTGCGCCGGTTCCTGGCGTTCGCAGGCGACGCCGCGCTCGTCGCCCACAATGCCCGCTTCGACCTGGCGTTCCTCGACCGGGAGGTGGAGCGGCTGACCGGCGCGCGGGTGGCGGCGCCGGTGGTGGACACGGTCTGGCTGGCGCGCCGCCTGCTCGCCGGCCGCACCCGCGGGTTCGGGCTGGCGGCGCTCGCGGACTTCTTCGGCGTGCCGACGGCGCCGTGCCACCGTGCGCTCCCGGACGCCCGCGCGACCGCCGAGGTGCTGGTGCCGCTCCTCGGGCTCGCGCAGGAGCGGGGCGCGCGGACGGTCGCGGACCTGGTCGAGCTCTCGGCGCCGCGGGCGCGGCGGCTGCACGTGAAGCGCGCCCTCGTTGCGGGCGCTCCGCCGCGACCCGGCGTCTACGTGTTCCGGGGCAAGGGCGGGCAGCCGCTCTACGTCGGGCGTGCCCGTGACCTGCGCGCCAGGCTGCGCTCGTACTTCGCCGGCGGTCGCCAGCGCCCGGCGGTCGAGGCGGCGCTCGGGGCGCTCGAGCGGGTCGAGTGGCGCGAGCTGGGCTCCGAGCTCGAGGCGGCGCTCGAGGAGCTGCGGCTGCTCCGCGAGCTGCGTCCACCCGCCAACGCGCGCTCGACGCGGCCGGACCGGTACGCCTATCTCCGGCGGCGCGGGAGCAGCTGGAGCGCGGTCTCCGAGCCGACCGAGCACGGGCCCGTGCGGAGTCGAAGCCTCGCCCAGCGGGCGGCGCGGGCGCTCGCCGGACACGAGCACGACGACCCCGCCGGCGCCCTCGCGGGGCTGCGCGCGCGCCTGCGCCGCTGCGCGCGCGAGCTGCGCTTCGAGGATGCCGCGCGCCTGCGCGACCGCGTCGCCGCCCTGGAGGAGGTCGTCCGCGGGCTGCGCGAGCTCGAGCGGCTCCGCGCCCTGCGGGTGTGCGTGCTCGCGCCGGCGCTCGAGCCGGGGTTCCGGCGCGCGGTCTTCGTCGCGGGCGGCAGCGTGGTCGCCGTCCGCTCGCTGCCGCCCGGCGGCGGCGCCCGGCTCGAGGCGCTCGCGGGGCTCGGGCTGACGGCCGCCGCCGGGCGGTCGCTGCGCCCCGAGGACGCCGACGAGCTGCTCCTCGTCGCCCGCTTCCTGCGCCGGCCGCCGCCGGAGCTGAAGGTGGTGCCGCTCGAGCTCGAGCAGATCCTCGCCGCCGCGTAGGGGCGAGATATCTCCCGCCCTACGGGACAGACGCCGTGCCCGTGATCGCCGTCGCGGGCGAGTACGCTTGGCGGCGGTGAGACAGGATCTCGACCCCGCGCCCCGGAGCGCGACGGCCGGCTTCGCGGACCGGGTCGCCGAGGCGGTCGAGCGGCGCCGCTCCCAGCTCGTGGTCGGGCTCGACCCGCGCGTCGACCTGCTCCCGGTCGAGTTGCGCGGCGAGGCGGTGCTCGGGCGGGCCGCGGCGGCCTCGGCGGTGGCGCGCTTCTGCCGCGGCATCGTGGACGCGGTCGCGCCGTACGCGGTCGCCGTGAAGCCGCAGGTGGCGTTCTTCGAGGCGCTCGGCTCCGACGGCTGGCGGGCCTTGGAGGAGGCCTGCGCGTACGCGCGCGAGGCCGGGCTGCTCGTGATCGCCGACGGCAAGCGCGGCGACATCGGCTCGACCGCGCGCGCCTACGCGGCAGCGTTCCTGGAGCCGCGCGGCGCCGATCCGCCGCTCGCCGACGCGCTGACCGTCAACCCGTACCTCGGCGAGGAGTCCGTCGAGCCGTTCCTGCAGGCCGCCCGGCTGCACGGCGCCGGCGTCTTCTTCCTCGTGCGCACGTCGAACGCCGGCGCGGCGGACGTCCAGGACCTGGTGCTGTCGGATGGCTCGACGGTCTGGCGTCAGGTGGCGCGGCTCGTGCACGAGTGGAGCCTGCCGCTGGTGGGCGACGGCGGTCTCTCGAGCGTCGGCGCCGTGGTCGGCGCCACGTACCCCAGGGCGATCGGCGACGCGCGGCGGGCGATGCCGCAGGCGATCCTGCTCCTGCCGGGCGTCGGCGCGCAGGGCGCGAGCCCGGCCGACGTGGCGAGGGCTTTCACGAGCGGGCCGGCCAGCGCCCTCGTCAATGCCTCGCGCTCCGTGATCTACGCGTACCGGGGCGGGGAGGGCGACTGGCGGACGGCGGCCGGATCGGAGGCGGCGCGGCTGGCCGCCGAGATCTGGGCGGCAGCCGGGTGGTAGCGGCGAGCCGCCCGGCGCGCTCGACCACGGCCCGGGTGCTCGCGCCGGTCGCGTTCCTGCTCGCGGTCACGATCGCGGTGCTGCTCGTCCGCGCGGGCCTCCGCGACGAGGCGACGCCCGCGCCGGCACGCGGCGGCGGCGTCACCGCCGTGGAGCCGGCCTACTACGTCATCCGGCGCGGTGACACGCTCGCCTCGATCGCTGCCCGCTACGGGACGACCGTGGCGGCCGTGCGGCAGCTGAACCCCGGGGTCGACCCCGTCAGCCTCGACGTCGGCCGGCGCCTGCGCGTGCGCTAGCGTGCCCTCGTATGCGTCGGTCTGCCCTCGCTGCCGCCGCCGTCCTCGCAGCACTCGCTCCGTCCGCCGCGGGCTCCCCGGCGCCGCCGGTGCAGGCACAGGCCTACCTGGTCACGAGCGGCCTCGACGGCGGCGTGCTCGCCGCCCGGGCAGCCTCGCAGCGGCGCTCGATTGCCAGCATCACCAAGCTGATGACGGTGCTCGTCGCGCTCGGGCACGCGCGCCTCGACGAGGCCGTCACCGGTCCGCCGCAGGCCGCGGGGATCGGCGAGTCGACGATCTTCCTCCGGGCCGGCGACCGGGTGACGGTGCGGGAGCTGGCCCTGGGCGCGCTCGTGCCGAGCGCGAACGACGCCGCCACGGCGCTCGCGATCCACGTCGGCGGGTCGGCCGAGCGCTTCGTGGCGATGATGAACGCGAAGGCGCGGTCGCTCGGGCTGCGGGACACGCACTTCGCCAACCCACACGGTCTCGACCAGGCCGGGCACGTCTCGAGCGCCCGGGACGTCGTCACCCTCCTCCGCGCCGCGCTCCGCGATCCCTTCGTCCGGAAGGCCGCGCGCCTGCCCGAGGTGACGATCCGCGGCCGCGTCTTCGAGGCGACCAACGACCTGGCGGGGGTGTTCCTGCCGCTCGTCGGCGGCAAGACGGGTCACACCTCGCAGGCGGGCTGGTCCGAGGTCGCGGCCGCGCGTGAGCCCGGGGTCGTCGTCTACGCGGCCGTGCTCGGCTCCCCGACGCGCGAGCAGCGCAACGCCGACCTCGAGGCGCTGCTGCGCTTCGGGCTCGACGAGTACCACCCCATCGCGGCGGTCTCGTCGACGCGTACCTACGCGCTCGCCCGCACCGCCTACGGGCGCGCCGACGTCCGCCTCGTCGCGCCGCGCACGATCGTGCGCGCGGCGCGCGTCGACCGGCCGCTGCTCGAGCGGGTCGTCGCCCCCACCGCCGTGGCGCTGCCGGTCGCGCAGGGCCAGTCGCTCGGCGAGGTGCGCGTCTACGACGGGTCGCGCCTCGTCGCCTCGTCGCCGCTCGTGGCGGCGAACGCCGTCGCGGAGCCCGGGACGGTCGGCAAGGCCGGCTGGTACGCCCGCCGCACGATCCATCATCTCGCGGGGCTCGTCTCGTGATCGTCACCGTCACCCTCAACGCGGCGCTCGACCGCACGCTGACCGTGCCGATCTTCCAGGTCGGGCATCGGCACCGCGCGAGCGAGGCGCTCGTGCTCGCGGGCGGGAAGGGGATCAACGTCGCGCGAGCCCTCAAGCGGCTCGACGTGCCGGTGGTCGCGACCGGGCTCGCCGGCGGCCGCACGGGCACGCGGATCGTGGAGGAGCTGACCACGGAGGCGATCCTGAACGACTTCGTCCGTATCCGCGAGGAGTCGCGCACCTCGACCGCCGTGATCGACCCGACGGCGGGCACGCACACGGAGATCAACGAGTGGGGGCCGCGCGTGTCCGAGGTCGAGCTGGAGATCCTGCTCGAGAAGCTCCGCTACCTGGCCGGGGCCGCCGAGCTGGTCGTGCTCGCCGGCTCGCTGCCGCGCTCGGTGGGCGAGGGCTTCTACGCCGAGGCTGTCCGCGAGCTCGCGCGCCGCGGGGTGCGCGTCGCGCTCGACACCGAGGGCGATCCGCTCCGGCTCGGCCTCGAGTCGGAGCCCTACCTCGTCACGCCCAACCAGCGCGAGGCGGAGGGCGTCGTCGGGCAGGAGTTCGAGGACGAGGAGGACTTCCTGATGGCGCTCGACGCCCTGGCCGAGCTCGGCGCGCGCAACGTGCTGATCACGATGGAAACGGGCTGCTTCGCGCTCGTGCGGGAGGGCCGCCGCACGCACCGCTTCCGCGCGATCGCGCCCCACATCGAGCCGGTCTCCGCGGTCGGCGGGGGCGACGTCCTGCTCGCGCAGTGGATTGCCGCCGGCGTCGACGGGCGGCCGGCCCAGGAGGCGCTCCGGCTCGCAGTCGCCGCCGGCGCCGCGTCGACGCTCGAGGTCGGCGCAGGCATGTTCGACCCGCGCGAGGCCGCGCGCCTGGCCTCGGCGGTCGAGATCCGCGAGCTTCACGCAGTCTCGTAGTCCGGGCTGGTGTTGTTTCAACACATTGCGCGGCATCGTGCGCGTTCGGTTGCGGCCGGAGGCCGGCTTGTCGGCCGGGAGGCCAAGGACGGCTGCGTCCGTGCACGAGCGGAAGGAGGGGGCACGGGGGAACCATGGGTTCCCCCCGATGGCGTTGCTAGGATCGACGCCTGGACTACGAGCTCGACCGCGAGGGCAAGTTCGGCAAGGAAGGCCTGACCTTCGACGACGTCCTGCTCCTGCCGGCGGAGTCCTCGGTGCTGCCGAACGACGTCTCCACGGCGACGCGGCTGACCCGGACAGTCGCGCTCGAGATCCCGATCGTCTCCGCGGCGATGGACACGGTCACGGAGGCTCGGCTGGCGATCGCGCTCGCGCGCGAGGGCGGCATCGGAGTCGTGCACCGGAACCTCTCGATCGCCGACCAGGTCGCCGAGGTGGACAAGGTGAAGCGCTCCGAGGCGGGGATGATCGTCGAGCCGGTGACGCTGCCCCCGGAGGCGCTCGTGCGGGACGCGCAGGACCTGATGGCGCGCTACCGCGTGTCGGGCGTGCCGATCACCGACGGGCGCGGCGTGCTGGTGGGGATCCTGACGAACCGCGACCTGCGCTTCGGCGTCGACGCCGCCGACCCGGTGTCGGCGCACATGACCGCGCGCGACCTCGTCACCGCCCCCGTCGGCACGACGCTCGAGGAGGCGGAGGCGATCCTCGGCCGCCACCGGATCGAGAAGCTGCCGGTCGTGGACGCGGACGGTGTCCTCAAGGGCCTGATCACGGTCAAGGACATCCAGAAGCGCGTCCGCTACCCGCTTGCGACGAAGGACGACCGCGGCCGCCTGCGCGTCGCCGCCGCCGTCGGCGTCGGCAACGACGCCCTCGAGCGGGCCGGCGCGCTCGTCGACGCGGAGGTCGACGTCCTCGTCGTCGACACCGCGCACGGCCACTCCCGCGGCGTGCTCGAAGTCGTGCGCCGCGTGAAGTCCGAGTGGGACGTCCAGGTGGTCGCCGGCAACATCGCGACCGGCGACGCCGCCGAGGCGCTGATCGACGCGGGCGCGGACGCGCTGAAGTGCGGGGTCGGCCCGGGGTCGATCTGCACCACCCGGGTCGTCGCCGGCGTCGGCGTGCCGCAGGTGACCGCGGTCTTCGACGTCGCCGAGGTGGCCGCGCGGCACGGCGTGCCGGTCGTCGCCGACGGCGGGCTCACGTCCTCCGGGGACGTCGCCAAGGCGATCGCCGCCGGCGCCGACACGGTGATGCTCGGCTCGATGCTCGCCGGCACGGACGAGTCGCCGGGCGAGGTGCTGCTCGTCCAGGGCGAGCGGTTCAAGGAGTACCGCGGCATGGGCTCGCTCGGGGCGATGAAGGCGCGCTCGTTCTCCAAGGACCGCTACTTCCAGGGCGACGTCGAGGACGTCGAGAAGCTCGTGCCCGAGGGGATCGAGGGGCGGGTGCCGTACAAGGGCCCGCTGGCGCCGATCGTCTACCAGCTCGTCGGCGGGCTGCGGCAGGCGATGGGCTACTGCGGCGTGCCAACGGTCGAGGCGATGAAGGCGCAGACGCGCTTCGTCCGCATCACCGGCGCGGGTCTCCGGGAGAGCCACCCGCACGACGTCACGATCACCAAGGACTCGCCGAACTACCGCCGTGGGTGAGGCCGCGAAGGTCGTCCCGTTCCCCGGCGGCGAGGCGCCCCCGGAGGAGCGGCCGGTGCTCGTCCTCGACTTCGGCGGCCAGTACAGCCAGCTGATCGCGCGGCGGGTGCGCGAGGCGCGGGTCTACTCCGAGCTCGTCAGCCATCGCCTGCCGGCGCAGGAGATCGCGGCGCGGCGGCCGCTGGCGCTGATCCTCTCCGGCGGGCCTGCCTCGGTCTATGCGCCCGGCGCGCCGACGCTCGACCCGGAGGTGCTCGCGCTGGGGGTGCCCACGCTCGGGATCTGTTACGGCATGCAGCTGATGGCCCGCGACCTCGGCGGCGCCGTCGAGTCCAACGACGTCTCCGAGTACGGCAAGACGGAGATGGCCCTGCGCGAGTCGACGCTCTTCCGCGACCTCCCGGCCGAGCAGACCGTCTGGATGAGCCACCGCGACTCGGTCGTGGCGCCGCCGCCGGGCGCCGAGGTGACCGCGAGCTCGCCCTCGACCCCGATCGCGGCGTTCGAGGACCGCGAGCGGCGCCTCTACGCGGTGCAGTTCCACCCCGAGGTCGTACACACCCCGCACGG
>DASTPC010000140.1:0-3005 GCA_035720085.1 Gaiellaceae bacterium
GCTGCTCGAGGGGCTGCCGAACAAGCTGATCGCACGGCGCCTGCAGATCAGCGAGAAGACGGTCAAGACGCACCTGACGAACGTCTTCCGCGCGTTGGGCGTCACTGACCGCGTGCAGGCCGTCCTCTGGGCCGAACGCCACGGCGTCCGCGCCGACCTGACGAGCTAGATGCTTGACCGGAAATGGCGCGCAGCCGGGGGCGTTCACGACCAAGCCGGGCGCCGCACGTACGCGCCGTGCAGGCTAGAAGCCTGTGCGGCGCGCGCGGGTGGCGAACCGGCGCCGCGTCGTGCGCGTCATCCGGCCCGCCGGGATTTTCCGGTCAAGCAGCTAGGCCTTGCGCCAGCGGCCGAAGACGAGCCCGCCGAGCGTGAAGCCGAGCCCGAAGGTGCCGAGCGCGAAGGCGCCGATCGCGACGGACTTGCGCCAGACGGAGAGGCGCTGCCAGCGGCCGATCGCCTCCTCCTCCTCGACGGTCAGCTCCTCGCCGCGACGCTGCTTGCGCAGCGCGCCCCCGGCCCGCAGGCCGAGATAGAGGTCGTCGAAGATCTCGGGCGCCTCGGACACCGCTTCGAGTGTATAGCCTCGCCCGAACGGTGCCGAAACGTCTGCTGCACGTCTCCGACCTGCACGTCGGCCGGCGGGAGACACCCGGCGTGGCGGACGGCCTCGGCGCGCTCGTTCGGGAGCTCGAGCCGGAGATCGTGCTGGCGACGGGCGACCTCGCCCACCGCGGCCGGCGCCGGGAGCTCGAGGCCGCGCGGCGCACGCTCGAGGCGCTCGCGCTTCCGCTCGTGGCGGTGCCGGGCAACCACGACATCCCGTACACGTTCCCTGCCCGCTTCACCCGCACCTGGCGGGAATGGGAGCGCGCGTTCGGGCCGGAGAACTGGCTTTACCGCTCCGAGTCCCTGCTCGTCGCCGGCCTCAACTCGGTGCGCCCGTGGCGGCAGCAGTCCGGCCGCCTCGCCGAGGCGCAGCTTCACCGGGCCCGCGAGGCGCTGGCGGAGCGGCCGGCCGGCGCGCTCGCCGTTGTCGCCTGCCACCACCACCTCGGAGGCTCGCCCTGGCGGGCGGCGCGGAAACGGCCGCTCGCCCAGCGGGACGAGGCGCTCGCGGCGCTCGTCGAAGCCGGCGTGGAGGTCGTCGCCGGCGGCCACATCCACCAGGCGTCCGTGGCCGAACAAAAGGAGTTCGAGACGCTGACCGGCCCGCCGGCCGGCTCGACCGTGGTCGTGACGGCGCCGGGCCTCGGCCGCCCGCGTCCCTACCGGCGCGGCGAGGCGCAGGGACTGCTCGTCTACGAGTGGGACGACGCGACCCTCGTCGTCGTCACCTACGTCTGGTCCGGCGAGCGCTTCCTGCCCGTCGCCCGGCGCACGTTCCCGCGCCGCGGTAGCCTCTAGCCGCGGGGCCGCCGGACCAACGGACCAGGGAGGATCGAGTGGAAGCCGCCTACCAGGAGCTGCGCCGCAGGCTGGGCGTGGTGACCGACCTCAACACCGCCGCCGAGCTGCTCTTCTGGGACCAGACCGTGATGATGCCGCCCACCGGCGCCCGCGTCCGGGCCGGCCAGCTGGAGACCATCCAGCGGCTGGCGCACGAGCATGCGGTCGACGACGAGGTCGGGCGGCTGCTGGAGCAGCTGCGCCCCCTCGAGGAGTCGCTCCCGTACGACTCGGACGAGGCGAGCCTGATCCGCGTCGCGCGGCACGACTGGGAGAAGGCCCGCCGGGTGCCGCCCGAGCTCGCGGCAGAGATCACACGGGTCGCGTCGGAGGCGATGGAGGCCTGGGTGCAGGCGCGCGCGGCGTCCGACTTCGAGTCGTTCCGACCGTGGCTCGAGCGGACGCTGGAGCTGAAGCGGCGCTACGTCCACTGCTTCGAGGCCGACGGCGACCCGTACGACCTGCTCCTCGACGACTACGAGCCGGGCATGCGCACCGAGGAGGTCCGGGCCGTCTTCGACCGGCTCCGGGAGGTGCTGCCCGGGCTGATCGACGCGGCGGCGTCCGACGAGCAGGACGCGTTCCTGAGCGGCCCGTTCCCCGAGGACGCGCAGCTGGGGCTCTCGCTCGAGCTGCTGCGCGCGTGGGGCTTCACGGAGGACAGCTGGCGGCTCGACAGGACGATCCACCCCTTCTGCTCCAGCTCCGGCAGCCACGACATCCGGCTGACGACCCGGTACGCCGAGGACGACCTCACCTCGCTGTTCACCGCCATGCACGAGATGGGCCACGGCCTCTACGAGCACGGCGTCGCCGACTCGCTCGAGGGCACGCCGCTCGGCACGGGCTGCTCGTCGGCGCTGCACGAGTCACAATCACGGCTCTGGGAGAACGTCGTCGGGCGGTCGCTGCCCTTCTGGCGGTGGTTCCACCCCCGCGCGCAGGCCGCCTTCCCGGACGTGCTCGGCGACGTCGACGTCGAGCAGCTCCACCGGGCCGTCAACCGGGTCCGCCGCTCGTTCATCCGAGTCGACGCCGACGAGGCCACCTACGGCCTCCACATCATCCTGCGCTTCGAACTGGAGCAGGAGCTGCTCTTCGGCGACCTCGCCGTGGCCGACCTGCCCGAGGCCTGGAACGCGCGCTTCAGGGAGTTCATGGGCGTGGACGTGCCGGAGGACCGGCTCGGCGTGCTCCAGGACGTGCACTGGTCGAGCGGCAGCTTCGGCTACTTCCCGACCTACCAGCTCGGGAACGTCGTCTCGGTGCAGATCTGGGAGCGGGTGCGGGAGGCGCTGCCGGGGATCGACGCCCAGCTCGAGCAGGGCGAGTTCGGGCCGCTGGCGGCCTGGCTCGAGGAGCACGTCTACCGCCACGGGCGCAAGTTCACGCCGCGCGAGCTGCTCGAGCGGGTGGTCGGCGGCCCGATCGACCCCGAGCCGTACATCCGCTACCTGGAGTCGAAGTTCGGGAGCGCGGTCGCGGCGTAGCCGCTCGAGTCAGACGGCGACGGCGACGGCAGGAGCAGGGCGCTCACGGGCGAGCACGCGCTCGAG
>DASTPC010000141.1:0-2967 GCA_035720085.1 Gaiellaceae bacterium
AGACGAGCCGCCCGCTCGGGGCCCGCACCTTGACGAGCCCGAGCTCGTGCACGTCGCGCGAGACGGTCGTCTGGACGACGTCGAAGCCGGCCTCGCGCAGGGCGTCGGCGAGCTCCCCCTGGGTCGAGATCGCCTGCTCGCGGACGAGCTCGAGGATCCTCGCGTGGCGGTCGCGTCGATTCATAGTATGCAGCAGCCTAGCAGATTATGCATTAGCTGCCGCAAGCTCCTCCGCGATCGCGAGCGCGGTCTGCAGCGCGGCGTCAGGCTCGAGCGAGGCGCCTTCGGCCCAAAGCTCGTCGAACCGACCTGGCTCTACGGTCGTCCGCAGCGGCGCCAGTAGCTCCTCGACGGTCGGCCGGACTGTCGGCGCCGCCAGCCAGCGCCCTGCGCCAGCACGCTCAGCTGCGGCCCAGCAGCGAATCGCGGCGTCGCTCTGACCGTGCGCAGCCGACGTCACGGCCGCGGTCAGCAACAGCTCCATCTGCTCTCGCTGATCGGGTAGGTCGAGGCGAAGCGCTGCCACGAGCAGCTCGGCCGCGTCGGCGTAGCTTCCTGCGCGGAGCTCGATCTGGACTCGGTTGACGCGCGCCGCGCCGACGAGCATGCGCGTTCCGAGCCGCTCGGCCTCGCCCAGCCCAGCCGCCAGGTGCTCTCGGGCCGCGGGGTAGTCACCGGCCGCCGTCGCGTTCTCCGCCAGGTTGAGCCGGAGAATGGCCGCGTTGTACCCGTCGCCGAGTCGCTCCAGGATGCCGAGCGCGCTCTCGAGCGCGGCCGTCGACTGCCGGTGGCGGCCGACCTCCTGCAGGGCCATGGCGAGGACGTTCTCCACCCACGAGCGCGCCCAGGGATCACCGTGCTGGGTCAGGCGGACCGCGCGCTCGGCCAGTTCGAGCGCCGGCTCGAAACGACCGGCGATCATCGTCTCGAACGCGAGCGCGGCCCAGGCGAGGCCTTCGCCGTCGGAGTCCTCGGCGTCGCGGAAGCGAAGCGCAGCCTGCTCCAAGCTCGCTCCGGCCTCACTGTCGGCGATCCGCGCCTGGAAGAAGCCGAGCACGTAGTGGAGCCGGGCGTCGGGACGGGGCGAAGCGCCGCAGGCGGCGAGGCTCTCCTCGGCGACCCGGATTGCCTCGTCGAAGAGCCCCCGGATGTCCCAGTACTGCACGAGCTCCCACGCCGCCGCTGCGACGGTCTCGCACTCTCCGCGCGCGGTCGCCCCGGCCAGGGCGACGCGGACGTTGTCGAGCTCGTCGTCGATCCGTCCGAGCGCCTCGCGCTGGCGCCGGTCTCGCAGCCCGGGCCCGATGTCGGCGACGAGCGCCGTGAACCAGTGCGCGTGCGACGCACGAACAGAATCGTCGTCGCCCGTCGCCTCGAGCAGCTCGATAGCGTATTCGCGGATCGTCTCGAGCAGCCAGTAGCGCGGCTCGCCGTCGGCGTCCTGGCGCACGCGGACGAGGCTCTTCGCGACGAGGCTCTCGAGCGTGTCCAGCTCGCCGCCGGCCACGGCCTCGACCGCGTCCAGCCGTGCTCCCCCGGCGAAGCCGCCGAGCCGCGCCAGCAGCCCGCGCTCCTGGTCGTCCAGCAGGTCGACGCTCCACGCGATCGCTGCCCTGAGCGTCCGCTGCCGCTCCTCGGCGTCGCGGCGCCCCCCTGTGAGGAGCGGCAGCGCCCGGTCGAGCCGCTCGAGCAGCGCAGCCGGCGGGAGGGCCCGGATCCGCGCGGCAGCGAGCTCGACCGCGAGCGGCAGGCGGTCGAGCCGCTCGACGATTCGCTCGACCGCCGCGTCGGGGCCGAAGTCCGGACGGATCGCACGGGCACGCTCGACGAAGAGGTCGACGGCATCGGCCGGGCGCATCGGGTCGACAGGCGCCTCCCGCTCGCCGGCGATCGCAAGCGGCTCCCTGCTCGTCGCCAGCACGAGCAGCGACGGCGCCGCGGCGAGGAGCGGCGCGACGGCCGCCGCGACCCCGGACACGAGGTGCTCGCAGTTGTCGAGGAGCAGGAGCGTCGTCGACCGGGCGAGCCGATCCGCGATCGCGCCCTCGAGCGACAGCCCGGCCTCTGGCACGACGCCGAGGCTGCGAGCGATCTCGGCCGGGACGAGCTCCGGGTCGCGCACCGGCGCGAGCGGCACCCAGAAGACGCCGCCCGGACGGCCGTCGGCGAGCTCGGCCGCGAGCTGGAGCGCGAGCCGCGTCTTTCCCGAGCCGCCGGGGCCGGTCAGGGTCAGCAGCCGCGTCCCCGCCCCACTCGCCAGCTCCACGAGCTCCTGCAGCTCGTGCTCCCGACCGAGGAACGGCGTCGCCGGCACGGGCAGGTTGGTCCGATGCAGCGTCTTCAGCGGCGGGAACCGACCTGCGCCGAGCTGGCGCAGGCGCACCGGCGCCGAGAGGTCCTTCAGGCGGTGCTCACCCAGCTCGACGAGCTCCGCCGCGCCCGGCTCGAGCAGCGAGACCGTGCTGGGCGAGAGCACGACCTGCCCGCCGTGGCCGACCGCCCCGATCCGCGCCGCGCGGTGAACGTCGAGTCCGACGTAGTGCGCGTCGGCGACGAGCGCCTCGCCGGTGTGGACGCCGATGCGGACGCGGATCGGGCCGTCCTCCAGGCCGTCGCGGATGGCAGCGGCCGCCGTGACGGCGTCGCGGGCGGATGCGAATGCACAGAAGAACGCGTCACCCTGGGTGTCGACCTCGACGCCGCCGTGCGCGGACAGGACACCGCGGATCACGCGTCGATGTGCCTCGAGCGCCTCCGCGTAGCCCTCGGCGCCGAGCTCGCCGAGCAGCCGCGTCGATGCCTCCACGTCCGTGAACAGAAACGTGACCGTGCCGGTCGGCAGGTCCTGCCGCATGGCGGGACCCTACGACGGAGACCGCCGCGGCCGACACTCCGTGCGTGCGCGAGAGCCGACCTCGACCAGCGCGGCCGCCGTCGCGCGCGCCAGCTCGAACGCCTCGTCCGCGG
>DASTPC010000142.1:0-5642 GCA_035720085.1 Gaiellaceae bacterium
GGACGCGATGATCCCGCGCGCGGCCTCGCCGCGCCCGTCGTCGATCGCCTGCACGGCCGCGTCGAGCATCAGCGCGATCCCGGCCAGGTTCTGCACCGGCCCGTCGTGGAGGAAGAGCGCGAGCCGCCGCCGCTCGTCCTGCTCGGCGGTGATGATCCGCTCGACGAGCCGTTCGCGGTCCTCGTCGGGCACGCCCGCCAACGTCAGTCGATGATCGCGTCGCGGAGCGCGATCGCGACCGCGTGCGTGCGCGTGTCGGCCTCCAGCTTCGCGAGGATGTGCCGGACGTGGCTCTTGACCGTCTCCTGGCTGATGAACAGTCGGCCGGCGACATCGGCGTTCGACATCCCGTCGGCGAGCAGCTGCAGGATCTCGCGCTCGCGCGACGTGAGCATGTCGTTCTGCTCCTTGCCGGTCAGGAACGCCGGCATCAGGGCGGGGTCGACGAAGCTCTCGCCGCCTGCGACCTTCTCGATCGCGCGCAGCAGCGTGGCGTGCGGAGCCTCCTTGAGGATGTAGCCCTTCGCGCCCGACTCGAGCCCGCGGCCGAGGAGGGAGCGCTCGCTGTAGGCGGTGAAGATGAGCACGGCCGTGTCCGGCACGCGCACGGTGATCATCTCCGTCGCCTCGATCCCGTCCATGCCGGGCATGCGCAGGTCCATGATCACGACGTTCGGCCGGCGGCGCTCCGCGAGCGCGACCGCCGTCTCGCCGTCGGGCGCCTCGCCGACGATCCTGATGTGGGGCGAGCGCAGCAGCGCGAGCCGCAGCCCCTCCCGGACGACCTCGTGGTCGTCCGCGATCAGGCAGGTGATCTCTTCCGGCACGGCGCCGATTGTACGGAGGGAGTCGGCCGGTCAGACGGCGAGGGTCAGCTGCTCGTGCCGGGGCGCCGGGCGCGGTCGCGACCTCGCGGGGAGGCGGTGCTCGGCGGCGAGCGCGCGGACGCACTCGGCCGTCGGCTGCGTCTCGGCCGCGGGCAGGTAGGCCCGTCCGGCGTAGAGGCGCTCGAAGCGCTCCAGCTCCTCGGGCCACTCGCGGGAGAGCGCCGCGAGGAAGTGCTCCCGCGTGCCGGGCTGCAAGTAGAGGTGCTTCGACCAGATCCCGCGCGCGCCCGCCTCGCGCGCCGCGGCGACGATCTCGCGGAGCTGCTCCGGACGGTCGGAGAGGCCGGGGAGGAGTGGCGCGAGCGCGACGGAGACGTCGATGCCGGCCGCGTCCAGCGCCCGGACGGCCCGGAGGCGCTGGCGCGGCGGCGCCGTCCCCGGCTCGGTCGCGCGCCAGACTCGCTCGTCGAGCGTCGGGATCGAGAACGCGACCGAGGCGCCCGCCCCCGTGGCGGCGTCCTGCAGCACGTCCACGTCGCGCACGACCAGCGGGCCGCGCGTGATCAGCGACAGCGGCGTCTCCGCACGGGCGAGCTCGGCGAGGCACGCCCGGGTGAGGCGGTAGCGCCCCTCGGCGGGCTGGTACGGGTCGGTCGCGGCGCCGATCGCGACGTTCTCGCGCGACCACGACGGGCGCGCGAGCTCGCACCGGAGCACCTCGGCGACGTTGACCTTGACGCGGATCGAGCGGCCGTAGCGGTCGTCGGCCGGCCGGTCCGCCCGCCGCTCGAAGGAGCGCACGTAGCAGAACGTGCAGCGGTGCACGCAGCCCATGTACGGGTTCAGCGACCACGCGAACGGCATCCCCTTGACCCGGTTCAGCGCGCTCCGGCAGGGCTCCTCGCGGTACTCGGCCCGCATCGCGCTAGTATAGAACACGTGTTCGATCGAGGCTAGTCTTGCGGTCGTGCCCCGCCGGCTGACGATCGAGCGCGCGCGGCAACTCGCCGTGAGCGGGCAGCTGCTCGACGCGGAACGACCGGCGGGGATCGTGGACGCCGTCGAGCGCTTCGGCGTCCTCCAGCTCGACCCCCACGAGCGCGGTCGCACCGAGCGAGCAGCTCGTGCTCTGGAGCCGGCTCGGCGGCTACGACGTGGCGGAGCTGCGGCGGCTGCTCGAGCACGAGCAGCGCCTGTTCGAGTACTGGGCGCACATCGTGCCGACCGCGGACTTTGCGCTGCACCGGGAGACGATGCGCCGCTTCCCGCGCGGGGAGGCGGCGAGGGCGGTCTACGTTCGCGGCTGGCTCGTCGCCAACGCCGCCTTCCGTCGTCACGTCCTGCGAGAGCTGCGCCGCCGCGGGCCGCTGCGCTCGCGTGACTTCGAGGACCGAGCGGCGGTGCCCTGGCGCTCGGGCGGCTGGAACGACGGCAAGAACGTGACGATGATGCTCGACTCGCTCTGGTTCCGGGGTGACATCACGATCGTCGGCCGCGACGGGCGGGAGCGGCGCTGGGACCTCGCCGAGCGGCAGCTGCCGACGGGCGAGCCGCGCCTGCCGCAGATTGAGGTCGCGCGCCGCCTGCTCGCCCGTCAGCTGCGCACCCGCGGCGTCGCCCGCGTCGGCGAGTTCGGGCGCGCGTTCGACGGCCGGCCGCCCGGCTGGGAGCGAGCCCTGCGCGAGCTCGTGCGGGAGGGGGTGGCCGAGCCGGTCGAGGTCGACGGCCTCGGCGGAGAGTGGTTCGCGCACGGCGAGCTGCTCGAGCGGCCGTTCACCGGCCGGACGGCCGTGCTCTCGCCGTTCGACCAGCTCGTGGCCCGGCGTGAGCGGACGCTCGAGCTCTTCGGGTTCGAGTTCCGGCTCGAGATCTACCTGCCGGCGGCGAAGCGCCGCTGGGGCTACTACGTCCTGCCCGTGCTCCACGGCGACCGGCTCGTAGCGCGGCTCGACGCCGCCGCCGACCGCGGCGCCGGGTCGCTCCGCCTGCACGCCGTGCACGTCGAGCGGGGAGCCGGCGCCGAGCCGGCGTCGGCGGTGGCGGCGGAGCTCCGCTCCCTCGCCGCCTGGCTCGGCCTCGGCGGGATCGCCGTCGGCCGGCAGGCCCCAGCTGCGTGGCGGCGGGCGCTGCGCGACTGATCCGGCGGCGCCGCTACGTCGCCAGCCGCCGGCGGGCGGCCTCGAAGAGGACGACGCCGGCCGCGACGGCGACGTTGAGGCTGTCGGCCGGGCCAGCGTGCGGGATCGCGACCGTCTCCGCGGCGGCCGCCCGCCACGCGTCGCCGACGCCGTGGCGCTCGCTGCCGACCACTTGTGCAGATCCCCGCCGCGCGGTCCTGAAGGCGTCGGCCTCCGGCCGCCGCAAACAGCCTCTTGCGCAATGACCGCCCGGTGCGGCGCTATCGTCAGGCGCATGCAGGCGATCTACGCAGTCAGCGACCTCGAGCGCTCGCTCGACTTCTACGAGCGCGCGTTCGGGTGGCCGCGGAACGACCGGATCGACTACGCGAACTACGTCGAGCTTCTGCCGCCGGACGGCGGCAGCCTCGGCCTCTACGAGCGGGAGGGCTACGCCGGCACGGTCGGCGCCGCGCCTTCCGAGGTCCCCGCCGACCGCGTCGCGCCGGCGTACGTCTACGTGCGTGTCGACGACGTCGAGGCGGCGGCCATGCGCGTCGAGGCCGCCGGCGGCCGGCCGCTGAGCCCGCTGGAGCAGCGCTCCTGGGGCGAGCGGGCGGCCTGGTTCGCCGACCCGGACGGGAACGTGGTCGCGGTCGCCGGGCCCGCGGCGGGCTAGCCCGGGACGCGGCGACAGCGGTCGATGGAGGAGCTGCCCGGGGGTATTCGACGCGTCACGCTGCCGCTGCCGACGCGACCCGGCCACGTGCACGCGTACCTGTTGCCGGGAACGGACGGCTGGACGGTCGTGGACACCGGCATCGGGCTGCCCGACGCGGCCGAGCGCTGGCAGGCGGAGCTGGCGAACGTCGAGGGGCCCGTCGCGCGGATCGTCGTCACGCACTTCCACCCCGACCACGTCGGCGCCGCGGCCGACCTGCACCGCCTGACCGGGGCGCCCGTCCTGCAGGGAGCGCTCGACTACGCGCAGTGCGAGCTCGTCTGGGGCAACCCGGCCTGGTCCGAGCGCGTCGCCGAGTGGTTCCACGGGCACGGCGTGCCCGAGGACGTGACCGCCGAGCTCGTCGGCCAGGGCTCCGTCTACCGCCCCTTCATCCGCTACCAGCGCGACCCGGTGCTGCTGCAGCCGGGCGAGCGCGTCGACGGCTGGGAGGTCGTGGCCGCGCCCGGCCACGCGGACGGGCAGATCTGCCTGCTCCGCAACGGCGTGCTCGTCGCCGCCGACCACGTCCTCGACCCGATCTCGCCCACCGTCGGGCTCTGGCCCGCGAGCCGGCAGGACCCGCTGGCCGACTACCTCGACTCGCTCGAGCGCACGATCGAGCTGGCACCGCGGCTCGCCCTGCCCGGGCACGGCGAGCCGATCGCGGACCCTGTCCGCCGCGCGCGCGCCCTGATCGCCCACCACCGGGCCCGGCTCGACCAGGCGGCGGCGGCGCTCGACGAGCGGCCGCAGTCGGGCTACGAGCTCTCGTACCCGCTCTTCGGGGACGACCTGAAGCCCGGCGCGAGGCGCTTCGCGGTCGCCGAGACGCTGTCCCACCTCGAGCGGCTGGTCGGCGAGGGCCGGGCTCGCCGCGGGGGGGACGACGGCAGCGTGACCTATACTGCGGCCTGAGTGGACGGCGAGCTACCGCCTAGTACCTGCGCCCCGAGCGACGGGGCGCATCCTCCGAAGTCGACCTGCCCCCGCCGGGGCGGCCGTTCCGTGCGATGAGCGACGCCGCGCGCATCGCCCTGATCTTCATGCTCGTCCTCGGCAACGCGATCTTCGTCGCGGCGGAGTACTCGCTCGTGACCGCGCGCCGGACGCGCCTGGAGGAGCGCGCCGCGTCCGGCAGCCGCAGCGCCAGCACGGCCATCGCGCTGATGGACGAGCCGGTCCGCTTCATCAGCGCCGTCCAAGTCGGGATCACGGTGTTCGGGATCGCCCTCGGTGCCGTCGGCGAGCCCTTGCTCTCGCGTTACTTCGACTACCTCCCGCGCGGGGTCGCGTTCGCGCTCTCGTTCGCGATCCTGACCTACCTGAGCGTCGTGCTCGGCGAGCTCGTGCCGAAGGCGGTCGCGCTGCAGAAGGCGGAGTCGCTGGCGATGGCGCTCGCGGTGCCGCTGGACGTGCTCGCGCGCGTGGCGCACCCGCTCATCTGGCTGCTCGACGTCTCCGCCAACGCGGTCCTGCGCATCTTCGGCATGCGGTCCGCGCCGGCGGGGGTGATGACGTTCACCCGCGAGGAGATCCTGCAGAGCGTCGCCGCGGCCGAGGACGTCGGCGAGATCGGCACCTCCGAGGAGGAGATGCTCTACAAGGTCTTCGACTTCGCGGGCAAGGAGGCCCACGAGGTGATGGTGCCGCGGCCGGAGGTGGTCGGGATCGCCGCCGACATGCCCGTCGAGGAGGCGCTCAAGATCGTGATCGAGCAGCCCTTCACGCGCTATCCGGTCTATCGCGACTCGCTCGACCAGATCACCGGCGTCCTGCATGTGCGCGATCTGTTCGCGTCACTGCACGACCGTGGGATCGACGAGACCGAGCTCGAGGGCCTCGTCCGCCCGCCACACGTCGTGCCCGAGACGAAGGACCTGGCGGCGCTCCTCGGCGACTTCCGGCGCGAGAAGCAGCACATGGCCGTCGTCGTCGACGAGTACGGGGCGACCCAGGGCATCGTCACGCTCGAGG
>DASTPC010000143.1:0-11493 GCA_035720085.1 Gaiellaceae bacterium
GCCGTCGGTCGGCAAGTACGTCCTGCTCGCCTACCTGCCGTCCGAGCTGGCGGTCGTCGGCGAGAGGCTGGCGGTCGAGTACATGTGCGAGCGCTACCCGGTGACGGTCGACGTCGCCGGCTCGACGCCGCTCTTCGACCCGGAGAACGCGCGGATCAAGGCGGCCGAGCCGGTGGCGGCGTGAGAACGCTCGTGTGCGTGAAGCGGGTGCCGATGACCGGTGGGCGCATGGTCGTCACCGACGACGGGCAGGCGCTCGAGACGCGCCATCTCGGGTTCACGATCAGCCCGCACGAGGAGTGCGGCGTCGAGGAGGCGGTCCGGCTCGCGGAGGCGCACGGTGGCGAGACCGTGGCCTTGACGCTCGGCCCGCCGGAGGCCGAGGAGCAGCTGCGCGACGCACTCGCACTCGGGCTCGACCGGGCGGTCCACCTCGTCACGGACGGCGAGGAGTGGGACTCGCAGGCGACGGCGGCGGCGATCGTGGACGCGATCCGGGCCGACGAGGCCGAGGCGGGCCCGTTCGACCTGGTCGTGTTCGGCAACGAGTCGGCCGACTCCGGCGGCTACCAGGTCGGGATCCGCGTCGCGCACGCGCTCGGCCGGCCGTGCGTGACCGGCCTGAAGGGAATCGCCGTCGAGGAAGGCTCGGCGCGCTGCGAGCAGGAGGTCCCCGGCGGCCGCGACGTCTACCGCGTGCCCCTGCCCGCGGTCGTGACTGTCAAGGAGGGGCTCAACCTGCCCCGCTACCCGTCCGTGCCCGGGCGGATGCGCGCGAAGCAGAAGCCGGTCGCCGCCTCGAGCCCGACCCGGCCGCAGCCGCGGCTGGCCAAGGTACGGCTCGTCGTCCCCGAGGGCCAGGCGAAGCAGGCGGAGCTCCTCGGGCACGGGCCCGAGGCGGCGCCGCGGGTGGTCGAGGTGCTCGAGCGCCTAGGGGTCGCGTGAGATTTCCTGCGTCGACCCCCGGCCGCGACAGCGGCCGGTTCCAGGGATCTTGGCAAGGCCGGGAATCCGCTACTGCGGATTCCCGGCTTTGCGTGAGAGAGGGGGTGGCGTGAGCGTCCTCGCGGTCGTCGAGCGCACGGCGGACGGGGTCGACGAGCTCTCGCTGCAGGCGCTCGCGCTCGCGCGCGGGCTGGCGGGCGACGAACCGGTCGAGGCGCTCGCGGTCGGGCGCGACGGCGGCGAGCTGGCGGCCGTGCTGGGCGAGCACGGCGTCTCGACGCTCCACGTCGCCGAGCACGAGGCCTTCGACGCGTACGCGCCGGTCGCGGTGGCGCGCGCCGCGGTCGAGCTCGTCGGGCGGCTCGGGTCACGGGCCGTCGTCGCAGCTGGCAGCGAGCGCGGCAACGAGGTGCTCGCGCACGTCGCCGCCATGCTCGACCAGCCGCTGGCGGCGAACTGCGTCGAGGCGAGCGCGGGCGAGCCGCTGCGCGTGACGCGCGTGCGCTGGGGCGGCTCCCTGCTCGAGGAGGCCGAGCTGAACGGCGCGCCCGCGCTGCTCACGGTCGCGCCGCACGCCGTCTCCGCCGAGCCCACCGGGGCTGCGGCCGCGGCCGTGGAGGCCTTCGCGCCGGAGCTCTCCGAGGCGGATCTGCTCGTGCGCGTGGTCGAGCAGCAGCAGACGGCCGCGGGCGGCGTCTCGCTGGCGGACGCGAAGGTCGTCGTCTCGGGCGGCCGCGGCGCCGGCTCCGCCGAGGGCTTCACCGCGATCGAGGAGCTGGCGGCGCTGCTCGGCGGCGCGGTCGGCTGCTCGCGCGCCGTGACGATGGCCGGCTGGCGCCCGCACACGGACCAGGTCGGGCAGACGGGGACGAAGATCTCGCCGGACGTCTACATCCCCTGCGGCATCAGCGGCGCGACGCAACACATGGCGGGCTGCCGCGGCGCCAAGGCGATCCTCGCGATCAACGAGGACCCGGAGGCGCCGATCCTCGCGAGCGCGGATTACGCGGTCATCGGCGACCTGCACGCGATCGTGCCGGCGATCGTCGCCGAGCTGAGGAAGGCTCGAGGGTCATAGACCGGACTGCGGGCGCCGCCGCCCTCGCGCTGCTCCTCGTCGTCGCGGGCGCGCTCTTTGCCCGCCGCGCGCACCTCCTCTGGCGCCTCGTCCGCCTCGGCAAGCCGGTCGAGCGGTTCGGCGACGTCGGCGGGCGGGTGCGCAACGAGGCGACGATCGTGCTCGGGCAGCGCAAGCTGCTGCAGCGGCTCGGGCCCGGGCTCGTCCACGCAGCGATCTTCTGGGGCTTCCTCGTCCTCTTCCCGACGATCCTGCTCGCGCTCGCCGGCACGATCGACCGGGAGCCCTGGCTGCCCGACTCGTCGCCGCTCGAGTGGCTCGCGGGCCAGGCGTGGTTCGCCCTGCTCGTGGACGTCTTCGCGGCGCTCGTGCTGGCGGGGGTGGCAGCGGCGCTCTGGATCCGGAAGGTGCAGCGCCCGCAGCGCTTCGAGGGCAGCCACCTCGGCGAGGCGGACCTGATCCTGGGGCTGATCGCCGGGATCGTGACGACGCTGCTCCTCTGGCACGCGACCCGGATCGCGCTGGAGGTGAACGAGTGGCCGGCGGGCTGGTCGCCGGTCTCGAACCTGCTCTCGGGACTGTTCGGCGACGGCGAGACGGCCGAGGTGCTCGAGCGCGTGTTCGTCTGGGCGCACGTGCTCCTGATCCTCTCCTTCCTCGTCTACCTCCCCTACTCCAAGCACCTCCACATCGCGACCGCGGCGGTCAACGTCTTCTTCGGCCGCACCCGCGCCCGCGGACGGCTGGAGCCGCTCCGCTTCGAGGGCGTGCCGGACGACGAGCTGCGCTTCGGCGCCGCCACCGTCGCCGACCTGACGTGGAAGGAGATGGTCGACACGTTCTCCTGCACCGAGTGCGGCCGCTGCCAGGACGTCTGCCCCGCGTACGCGACCGGGAAGGAGCTGTCGCCGAAGCTCCTGATCATGGGCATCCGCGACCAGCTCTTCGCGGAAGGCCCGAAGGTGCTCGAGGCGCGCCGGAACGGCGATGCCTACGACCCGCCGCCGCTCGTGCCGAACGCGGTGACGGACGACGTGGTGTGGGACTGCGTCACCTGCGGCGCCTGCATCCACGAGTGCCCGGTCTCGATCGAGCACGTCGACCACATCGTCGACCTGCGCCGCAACCTCGTCATGGTCGAGTCGCGCTTCCCCGCCGAGGCGGAGCCGATGCTGCGGGACGTCGAGCGGAGCTCGAACCCGTGGGGAAAGCCGCAGACGGAGCGCGCCGCCTGGGCGGAAGGTCTGGGCGTGCGCGTGCTCGAGCCGGGCGACCCGGCGCCGCCGCTCCTCTACTGGGTCGGCTGCGCCGCCTCCTTCGACGAGCGCGCCCGCCGGACGGCCGAGGCGACCGCGAAGCTGCTGCAGGCCGCCGGCGTCGCGTTCGCGATCCTCGGCCCGCGCGAGTCCTGCACCGGCGACCCGGCGCGGCGGCTGGGCAACGAGTACCTCTTCCAGGAGCAGGCGGCCCGCAACGTGGAGACGCTGAACGGCGCCGGCGTGACCCGGATCGTCGCCAACTGCCCGCACTGCTTCAACACGCTCGCGAACGAGTACGGTGACTTCGGCGGCAGCTACGAGGTGGTACACCACACCGAGCTCCTCGCCGAGCTCGTCCGCGAAGGCCGCCTCGCCCCGGCAGCCGCCGAGACCGAGGTCGCCTACCACGACTCCTGCTACCTCGCACGCCACAACGACGTCCTCGCCGCCCCGCGCGAGCTGCTCGCACGCATCGGCCGACCGCTCGAGCTGGCCCGGTCGGGGAAGCGCACGTTCTGCTGCGGCGCCGGCGGCGCGCGCATGTGGATGGAGGAGCGCGGCAGCCCGATCAACGAGGAGCGCGTGCGCGAGGCCGCCGAGTCGGGTGCGGACACGCTGGCGGTCGCATGCCCGTATTGCACCGTGATGCTCGACGACGGCGTCCGCCAGAGCGGCCGCGACCTGCGCGTCGCCGACGTCGCCGTCCTGCTCGCGGAGGCGCTCGAGACCGAGCCCGGCGCGTGAGCGGCTACGCGATCCGGCTGCGCCCGGGCCGCTCGCGGCTCGCGTACCCGACCTTGCTCGCGATCGGCGCGGTCGACGCGGCCGGGTACGGGGTGATCGCGCCGGTGCTCCCGGAGCTCGAGTCGGCGACTGGCGCCGGCGCAGCGGAGCTCGGCCTGCTCGTGGCGACCTTCTCGCTCGCGATGCTGCTCGGGTTCCCGGTCGCCGGGCTGCTCGTCGGGCGCGGCCGGGCGCGGCTTGCGCTCGTCCTCTCGCTCGTGGTCGTCGCCCTCGGGACGCTGGGCATGATCGCCGGCGAGAGCCTCGCGTCGTTCTTCGCTGCGCGAGCGGTGATGGGCTTCGGCGCCGGCGGCGTCTGGCTGGGGGTCGTGTTCTCGACGCTCGAGCGCTGGCCCGGCGAGGAGTACGTGTGCATGAGCCGGATCTTCTCCGCCTACTCGGTCGGCGGGCTGCTCGGCCTCGTGCTTGGAGCGCTCGGAGGCGTGCGGGCGCCGTTCGTCGCCTACCTCTGCCTCGTCGTGCTCGCGATCCCCGCCGCGCTGCTCCTGTCCGAACCGGCGCGGCGGCCGCGCCTCGGCACCGACGCGGGCTCCGGCCGGAGGGCGCTGCGCCAACCCGGCTTCGTCCTCGCGGCGTCGGTGATCCTGTTCACCTGGGTCGGGTTCGGCGTGCTCGAAGGCGTCCTGCCGTTGCTCTTCGACCGGCAGCTGGGCCAGGCCGGCATCGCCGCGATCCTGGTCGCCACCGCACTCGTGGTCGCCCTGAGCTCGGCCCTCGCCGCCCGCTTCGGCCCGACGCGCGTGGCAGCCGTCGCCGTGCCGCTCGTGGTCGCCGGCTTCGCCCTCGCCGGAGCGGTGGAGTCGGTCGTCCTCTGGGCGGCGGCGCTCGCGGCGGTCGGTGTCGGGCTCGGCGCCTGCAACACCGGCTCGACCGGGATCCTGCTCGAGGGCGTCGGCCGGAGCAGGATCGTCGTGCCCCTCGTGGTGTGGTCTCAAGTCGGGATCGCCGGGTACCTGCTCGGGCCGGCGCTCGGAGGGCTCGTCGCCGACGGCGTCGGCTACGCCGCCGTCTTCTTGGTGCCGCTCGTGTTCGCAGGCGTCGTCGCCGTCGTCGCGCTCGGAGTGCGGCGCGTGGGGACGCAGCACCCGCGCGTCGGCGCCCAGTAGCCTCCCGTCCGTGCCCGAGGTGATCGTCGTCGGCGGAGGCGTCGCCGGCCTGACGGCGGCCTGGGAGCTACGCGACCGCGACGTGCTCCTGCTCGAGGCCGACGAGCGCGTGGGCGGCCGGATTCGCTCGGAGCGGCGCGGCGACTACTGGCTCAACTTCGGCGCCCACGTCTTCGGCGGGCCGACGTCCGCGACCGGCCGGCTCCTGTCCGCTCTCGGCGTGGACGCGCGCCCGGTGCCGGGCCGGCTCGCCGCCGTCTCGCTCAACGGCAAGGTCGTCTCGAGCGGGCCGGTCGAGTCGTTCCCGCTGCGGCTGCCGCTCCGGCTCGGCGACCGACTGGCGCTCGTCCGCGCCGGCGTCAAGCTGCGGCTCGCGGTGCGCCGCTACGCCGCCGTGGCCGCGCCGCGGGAGGGCGAGAGCGCGGCCGAGCGGCAGCTGCGGCTGCTCGAGTTCCTCGACGACCGCTCGTTCGCCACCTTCGCCGGGCGCCTACCGGCGGACGTCGACGCGCTCTTCCGCTGCACGCTGACGCGCTCGTCCGGCGAGCCCGAGGACCTGGCGGCCGGCTACGGCGTCGGCTACTTCCACCTCGTCTGGAACCGAGACTCGGGGCTCTCGCGCAACCTCGTCGGCGGCTCGAGCACGCTCGTCGACGCACTGGCCGCGGCACTCGGGGAGCGCGTGCGCACCGGCTGCCGCATCACCTCCGTCGAGCGGTCGGGAGAGGGCGCCCGAGTCCGCTGGGTCGACGGCGGCGGAGAGCACGAGCTCGATTGCCGCGCGGTGGTGGTGGCCACGCCCGCCTACGCAACACGCGAGCTCGTCCGCGGCCTGCCGGCGGACACGGCGGCGGCGCTCGAGGCGATCCCCTACGGGCCGTACGTCGTGGGCGCGTTCCAGACGAGCGAGCGCGGGCCGATGCCCTGGGACGACATCTACGCGCTCGCGACGCCGAAGCGCTCGTTCGGGATGCTCTTCAACACGGCCAACGTGCTCCGGGCGGGGGAGCCGAGGCGGCCGGGCGGGAGCCTGATGGTCTACGCCGCCGCCGACCTGGCCCGGCGACTGGCCGGGCTCGACGACGACGAGGTGGCCGAGCGCTTCCTCGCCGACCTGCACGACCTCTACCCGGAGACGCGCGGGATCGTCGCCGAGACCGTGATCCGGCGCTGGCCGCGCGGCCTGCCGTACCCCCGGCCCGGCCGGAGCCTGCTCCAGCCCGCGCTGACCCCCTCGCTGGCGCCCGTCTTCCTGGCAGGCGACTACCTCGGCACCTGGTACACGGAGACCGCCGTCCAGACGGGCGCCGCCGCCGCGGCGGCCGCCCGGCTGCTCCGGGGCTGACCCGTGCGCTTCGTCTGTCCCGACGGAGAGGAGCAGTACCGCCGCGTCCTCGACGAGCGGCCGGTGCTCGAGGAAGGCCACGAGCTGGCCTGGTTCGACGGCCGCCCCGCCGACGCGGCCGACTGGGAGCGGCGCCTCGCCGGGGCCGAAGGGGTCGCGTCGATGTGGGGGCTGCCGTCGGGCGTGCTCACGGCCAGCCCCTCCATCCGCGTCGTCTCGTTCGCAGGCAGCGGCGCAGGCAGCTACGTCGACCTCGCCGAGGCGCGCCGGCTGGGCGTCACCGTCTGCAACGTGCCCTCGTACGGCGCGAACGCGGTCGCCGAGCATGCCTTTGCGCTCGCCTTCGCCGTCGCCAGGTCGATCCCACAGGGCGACAGGCTCGTGCGCTCGCGGGATTGGCGCCCGGGACAGACAGCGGGCCTCGAGCTGCGCGGGCGCCGGCTGGGCGTCGTCGGCGCCGGCCCGGTCGGGATGCGAGCGATCGAGCTCGGCCGCGCGCTCGGCCTGGACGTCGTCGCGTGGACGCGCTCGCCCTCCGCGGAGCGCTCGGCCGCGCTCGGAGTGCCGTTCGTCGGCCTCGAGGAGCTCTTTGCCACCGCCGATGTGGTCACCCTCCATCTCGCCCACGTACCCGGGACGGAGGGAATCGTCGACCGGCGCCTCCTCGCCTTGCTCCGGCCGCACGCGATCCTCGTCAACACGGCGCGCAGCCAGCTCGTCGACGAGGCCGCCCTGGTCGAGCTGCTCGCGGCCGGCGCGTTCCGCGGCGCGGGCATCGACGCGTTCGCCCAGGAGCCGTTGCCGGCCGCGCACCCCCTGCTCGCAGCCGAACGCGTGGTGCTGACGCCGCACGTCGCCTTCAACACCCCGGAAGCGGCGACCGAGCTGATCCAGGCCGTCGTCGCGAACCTGCTCGCGTTCGCGGCGGGAGCGCCGCAGAACACGGTGTGCTGAGAGCTCGCTTCGAAGTGGGTCAGCCGCGCGTCGGCACGAGCCCGGCCGGCGCCAGCGCCGCCAGCCGGCGCACGAACGCTCCGGGCTCCCGGCCGGCGTTCTCGGCCTCCTCCTTGCGCTCGACAGCGCCGCGCACGAGAAGCCCGCCCAGGTAGCGCAGCGGCTCGGGCGGGAAGGCCCCCACGCGGCTCCGCGGGAAGCGGCCGACGGGCCCCTCGGGGAACCGGACGGCCGCCCATTCGTCGTCGCGGCCGAGGACGCGCGAGGCGAGAATCCGGCCGGCGACGACGCTCGGGCCGACGCCGTTGCCGGAGAAGCCGTACGCGTAGAGGACGTCTTCGCGGCCACCGAGCCGTCCGAGGTACGGGAGCGCGGTTGGATTGCGGTCGATCGGGCCGGTCCAGCTGTGCGTGATCCGGACGTCTCTCAGGCGCGGGTAGAGAGCACGCAGCCGCGCGGCCACCTCGTCCGCGCACGGCGACGCTCCCTCGAAGGTGGCGCCGACCCGCCCCCCGAAGGCGATCGCTCCGCCGCCTTTGCCCCACGCGAGCCGGCCGTCCCTGGTCGTGCGGTAGTAGTTGACCAGCAGTCGCGAGTCGGAGATGCACAGGCCGCTCGTCCAGCCGAGCTCCGCCAGCCGCTCGGGGATCGGCTCGCTCGCAACCATGTCGCTTGCGATCACGACCAGGGTCCGGCGCAGCTCGCGCAGCGATGCGATCCAGGCGTTCAGGGCGAGCACCACGCGCTCGGCCGTGACGGAGCCGCGGGGCGTGCGCACCCGTGGCGGTCGGACGCGGTCGAGCCCTGTCATCGGCGAGCGCTCGAAGATGCGAATCCCGCGCTCGAGCGCGACTCGCCGCAGGCCACGCGCGAGCAGCGCCGGCTGCACTGTCGCCGCGCGCTCCTCGAAGACGCCGGCCAGGTGCGTCGGCGTGCCGGCCAGCCTCGCCGCCTCGTCGCCGCTGACGACCCGGAACGGCCGCGCGCCGAGGCTCTCGGCTGTCGCGAGCGTCTCCTCCCAGGCGCCGACCTGCGCCGCACTGGTCGCCGCCCACAACCAGCCGTCCCGCCGAAAGTGGGCGTCGACGGCGTGCTCGGCGCAGAAGCGCCCGACCTCGTCGACGGCGTCGGCGGAGGCTCGGGCCATGCGCAGCGCCTCCTCGGAGCCGAGCGCCTTCTGGAGCGAGCCGAGCTTCGCCCACCACGAGAGGACGAAGCCGCCGTTGCGTCCGCTGGCGCCGCCGCCGCAGACGTCCGCCTCGACGAGCGCCACATCGGCGGCGGGGTCGTGCTCCTTCAGGCGAAGCGCCGTCCAGAGCCCGGTGTAGCCGCCGCCGACGATGCAGACGTCCGCGGTCACGTCCCCCTCGAGCGAGGGGGCGTCGGCCTCGCCGGGGAGAGCCAGCGCTTCCTCCAGCCAGAGCGAGCGCACGGTCACGCGGCGTCGAGCGCGAGCTGACCGTGCACCGCGTCGGCGGCGGCGGCGATCCGCGCCGCGATCCGATCCTCGCCGCCGGGCGGCGGGAAGCGGTACGCCGGCCCGTGCGCGTGGATCGCGGCGATCGCCTGCCCGCGCGCGTCCCGCACGGGCGCCGCGACCGAGTTGATGCCCTCGGCGAACTCCTGCAGCCCCCACGCGTAGCCGCGCCGGCGCACCTCGGCGAGCCGCGCGCGCAGGCGCGCCGGGTCGACCACCGTCGCGGGCGTCAGCCGCTCGAGGTCGCGGCGGAGGTAGCCGGCGATCGCGTCCTCGGGCCACTCGGCGAGGAGCACGAGCCCGGACGGCGCGGCGTGCATCGGCGCCCGCGTCCCGGTCCAGTCGCGCACCTGGACGGGGTTCTCGGACTCGACCTGGTCGATGTAGTGGACGTCGTAGCCGTCGGGCAGCGCGAGCCCGGCGTCCTCGCCGAGGTCGGCGACGAGCGAGACGAGCTCCGGCCGCACGAGCGCTGCGAGGCCGCGCTCCGCAGAGGCGCCCGCAGCGAGCGCGGCCACCCCCGGGCCGATGCGCCAGCGCGCGCCGTCGACCCGCTCGACCGCTCCCAGGCGCTGGAGCGTCTGGAGCAGGCGCGCGACCGTGCTCTTCGGCAGGCCGACCCGGGCCGCGAGGGCCGTCAGGCCCGCCGTCCGGCCGGCGAGGGCGTCGAGGATCGCAAACGCCCGCTCGACCGACTGCACCATTGCCCAGGACCTCCCGTCCGAGTAGGATGTTCCATGATACAGCACCGTTCCACGATGCGGAACGAGAGGACGCCATGAGCGACGACGAGATCGACCTCGCCTCACTCCCGGACGACCAGCTCGTCGCGCAGATGCACGACGACCTCTACGACGGGCTCGCCGACGAGATCGTCGAGGGGACGGAGCTCCTGCTCGGGCGCGGCTGGGGCGCCGACAAGGTCCTGAACGACGCCCTCGTCGAGGGGATGCGGATCGTCGGCATCGACTTCCGCGACGGGATCCTCTTCGTCCCCGAGGTGCTGCTCGCCGCCAACGCGATGAAGGCGGGGATGGCGATCCTGCGGCCGCTGCTCGCGGAGACGGGGGTGGAGCGGGTCGGCACCGTCGTGATCGGCACCGTCAAGGGCGACATCCACGACATCGGCAAGAACCTCGTCGCGATGATGCTCGAGGGGGCGGGCTTCGAGGTCGTCGACCTGGGGATCAACAACCCGGTCGAGAGCTACCTGGAGGCGCTCGAGGAGCACAAGCCGGAAATCCTGGGCATGTCCGCCCTGCTCACCACGACGATGCCGTACATGAAGGTCGTGATCGACACGATGGTGCAGAAGGGCATCCGCGACGACTACATCGTGCTGGTCGGCGGCGCGCCGCTGAACGAGGAGTTCGGCAAGGCGGTCGGCGCGGACGCGTACTGCCGTGACGCGGCGGTGGCGGCCGAGACCGCCCAGGCACTCGTGCTCGCGCGCCGCGCGGCGACGGCCTCGCGATGACCGGCGCCGGCCGCGCGGCTCCCTCCCAGCGCGCCCTGCTCGAGGACGACGTCGCGGTGCCCGCCGACGGCCGGGCGGAGCTGCTCGTGCTCGCCTGCGGCGCGATTGCCCGCGAGGTGCTGGCGCTGATCGCGCTCAACGGCTGGGAGCACGTGGAGGTGCGCTGCCTGCCTGCGAAGCTCCACTCGAGGCCGCAGCTGATCGCGCCGGCGGTGGACGCAAAGCTGACCGAGCTCGCGGGCCGCTACGAGCGCGTCTTCGTCGCCTATGCCGACTGCGGGACGGCCGGCGCGCTCGACGAGGTGCTCTCCCGGCACGGCGTCGAGCGGCTGCCCGGTGCCCACTGCTACGGCTTCCTCGCCGGCAACGCGACCTGGGACGCCCTGCACGAGGCCGAGCCGGCGACCTTCTACCTGACCGACTTCCTCACCCGCCATTTCGAGGCGCTCGTGATCCGCGGCCTCGGGCTCGACCGCCATCCCGAGCTCCTGCCCGACCTGTTCGGCAACTACCGGCGCGTCCTCTACCTGGCGCAGACCGACGATCCCGACCTGCTCGCGCGGGCGCGCGCGGCCGCCGACCGGCTGGGACTCGCCTTCGAGCACCGGCGGACGGGCTACGGCGAGCTCGCCCAGTCGCTGCAGCGGTTCGCGGAGGGGAAGCGCGCTGCCTGAGCTGACCGTGATCCACTGGCGCGAGATCCCGGCGCAGGTCGTCGCGAAGGCCGGGCGCCAGACCGCGCGCGCCCAGCTCTCCGGCCGCTTCCAGCAGGCGATCGACGCGGCGGCGATGCGCGCCGGCCTGATCGGCACGGACGCCTACCTGGCCGAGTGGCGCCGCGAGACCCGCGCCTGCGGCGACGACCTGCAGGCGGCAGCCGACGAGGAGGCGGGCAACCTCGAGGCGGCCTTCACCGACCAGGACCTCGACCACCTCGCCCGCGCGGGAGGGTTCCGCGAGGCGGAGGAGCTGGAATGACCCGTCGGCCATATACCCCTCCGGCCGCGACAGCGGCCGGCTTTAGGGATCTTCGCGCGGCGCGGAATAC
>DASTPC010000144.1:0-28405 GCA_035720085.1 Gaiellaceae bacterium
CGGCGCGAGCGGTGCGAGCCGGTCGAGGTCGGTCGCCGCCGCCGGGTGCCCGAAGGCCGCGAGCGCCTGCTGGAGCTCGCCGCGGGTGAGCGGGTCGTCGGGCCGGAAGGCGCCGGCCGTCGGCCCCATCAACCCGGCGGCGACGACAGCGCGGATGTCGGTCTCCGCCCAGCTCGCGACCCGAAGGTCGGCGGGGACGTCGGGCGGCATCGCGTGCCCGGGGGCGCCCGCCAGGAGCGTCGCCGCCAGGGTGCCGAGAAGGGCGAGCATGCGTCGCATCAGCGTTCGTATCGGCCGTCTGCCGCGGCGCCGTTAGCGGGGAGGGTCGCCGCCGAGCCGCCCTCCGCGGCAGGCCCGTTCGTCCGCGAGGACGACGTCGGATCGCCCGCGCGGCCGATGTTCCGAGCGCCGATGCGGCGTACGGTGCAGCCATGACGCTGAAGCTCTGGATCGTCGCACTCGCCGCGCTCCTCTTCGTCCTCGCCCTCGGCAGCTGGGCAGTCCAGGGAGTACGCTGGGCGCTCACGGGCGGGCGGTCGTCCACCCGACGCAGGGCGATCGCGCGAGAGACGTGGAGACCACAGCCCCGACCGGCTACGCAGACTGCCTGACCGCGTCCTGGCTCGCGGCGCGCCTCGGCGCCGAGCCGCGCCGACTGGACGCGATGCGCCGCGCGGGCGAGCTGATCGCCGTCCGCCCCGCCGGCTCGACGGAGTGGCTGTACCCCGGCTGGCAGCTCCGTGGTAGCGGCGTCCGGGACTCGGTGCCGCAGATCGTCAGGGCCGCGCGGAGCGCGGGGCTCGACGAGAACGGGCTCTACGAGGCGCTCACCGCGCGGCGGGGGCTCGGCGGCGAGCAGCGACTCGCCGACCTGCTCGTCGCCGGCGAGGACGGCCGGGTGCTGGACGCGATCCGCGGCCGCGCCTGAGGCGCGCCTACGACGCCGCTCCCTCGTCGCCCAGCTCCTCGGCGACGAGCGCGCACGCATAGCACTGCCAGGCGAGTTCGGGGTCCCGGAGCAGGATCCCGATCGCCTCCTGCGCGCCCCGCAGCCCCCGCGCCTCGGCTGCGAGGCGCTCGAGCCCGAATCGAAGCTCGTCCCGCGCCGCCGGCTCATCCAGGTCCTCGGCGACGGCAGTCACCGCGCGGCCGTAGAGCTCGAGGCGCCGGCGCGGGTCGCCGCCGGTCGCCAGGAGCAGCTCCGCCCGCCGCAGGGCGGCATTGACCTCGGCCTCGTCGAGCGTGACGTCGGCGCCGGCGAGGAAGCAGAGCAGCGTCCACTGCTCCTCGGGCTCGGCCCGCTCGACCGACCGGAGCCAGTCGCGGATCGTGCGGCGCGCCACCCCCACAGCCTAGGGGCGTACGGGAGCGGCGAGCCGCTAGGAGACGGCCAGCGGCAGCGCCCGGCCGATGCCGATATCTCCGCTCACGGTGCGGATGCGCAGCTCCCCGACGGACTCCGCGCCCTCGGGCGGGGCGTCGGACGCGTCGAGCTGCGAGGAGACCGTGCCGCTGACCGAGGCGGCGTCGATCCAGAGCCGCAACCCCGGCCGGACGTCGATCCGGACGTCGCCCGAGACCGACTGCAGCCGCACCGGGGCACCCCCGCTCGCGTCGATGTGCTGGTCGCCCGAGACCGTGTTGACCGACAGTGCGTCGCGCGCCTCGAGCACGCGGGCGTCGCCCGAGACGAGGTTCGCGGTCAGCGGCCCGGCGGCGAGACGCACCTCGATGTCGCCGGACGCGGTGTTGAGCATCAGCGCCCCTTCGCCGGTGCCGATCGCGATGTCGCCGCTCGCCGACGAGATCCGCGCGCCGGCGACCGCCTCGAACGAAGAGTCGCCGCTGGCGGTCTTGTGCGTGACCTCGCCAAACCCACCCGCGCCGCGCACGTCCGCCGAGCTCGTCGTCAGCTCCAGGTCGGTTCCGTGCGGGCAGCGCACCTTGACGCCGAGCTTCGGCCCGCGGGAGAGGAAGCCGCCCCGGCGCTTGGGCTGCTCGACCGCGATCTCCGTGACGCCGTCGGGGCGCTCGCGCGAGGAGACCTGCGTCTCGTGGACGGCCGCCATGGTCGCGTCGTCATCGCGCAACGGGGTGACCTCGACCTCCGTGCGGGCCGCGTCCCACGTCTCCAGGTCGACCTGGCCGCCCTGGATGCCGACGCGGACGAGGACGCGACCGGCTGTCTCGAACGTGTGCACGTCGCCCTCCCTACCGCCGCGCGAACGGGCCGAACGGCCTGGGCCGGCGCACGACGCGGACGCCTGACGGCCGGTCCTGCGGACGGCGCACGTCCGTGTCGGGAACCTCGACGTAACCGAAGAGTGACGGGTAGAGGGCCATTGGTGGCTCCTTTCCTAGCTCTGGGCGAAGCCCTGGAGGCGGTTGCCGGTACGGACGGTGCGCGTCGGGCGCGGCTCGAGGGCGCGCGCCAGCGCGCGGACGATCCAGGCGTTCGTGGAAACGCCCTCCCCTGCCGCGACCGTCTCGACGGACGACTTGAGCGACTCGGGCAGCCGGAGCGTGATCCGGGCGCTCGTGTCGTCGCCGGGCAGCGGCTGCGGCTCCACCTCGCCGGACGCGTCGGCCACGAACACGAGCTCGGGCTCGCGGCCCGCGAGCCGGACCTCGACGTGCCCGGGCAGCGTGCCGGAAAGGCCGACGGCCGCCTCGGTGAGGATGTCGAGCAGCCGGACGTACAGAGAGGACTCGAGCGCCTCGCTGAGCCGGCGGCCCGCCTCCGCAGCCGCCTCGTCGCCGAGCGCGGCGGCGGCGGCCAGGTCGGCCTGGATCGCCTTGACGTGATTTGCCATCTGCATGACCGCAAGTATGACATCAAAATGATGTCTGTCAAGTGTCTCTTTCGGCAGCAAACGGCGTCTCACCGACGTCGCATGCTAGGGTGGGCGCGTCGGCGCCCGCTTCCCGGCGCCGCGCTCCCGACCAGTCCGGCCGCTGGTCACGCAGTTCCCGCCTCCCCGGACTTCGCGCCTCGCCGCGGGAAGGAGACCCGACGCTGACACCCGTCGACCCGCCCGACCTCGGCCTCTGGCCGACCGTGCGCCACCTCTACCCGCTCTGGCGGGCCCAGTGGCGCCTGGTCCTCGTCGGGCTCGCCTGTGCGCTCGCGTTCACCGGGCTCTCGCTCGCGATCCCGATCCTGATCCAGCGGACGATCGACGACGCGATCGACGCCGGCGACCACGCGCTGCTCGCGCCGTACCTGTCCGCGATCCTGGCGATCGCGGTCGTGCGCTTCGGGGTCAACTTCACGCGGCGCTTCGCGACGGCGCGGATCGGGATCGCGGTCGAGGCGCGGCTGCGCGGCCTGCTCTACGAGGCGTATCTCCGCTACCCGCGGGCCTTCTACGACCGCCACGCGACCGGCGAGGTCATCTCCCGCGCCACGAACGACATCTACCCCGTCCGCTACTTCATCGGCTGGGGCGTCGTCCAGGGGATCCAGAGCGCGATGATGATCGTCGGCGCCGCGATCGTGCTGCTCTCGGTCAACGCCCGCCTGGCGCTGATCGCCGCGCTTTCGATGCCGGCGATCGCCGTGCTCACCTGGTTGTTCGCGCACAGGGTCTTCCCCATCGCGCGGCGCGTCCAGCAGCGCAAGGGCCACCTGACGGAGGCGTCCGACGAGGCGGTCGTCGGCATGGAGATGGTGCAGGCGTTCGGCCGCGAGGACGACGTCCGCGACCGGTTCGCGACGCGCGCGGACGCGGTGCGCTCGGAGACGATGAACCAGGCCTCGGTCGAGGCGCGCTTCCTGCCGGGGCTGATCTTCCTGCCGACGCTCGGCATCGCCGCGGTCGTCTACTTCGGCGGCCGCGACGCCATCGCCGGCGACCTGACGATCGGTCAGTTCACACTCTTCATCACGCTGCTGCTCCAGCTCGTCTGGCCGCTCGAGGCGCTCGGCTGGATCATCAACCTGGCGCAGCGCGCGTTCGCGGCGGCCTCACGCAGCTTCGCCTGGCTGGACGGGATCGAGCCGCTGCCCGAGCGCGCGCAGCCGCTGCACCTGCCCGACGCGCCGTTGCCCGTCCGCTTCGACGGCGTGCATTTCCGGTACGGCACCGGCTCGGAGGTGCTGCGCGGCATCGACCTGACGGTGCCCGCCGGCCAGATCGTGGCCGTCTGCGGCGCGACGGGCGCCGGCAAGACGTCGCTGCTCAACCTGCTGCCGCGCTTCTACGATCCGACCGCGGGCGCGGTGCTGCTCGGCGGGGTCGACACGCGCGACGTCGCGGTCACGGAGCTGCGGCGGGCCGTCGCGCTGGTGACCCAGCGGCCGGTGCTGTTCTCGGTCCCGCTGCGCGAGAACCTCCTCGCGGCACGGCCCGAGGCGCCGTGGGAGGTCGTGCTCGCGGCCTGTGAGGCGGCCGGCGTCGAGTCCTTCGTCGACGACCTGCCGCACGGCTACGACACCCTGATCGGCGAGCGCGGCGTCAACCTCTCGGGCGGCCAGCGCCAGCGCGTGGCGCTCGCGCGCGCGCTGATCGCGGACGCCCGCGTGCTCGTCCTCGACGACCCGATGTCCGCCGTGGACACCCAGACCGAGCGGCTGCTCGTGGACAACCTGCGCCCGGCGGTCGCGGGCCGGACCGTGCTCGTGGCGACGCAGCGACTCTCCACGATCCTCGTCGCCGACCGCGCGGTCGTGGTCGACGACGGCCGGATCGTCGAGGACGGCACGCCGGCCGAGCTGCTGGAGCGCGGCGGCGTGTTCGCGAGCCTGTTCGGAGACGAGGCCCGTGCCGCAGCCTAGGCGCACCGGCCTGACGCGCCTCTGGCGCTACACCGAGGGACGACACCGCCGGCTCGGCCTGATCGCGGTGCTCGCGGCGGTCTCGGCGGCGGCGCCGACCGCGGGCTGGATCATCGTCGGCGACGCCGTCGACAACGGCATCCGTGCCGGCGACGAGTCGCGCCTGACGGCAGACGTGGTCGCGTACGTCGGCGTCAACGCGGCCGCGTGGCTGCTCGGGACCGCCACCTGGCTCCTGCTCGCAGGGGTGGGCCAGCGGATCGTCTACGAGCTCCGCCGCGACCTCTTCGACCACCTGACGTCGCTCTCGCTGCGCTACTTCTCCGAGCAGAAGGCCGGCTGGATCATCGCCCGCCTGACGAGCGACGTGGACGCGCTCTCGGATGTGCTCAACCAGGGCCTGACGACGCTCGTCGTCAACTCGCTGACGCTGGTGGCCGCGGTCATCGGGCTCTTCGTGCTCGACTGGCGGCTCGGACTGATCGCCCTGGTCGTCCTGCCGCCGGGCATCCTCGTCACCCGCTGGTTCCAGCACCGCTCGCACGCGGCATTCGGGGAGGTGCGGACCCGGATCGCGGCCGTCACGGCCCAGCTCGCGGAGTCGATCGCCGGCATGGCCGTCGTCCAGGCGTTCAATCGGGAGCGGGCCTTCCAGGGCGAGTTCGAGGAGCTGAACGAGGCGAACCGCCGCGCCAACGTCGTCGCCCAGAAGCTGTCGTCGGTCTTCTTCCCCGCGATCGAGCTGCTCGGCGTGGTCGCGACCGCGCTCGTGCTCTTCGGCGGCGCGCTCCTGATCGACCGCGGCTCGCTCGAGATCGGCACGCTGATCGCGGCCGTCGGCCTGCTCCAGCTCGTCTTCCAACCGCTGCAGGAGCTGTCCGAGCTGTACGGCCAGGTGCAGGCGGCGCACGCGGCGATGGACAAGATCTCCACCGTTCTCGACGCCGAGCAGGACATCACCGACCGGCCGGGCGCGCGACCGGTCGGGCGGATCGAGGGCCGGCTCGAGCTCGACCGGGTCGTCTTCGCCTACGGCGAGGAGCCCGTCATCCACGGGATCTCGATCGCGGCGCCGGTCGGCGGGTGCCTCGCGCTCGTCGGCGAGTCGGGCGGCGGCAAGTCGACGACGGCGAAGCTGATCGCGCGCTTCTACGACCCCGACGAGGGCGCAGTCAGGGTGGACGGCGTCGACCTGCGCGACGTGCAGCTGCGCAGCTACCGCCGCCAGCTCGGCGTCGTGCTCCAGGATCCGTTCCTGTTCAGCGGCACGATCGCGGACAACATCCGCTTTGCCCGCCCCGAGGCGACCGACGAGGAGGTGCGCGCGGCCGCCGAGGCGATCGGCGTCGACCGCGTCGCCGCCCGCTTCGAGGAGGGCCTGGAGCACGTCGTCCGCGAGGGCGGCGCGGGCCTCTCGGCCGGCGAGCGGCAGCTGATCTCGATCGCGCGGGCACTGCTCGCCGACCCACGCATCCTGATCCTCGACGAGGCGACCTCCAACATCGACCGTCCGAGCGAGGTGCTGATCGAACGCGCCTTCGACCGCCTGCTGGCGGGCCGGACGTCGATCATCATCGCGCACCGGCTCGCCACCGTCCGGCGCGCGGACGAGATCCTCGTCGTCGAGCACGGACGGATCGTGCAGCGCGGGACGGAGACCGAGCTGCTCGCGGCGGACGGCCCGTTCAGGCAGCTCGCCCGGACGCTGCACGGGGCGCCCGACGAGGAGGCGCCGCGCGGGCAGCGACGGGTAGTTCCCGCCAGCGGCGCCTAACCCCGGTCCGGGCGAGGCAAGCCTCGCCCCTACCCGAGCTGCCAGGCCTCGCCGCGGAGCAGCGGCACGGCCGCCCCGTCGGCCGCGAGGCCGTCGACCTCGACGTCGGGACCGCCGATCATGAAATCCGTGTGCACGCTGCAGACGTTGACGCCGAGCTCGAGCAGCTCCTCGGTGCTCTTCCCCTCGACGCCCTCGACGGCCATCCTGACCGCCTCGCCGTAGGCGAGATGGCAGCTCGCGTTCTCGTCGAAGAGCGTGTCCGAGAAGACGAGACCGGTGCGGCGGACGCTGGAGTCGCCGTCCACGAGCGCGAGCTCGCCGAGGTAAGGGGCCCGAGGATCCGAGGCGAGCTGCTCCGAGATCACCTCTCCGCCGCGGTCGGCACGCACGTCGACCACCTTCCCGGACTCGAAACGCAGCTCGAGGCCCTCCACGAGTGCGCCCACGCCCGGGACGACGAGCGGGTAGGTCGACCGCACGGTGCCCTCCGTCCGGCGCGCGTCGGGGGTCGTGAAGACCTCCTCCGTCGGGAGGTTGGGGATGTGGCGGATGCCGGTGTCGGTCTCGAAGGTGGCGCAGCGCCAGCGCGAGAGGGGCAGCAGGCCGACGGTGAGTTCGGTGCCCGGGCCGCGAAAGCGGATCGCGTCGAAGCGCCGCTCGTCGAGCGCCGCCGCCCTGGCCTCCAGCTTGGCGGCGTGCTCGCGCCAGGCGGCGACGGGATCGGGGCGGTCGAGCCGGGTCGCCGTCGCCACCGCCTGCCACAGGCGCTCCACGTCCGGCTCGCCGAACACCTGCCGGGCCCAGCCCTCGTTGGGCGCCGAGACGATCACCCAGTTCAGCTTTCGCTCGGAGACGAGCGGCAGGTAGGCCGCGCGCAGCTCGCGCGGCTCCGCCTTCGCGACCAGCACCGGGTCGAGCCCCTCGAAGAGGTCCCGGTCCGGGTTGCCCGTCAGCTGGATCAGCGCCGGCCGGCTGTCCCGCCAGCCGCGCACCCAGTCGAGCAGATGGGGCGCCGTGTAGCCGAGCTCCGCGGGCGGCCCGAGCTCGACGGCGGCCCGCCGGAAGTGGAGGTCGCCGTAGATCGGCGTCACGCGGGCGGCACCGGCGCGATACGCCTGCCGCGCGATTGCGCGCGCGATCGGCGCGTGCTCCACCAGGCACAGGAGCACGACCTCCTGGCCCGGCTGGACGTTCGCGCCGACCCGGACGGCCAGCTCTGCATACCGCTCGAGGCGCTCGTCGGGGCTCACGACCCGGGCAGCCTATCGTCCGACGGCAGCCGCAAACCTGCCGGCCGGGCCGGCGCACGGAGCGGGACGACGTCGGTGCTAGTCGCCCCAGTCGAAGTCGCGGGAGCGGCCCCACAGCGCTTGGTCGAGCGCCGGGCCCTGCGTCTCGGAGGTCTCCTCGCCCGGCCAAGGCAGTGCCAGCGAGTGCAACTGCACGGCCGGCTCTCCGTCGAGCGTCTCCTCGAGACGGGCCTGCTCCTCAGACTTGAACAGCGGATGGTTCTCGAACGGATCCTCGGTCGAGTACCGGCCGATCGGCATCACCCCGTCGAGGTCGCTGTTCCTGGCCTTCAGCTCGAGGTGATCCTGGATGACGCGCGCAAACACTGATTCGGTCTCAACCGGCATACGTTCTCCTGCTCGGGGACAAGACGGGTCTGGTGCCGACGCAAGAGTCTAGCGACTACGGATTACCCTGCATCGGGGATGGTTCCTGCACGTGAGGGGTACGATCCGCCCGTGCCCTCGCCGCTCCGCATCCCGAAGCGCCCGGTCGCGCTCGCGTTCGCGCTCTGGCGCATCTGGTGGAAGCTGCCGCCGCGGCAGCGGCGCGAGGTCCTGGCTGCGGCGCGCAGGCACGGCCCGCGCGTTGCCTCGCTGGCCGCTGCGACTGCGAGCCGCACGGCCCGCGAGCGGGTCGCGCGGCGCCCGCGGCTCTAGCGCCCGAGCGCGGCCCGCACGATCCGCTCCTGCTCGCGCAGGTGCGACGTCGGGTAGCCCTCGCTCGGGCTCGCCCGCCACGGCCGCCCGACGTAGACGGCGCCGCCGAGCCCGGCTCCGGTGCGGGCGGCGTCCTCGAGGCGGTGGCGGATCGAGCGCCAGGGGCCCATGTTCTGCGGCTCCTCCTGCGCCCAGACGAGCTCGTCCAGGTGCGGGTAGCCGCTCACGAGCTCCCCGATCGCGTCGACCGGGAACGGATACAGCTGCTCCAGACGCGCGACGGCGACCGTCTGCGCGGCGGCGCGCTCGTCGTGCCCGACGAGGTCGAAGTAGACCTTCCCCGAGCAGAGCACGAGGCGGCGGACGCGCTCGTGGTCGGCACCGGGGTCGTCGAGCACGGGCCGAAACGCCCCTCCGGCGAGCTCGGCGAGCGTCGAGGAGGCGCCGCGGAGGCGCAGGAGGCCCTTCGGCGTCATCACGACGAGTGGCCGCGGGGTGGCGTCGAGCGCCTGTCGGCGGAGCAAGTGGAAGTACTGCGCCGAGGTCGTGCAGTTCGCGATCCGGATGTTCTCCTCCGCTCCGAGCTGCAGGAACCGCTCGAGCCGGGCGCTCGAGTGCTCGGGGCCGTTGCCCTCGTATCCGTGCGGCAGGAGCAGGGTCAGCCTCGAGGTCTGCCCCCATTTGGAACGGCCGGCGACGACGAATTGGTCGATCACGATCTGGGCGCCGTTGACGAAGTCGCCGAACTGCGCCTCCCAGAGGACGAGGGCGTCGGGCGCCGCCACGGAGTAGCCGTACTCGAACCCGAGCGCGGCGTACTCCGAGAGCGGCGAGTTGTAGACCTCGAACGACGCGTTGGCGCCGGGCAGGTGCTGGATCGGCGCGTGGGTCTCCCCGGTGTGCGGGTCGTGGAGGACGAGGTGCCGGTGCGCGAACGTGCCCCGCTCGGTGTCCTGGCCCGAGAGCCGGATCGGGATGCCGTCCTCGAGCAGCCCCGCGAGCGCCAGCGCCTCCGCCTGGGCCCAGTCGATCCCGCCCTCGGCGACCGTCTCGCGCCGCCGCTCGAGCTGGCGCGCGAGCTTCGCGTTGACCGTGAACCCCTCCGGGACGGCGAGCAGCTGCTCGTTGAGGGTGAGCAGGCGCTCGCTCGGGATCGCCGTCTCGACCGCCTCGCCCGTCGCGAAGGGACGCACCGACTCGGGAGCCGGCGCGGCCGGCGCGTGCCCGAACGAGTCGCGCAGGTGCTCGTGTGCCGCGCGGAGCCGGGCGAGCACCGCTGCCTGCAGCGCCTGCACGTCCTCCTCGGAGACCGCCTGCTCGGCCACCAGCCGCCGCGCGTACTGCTCACGCACGGTCGGGTGCTCCTGGATCCGCTTCACCTGCAGCGGCTGCGTGTACGCCGCGTCGTCCTGCTCCTGGTGCCCGAACCGGCGGTAGCCGACGAGGTCGACGACCACGTCGTGGCCGAACTCGCGCCGGAAGGCGAGCGCGAGGCGGACCGCGCTGATCGCGGCTTCCGGATCGTCGGCGTTGACGTGCACGATCGGGATGTCGAAGCCCTTGGCGAGGTCGCTCGAGTAGCGGGTCGAGCGTCCCTCCGCCGGGTCGGTCGTGAACCCGACCTGGTTGTTCGCAATCAGATGCAGCGAGCCGCCGGTCGAGTAGCCCTCGAGGCTCTGCAGGTTCAAGGTCTCGGCGACGACCCCCTGGCCCGGGAAGGAGGCGTCGCCGTGGATCAGCACCGGTAGCGCCACGGTGGGGTCGTGCAGCCCGGCGCTCGACGAGCGGTCGGTCTGCTCGGCCCGGGCCCGCCCCTCGACGACCGGGTCGACCGCCTCGAGATGGCTCGGGTTCGGGACGATCGTGACCTCGATCTCCCCTGCGGCCGTCTGGCGTGTGCCGGCGGCCGGCAGGTGGTACTTGACGTCGCCGGAGCCCCCCTCCGGGTCGACCACGAGCGCGTCGATCGTGCGCTCGCCCTCGAACTCGCGCAGGATCGACTCGTACGGGCTGCCGACCGTGTGCACGAGCGCGCTCAGCCGGCCGCGGTGGGCCATGCCGATCACGACCTCGTGGGCCCCGTCTGCGGCGGCGAGCTCCACTGTCTCGTCGAGCATCGGGATCAGCACGTCGAGGCCCTCGATCGAGAACTGCTTCTGGCCCAGGAACGAGCGCCGGAGGTACTGCTCCAGGCCCTCGACCTGGGTGAGCCGTCGCAGGAGCGCGAGCCGCTCCTCGGCCTCGAGCGGTCCGCGGAAGCGGCCGGACTCGATCGCCTGGCGCAGCCAGACCCGCTCTGCGTGGTCCGAGATGTGCTCGATCTCGTACGCGATCGAGCCGGTGTAGACCTCCCGCAGCCGCGGCAGCGCCTCCAGCAGCGTCTCGCCGTGGACGTACAGCCGCAGGAGGGGGGCGGGGATCCGCGCCTGGAGCTCGGGCGTCAGCGCGGGCACGAGCCGCGTCTCGTCGAGCGCCGGGTCGCCCATCGGCTCGGAGCCGAGCGGGTCGAGGCGCGCCGCGAGGTGCCCGTGCATGCGGTACGCCTTGACGAGCGCCATCGCCGCGGCGACCCCGGCGAGCAGCGTCGGGTCCGGCTCGGCCGCAACCGGCGGAGCGGCGGCGGGAACGGCCTGTGCCGGCGGCGGCGCCGGGGGCGAGGGAGGCGGTGGCTGTGGGGCGACGGGCGCCGGCGCCACGGCCGTGGCAGCGACGCCGCTCCCTCCGTTTGCCGCGCGCTCGAGCAGGTGGCGCAACCCGGGCAGCAACTCGAGGATCCGGCCGTCCCCCTGCTCGAAGACCGCCCGCCACTCGGGCGGCACGCTGGCCGGAGCGTCCAGGTAGTCCTCGAGAAGCTGGCCGACGTAGCCGGCGTTCAGCCCGCCCAGCTCGGAAGCGCTCACCCTTGGTGTTGTAGCAGCGCCGGCGCGCGCGTGAGCCCGCTCAGAAGAGCGGGTTGTCGGTGATCACCGCGAACGACATGCCGAGCACCCAGCCGATCATGCCCGCGACGGCGGCGCCGAGGGCGAGCCGCTGGAAACGAACGCTCATCCGCGCGGCGATCAGCGCGAGCACGATCGCCACCGGGGCGAAGCGCGCGGGACGCTCCACGACGGCAATCGCCGCAAGCGCGATCGCGGCGGCGGCGAGCAGGCCCGCGACCGCGTCGACGGCCGAGTACCGCCGGGCGTCGGACTCGAGCGAGCTCACCGGCGCGCCTCCGCGCGCGCGGAGGCTGCGCGGCCTCCGCTCGGCCGCCGGGCCGGACCGGCCCAGGGGGGTCGGACGGGCAGGCGCGAGCGGCGCCGCCATAGGCGCGGCGGAGCCGGCCGCAACGGGTCGCCGGCCTCGACGAGCGTCGCCGGCTCCTCCGGCAGCGGCTCGGCCCGGATTGCCCACCAGACGACCGCGCAGAGATAGACGAGGGGGATCTTCAGGACGAGCAGCATGAAGATGGTCTCCCAGACCACTGCGCGCCAGTGTACGCCATCGGCCCGAGGCGCCCCAGGGCCCGCACCTGTCCGCGTCGGACACTGGCGGGCCGCCGCCGGCACAGCGGACAATGCCGTCGTGTCGAAGGGAAGGTCGGCAGCCGTTCTCGCCGTCGCGGTGGCGATCGGGGCAGGCTGCGCGCTGGGAGCCGCAGAGCTCGCATTTCGCCTCCAGCACGGGTCCGAGCCGGAAGGCGTGACGTCGACCGCGGCGATCGGCGACGGCTTCGCGTACTTCCTCGGAGCGCTCGCGGGCGCGCTCGCGGGTGGCGTGCTCGCGACCGTCGCAGCCGTGGTCCTCGGCGCTGCGTCCGGCCGGGCGTTCGGGATCGCCGCCAGCGCCGCCGCCGCGGCGGCGCTCGGCGTCGTGCTCTACGCGCGCAGCCGCGGCGACGGCTACGACTGGTGGCCCGGGCTCGGCGATCTCATGGGGGAGCTCGGCTGGCTGCTCGTCGTGTGCCTGCCGGCCTTCCTCCTCGGCTGTCTCGGCGCGGCGATCGCCGACGGCTGACCCGATGCCTGCCCCCACCCGAGCGGCGCCCGGGTGGGGACGACGGCAGGGCTGCGTGCCTCGGCTACCACGGGACTCCGGCGGGCTGCAGGCTGGACGTCCTCGGCTTGTAGGACGGGCCGCCGAACGCGCGAACGGCGAAGTACCACTCCTTGGCGAGGAAGTAACAGGTGGCCCTGCGCGTGAAGAACCCGACCGTGCAGGTCGCGGACATCCGGTCCCAGAACCTGACGTCGCAGGAGAGGCGTCCGAGCTGGCTGCCGTAGCAGACGTCGTGCCGGTAGGCCGGGAAGTTCCAGTCACGCTCGAACAGCTTGGGGTTCGGGTGGACGCTCGGGGCGATGTAGACCGTCCAGTCCGGGTCGGACGAGTAGTCGCGGTCCTCGCGGTACGGAGCCGGCGGCGGGATCGTCGCCGTGCCCAGGAGGTCGTAGGTGCGCGCCGGGTCGATCCCGTCCGGGGTCATGTACGCGGTCCGGCTCGGGTTGCAGGCGTAGTAGATGCCTCGCGTCGAGTCCCAGAAGTCCACGCACGACCCGCTCGAGGGCGGCGGAGGCGGTGACGGGGGCGGCGGAGGCGGCGGCGGGGGTGGCGGCGGCGGCGGGGGTGGCGGCGGCGGCGGAGGTGGCGGCGGAGGTGGCGGCGGCGGGTTGCAGTCCGGGTCCCAGCAGACCCAGGGATTGGGGTTCGCGTGCGCCTCCGACACGACGAGCGCGGCGGCCGCGACGGCCGCGAGCGCGGCGAGCGCGAGCGCCGCCAGGGCGATCACGGGCCGCACGCGACGGGCCGGCCCGCAGCGAGACGATGGCTGCATCAGGTCCCTCCTGGTCGATGGAACGAGTCGCCCTCGACGCTACGGACGCGCCCGCAACGGATGGGAAACGGCTTTGTGCCGAATGTGTGCCGACCCGGCGGGGAAGCTCACACGGCCATCACACGCGGCCGCTACCGTGTGCGGCCGTCACGCCGAAAGGGCAGCCGAGAAGGAGGAGATGCCCGTGAGCAACCGTGCACGCCTGATCGCCGTCCTGTGCGTCGTCGCAGCCGTCGCGGCACCGTCCGCGTTCGCCGCAGACCGCATGTGGATGGGCTTCCACGACGATCCGACTCTTCGCTGGAGCGACCAGCGGGTGGGCGAACTCGACCGCGCGAGCGCAGACGGCGCCACCGTCGTGCGCACCCTGGTGACCTGGGCGAACGTCGCCCCCGAGCGCCCCCGCCGGGCCACCGACCCGTTCGACCCGGCCTACAGGCTGGACGACGTGGACGAGATCGTCCGTGCCGCGCAGGCCCACGGCCAGGAGGTCCTGATCACCATCTGGGGCACGCCGAAGTGGGCGAACGGCGGCAAGGGCCCCGCCTTCCTGCCGAAGAAGTGGGGCGACTTCCAGAACTTCGCGCGCGCGCTCGCGTCGCGCTACTCCGGCCGGTATCCCGGGTATCCGTTCGTCCGCTTCTGGGGCATCTGGAACGAGTCCAACCTGGGCGGCTTCCTCTCGCCCCAGTTCAACGCGCAGGGGAAGATCGTCGGCCCGGCGCTCTACGCGAAGCTCGCCGCCGCCGGCTACGCCGGCATCAAGTCGGGCAGCAAGAAGGCCCTCGTGGCGATCGGCGAGACCTCGTCGCACGGCCTCGACAAGAAGCGCGCCGGGGTCACCGACAGCGTGCGACCGGGCACCTTCGCACGGCTCGTGGCCGCCGCCAACAAGCGGCTCAAGTTCGACGCCTGGGCGCACCATCCGTATCCGTATCCGGTGCGGATGAAGGCGACGCAGCGGGTGCTCTGGCCGAACGTCGCCCTCACCTCGCTGCCGCGGTTCGAGACCTCGCTCGACCAGTGGTTCGGCCGCAAGCAGATCCCTGTCTGGGTGACCGAGTACGGGCACGAGACGCGGCCGGGCGAGCCGAGCGGGGTGACCGAGGGCCAGCAGGCGCTCTACCTCTCGCAGGCGATCGCCATGCTCAAGAAGGACCAGCGGGTGCCGTTGTTCGTGTGGTTCGTGTACCGCGACTCCGACGGGAGCCTCTGGCAGAGCGGCCTGTACCGCCAGTCCGGCGCGGCCAAGCCCGCGGCCGCGCGCTTCCGCGCCGCCGCGCCGCCGCTCGACATGCGCAACAGCACGATCACCGTGAAGGGCGGGACGCGCAACCCGCTGGTCACCGCATACGTTCGCGAGTTCTGCGCCAACAACGCCACGGGCACCCCCGTGGGCGCGACCTACCGCGCGTCGATCGGCGGCAAGACCGTCACGGTCGGCCAGGCGCAGCCGCCGCTCGCGATCGACTGCACGGTCGCCTTCCGGATCGTCGGCCTCACGGTCCCGAAGCAGCAGACGGCGACCGTCACGCTCGACCTGAATACGGCGAACGGGAACGGCGCCGCGCGCACGCTCTCGGTCGTCGGCCGCTGACCCTGCACGCGTGCCTGCCCCGGCGCCGAGCCGGGGCAGGCACGCGTTTGCGTGACGCGCCGCTCGGGTATTCCTGTCGGCGTCCCCAGCGGGACGAACATCCGGCGAAAGGAAGAATCGTTCATGGGCATCAGCGTCAGCCTTATCCTCGTCGCGGTCGGAGCGATCCTCACGTGGGCCGTGTCCGCGGAGGTTTCCGGCCTCGACATCACAACGGTCGGCGTGATCCTGATGGTGGTCGGCATCGTCGGCCTGCTGCTCTCGCTCGTCTTCTGGTCGAGCTGGGGTGGGTTCGGGTCGATGCGCCGCGAGGACATCGTTCGCGACGAACGCGTCGTACGGGACTAGCCAGCGTCCGAGCGACGCCGAAAGCATGATGAGGACGGCCGGCCACTGCGCCGGCCGTCCGTCGTCACGCAACGGGAGGCCGATGTCCTTCGCAGTGACCGTCGAGAAGCCGAGCACCGCGGTCTACGTGATCGCGCCCGCCGGGGAACTCGACGCGTACCGGGCCCCCGACGTCCGCACGGAGGTCGTGCGGGTGATCGAGGCTGGCGCAGCGGTCGTCGTCTGCGACCTAACCGCGGTCACGTTCCTCGATTCCTCGGGGCTCGGTGTCCTGATCGGGGCGCTGAAGCGGCTGCGCGAGCGCGGCGGCGAGCTCTACGTCGTCCCGGGCAAGGCCGGCCGCCGGATCCTCGAGCTGACGGCGCTCGACCGCGTGGTGAAGCTGTACGAGTCGCGCGACGCGGCCCTCGCCGCCGCAGCCGGGCGCCGCTAGCCGGCCGCCGCGAGGCGCTTCTCGAGGCGTAGGCGCGTGCCGCGCCCGTCGGTGCCCCGCTCGACCTCGAGCTCGTCGACGACCGACCGGATGATCGAGAGCCCCATGCCCGCCTCGTCCAGCTCCTCCGGCACCCACTCGCCCACGCGCCCCACGTCGAAGCCGGTTCCCTCGTCCTCGACCTGCACGGCCAGTAGCCCGCCGTCGACGCGGTAGCTGACCGTCACCTGCCCGCCCTCGGCGCCGTAGGCGTGGCGCACGGCGTTGGCGCAGGCCTCGGTGACGGCAAGCTTCAGGTCGGCGAGCGTCTCCGGGTCGATCGCCACCGCGCGCGAGATGCCCGCGAGCGCCAGCCGCGCCAGGATCAGGTAGTCGGCCTTCGCCGGCATCGTCAGGGTGACGACCGGGCCGCTCATGCCGACGGCTCCTCGAGCGTGCCGCGCATCGTCTCGAGCGCACGGCGCAGCAGCCGGGACACGTGCATCTGCGAGATGCCGATCTCGGCGGCGATCTGGGACTGGGTCAGGCCGTCGAAGAAGCGGAGCTCGACGATCCGCCGCTCGCGCTCGTCGAGGGCGGCGAGCCCGGCCTCGACCAGCGAGCCGTCGTCCACGTCCTCGTAGCCGCGCTCCTCGTCGCCGAGCGTGTCGAGCAGGTCGCCGCCCCCTTCGCCGTCGACCGGCGTCGAGAGCGGCCGCGCCGTGTAGGCCTGCGAGGACTCGAGCGCGTCGATCACGTCTTCCTCCTCGACGTCGGCGGCAGTCGCCAGCTCGGTGATCGTGGGCGAGCGGCCCAGGTCCGTCGTCAGCTCGTCGAGGAGGCGGGAGAGGCGGACGTTGAGCTCCTTGAGCCGCCGCGGCACGTGCACGGCCCACGCCTTGTCGCGGAAGTGGCGCCGGATCTCGCCGACGATCGTTGGTACCGCGTACGTCGTCAGCTCGACGCCGCGGTCGGTGTCGAAGCGGTCGATCGCCTTGATCAGGCCGATCGCACCGACCTGCACGAGGTCCTCGAGCTGCTCTCCCCGGCCCGCGTAGCGCGCCGCGAGCGAGCGGACGAGCGGCATCAGGTTCTCGACCAGCGCGTCCCGTGCGGCCGGATCGCCCTGCTCGTGATACGCGGCCAGCAGGTCCGCGTGCCGGCGCCCGGCGGCGGCCACGCTCATCCTGCCTGCGCGCCGGCCGAGGGCCGAGCGACCTCGATCGCGATCCACTCGGCGCCTTCGCGCTCGACCGCCCGCGAGGCGCCGACCAGCGGGCCGAGAACCCGCTGCAACCCGGGCTGGTCCGCCGTCCCGGGCGCGAGCGGGCCGAGCAGCAGGCGCAGCCGGCCCTCGTCCGCCTCGGCCTCGAGCGTCACGTCGGCACCGTGCGGCCGCCCGGGCGCGAGCACGCTGTCGACGGCGAGCTGCAGGTCGTCGACCTGCTCGTACGGAAAGTCGAGCCGCGTGCAGAGCCCGCCGAGCACGAGATTCACGACCCCGAGGAAACGGCGCTCGGCCGGGACGGTGACGGCGATCGCGTCGATGGCGGGGACGTTAGTCGACACGGCGTTCCAGACGCACGGTCGTCCCGCGCGGAGATGCCTCGACGTCGACGTTGTCCATCAGCGCGCGCATCAGGGGCAGGCCGTGACCGCGCCCGTCGCGGCGACGCTGCCGCCGCCAGCTCCCGAAGTCGCCGACCGAGACGACCACCGACCGGCCCCGGTGCCCGGCGACGAGGTCGATCCACGGCTCGCGCGGCGCCACCGCGTGCTCGATCGCGTTCGCGCACGCCTCGTTGACGGCCAGCACCACGTCCGCGGCGGCTCGCCCATCGACGCGGGCGTCGCCCAGCCAGGCGCGCAGGCGCTCGCGGACCGCGCGGAGGCTGGCGGCCTCCGCCGGCACACGCATGCGCACGGAAACGCTCTTGTCGGTCTGTTCGTGCTCCGGTTCCACGGCTCACTCACGAGGTCGACATCCGTCCCTGCCGTGGTTCCCGGCTCCACCACCCGCCAATCATCGTCGTCACGCGTCGGGCTCGAGCGCGTCCGACGGTTAGGATCCATGCTCGTGTCCGCCGAGCCCCTGACCGTCTCGCTCTCCGAGCCGTCGCCGGCGGTGGCCGTCGTCGAGGTCGTCGGCGAGGTCGACCTGGCGACGACCGACCAGGTCGAGGAGGTGCTGGCCGAGGTCGTCGGCACGGGCCGGCGCGTGGTCGTCGACCTCTCCGCCTGCGACTTCATCGACTCGTCGGGCCTGCGCACGCTCGTCACGGCACAGACCGCCGCCGAGGAGTCGGGCGGCTCGCTCGCGCTCGTCACCGAAGACGCCGGCCTTCTCCGCGTGCTCGCGGTCGCAGCGCTCGACCGCGTGTTCGAGATCCACTCCTCGCGGTCGGACGCAATCGCAGCGGGCTGACCGTCAGCCGCTCGAGGCGGCCCGCTCGAGCGCCGCCTCGCGCGTCTCGTAGAGCGAGAAGACCCGGTCGAGCAAGGTGATCTCGAAGATCTTGCGGATGCTCGGATCGGCCGTGACGACCCGCAACTGGCCGCCTCGCGGCCGAAGGCGCTTGACGGCGCCGAGCAGGATCCCGAGCGTCATCGAGTCGATGAACGTCGTCTCGGAGAGGTCGACGACGACGTCCACGGCTCCGTCGTCGACCGCGGCGAGCAGGTGCTCCTTCAGCTGCGGCGCCGTGTGCAGGTCGATCTGACCGCTGAGCTCGACGAGGGTCGTGTCGTGCGACAGCGTCGTCCGGCGCATGCCGAACGCGACCTGCTGCTCCTCCAGCTCGTCCACTGCCCTCCTCGCGCTCAAGTCACGTGTGCGTACCCGCCCCGAGGGCCGCTCAAACGCGGTTTGCGCGGCTGCGGAGGCGGGAATCTCGCTGCGGCGAGAGACGACCGCAAGGAGGAACGCTCATGTACGTCGGCATCGGAACGCTGCTCGCGATCGTCCTGATCATCCTGCTTCTGATCCTGGTCTTCTGACCGGCGTCAGCGGGGCTGCGCCCTCGACGGGGACGGCGAGTGCCGAACGCGCCTCGTCGAGGGTGCGGCAGACGGGAGCGGAGAGCGCCAGGCCCGCGATCTCGACCACGCGCGCGACCGGGCACTCGGCGGGAACGAGGAACGACACCGCCGTCCGCCGCCCGTCGCGCGGGCGGACCAGCTGGAAGAGCAGGTGCAGGCCCGCGCTGTCGAGGAAGCCGCACCGACCCAGGTCGACGAGGAGTGGGCCCGCAGGGAGTCCGGTCACCACCGCTTCGCGGAAGCGCTTCACCGTCGTCACGTCGAGGTCGCCGACGACGTGGACGACCGTCGTGCCGTCGACCAGCTCCACGTGCGACTCGCCGGTCGTCACGCCTCCGCCCCTACCCGGCGCTCCATCGTCACCACCGTTCCGCGCTCGCCGGGAACGACCTGCAGCCGGTCCATGAGGGAGCGCATCAGCACCAGCCCCAGGCCCCGGTCCGGTCGCTCCTCCTCGGTGCGCCACCGGCCTGAGTCGCGCACGCGCAGGAACACGCTCCGGCCGATGCTCGACGCCTCGAGCGCGAACGTCGACGCGTTCGGCAGCTGCGCGTGCTCGACGGCGTTGGCGCAGGCCTCCCAGGCGGCCAGCACGACGTCGCTCGCCTCGGCCTCGGTCGCGGGCGTCAGGGCCAGCCACTCGCGGAGCTCGGCCCGTACGACGACCAGAGAAGCCGGATCGGCAGGGAGGCGGAGCTCGAGGTCGGCCACCGGTCGCTCGCTCAGCCGCATCACCAGCACGGCCACGTCGTCGCCCCGGTCCTGGTCTCCGAGGCAGTCGGCGATCACGGCCTCGACGAGCTGCTCCGGGTCGCGCGGCGCCCGGGCGACCGCGTCGCGCAGCCGCTCCAGGCCGTCGTCCAGCGAGCTGTCGCGGCGCTCGACCAGCCCGTCCGTGTAGAGGACCACGACCGCACCGGGCTCGAGCTGGAGCACGTCCTGCTGGAACTGGACGTCGGCGCCGACGCCCAGCGGGAGCGACCGCGCGCCGTCGAGGAACTCCACCGTCCCGTCGGGCAGCGCGAGCAGCGGCGGCGGGTGCCCGGCGACCGTGTAGCGGCAGATGCCGCGGCGCGGGTCGACCGTGAGGTAGGCGAGGGTCGCGAACGGCGCGTCCGAGACGCTGTCGAGCAGCCGGTTCAACCGGGTCACGGCCGACGACGGCCGCAGCTGCTCGAGCGCGAACGCGCGCAGCCCGTTGCGCAGCTGCCCCATGGTCGCGGCCGCCGTCACGCCCTTGCCGACCACGTCGCCGACGGCGAGCCCGACGCGCCCGCGCTCGAGCGGGATGACGTCGAACCAGTCGCCCCCGACGTCCACGCCTGCTGTTCCGGGCAGGTAGCGCCCGGCCAGCTCGAGGCCGTCCACGTCGGGCAGCCGATCCGGGAGCACGGAGCGCTGGAGCGTCTCCGCGATCGTCCGCTCGGACTCGTAGCGGCGGGCGCGGTCGAGCGCCTGAGCGCACTGGCTGGCCAGAGTCTCGAAGAACGCCAGCTCGTCGGCCTCGAGAACGCGCGCGGTGCGCCACCCGAAGACGGCGACGCCCATCCCCCGGCCGCCGGCGAAGAGGGGGAAGTAGGCGATCGTCTCGATCCCCAGCTGCGCGAAGGGCGGGCCGAGCTCGGGGTAGGAGTCGACGTAGGCGTCGTGGTCGAGCACCAGCGTCCGCCGCTGCCGGAACGCGTCCGCGGACGGGTACTCGGCGCCCACCGAGTAGCGGCGCCACGGCGCGAGCTGGTCCTCGTCGGCGCCGCGGAACTCGACGCTCTCGAGCTCGTTCGTGTCGGGGCGGTACAACGCGACCACGCCGAGGTCGACGTCGAACGCGGCGAGGCTCTGGTCGAGCAGCACCGACGCGACCTCGCGCTGCGCGAGCGAGCCTGTCAGAGCGGCCGTCATCGCCTGCAGGCGCTCGGAGCGCCGCCGGCTCCGGCGCTCGTCGTCGTACAGCCTGCTCCGATCGAGCGCCTGTGCGCACTGTCCGGCCAGGGCCGCGAGCCAGTCGCGATCCTCGGGGGAGAACTCCCGTGGCTCCGAGAACGAGAGCTGAAGCGCGCCGCGCGGCACGGCGCCGGCCATGAGCGGCAACGCCGCCCACGCCCTGTCGCCGGCCGAGCCGGCGGCCGTGGCGAACGGCTCGTAGGCGGCGACTGCCTCGTCGCCGATCGCCCAGATCGGGTCGCCGTTCCGCACGGCCTGGGCCACGGGAACCTCAGCGTCGAGCGGGATCCGCTGCCAGTCGGCGAGCTCGGCCTCCGAGTAGCCGAGCGACCAGACGACCTCGAGCGCGTCGCCCTCCGGCGCGAGCACCGCGACGACCCCGCCGTGCGCTCCGAACGCCGCGGCAGCCAGCTCGAGCGAGGTCGCACTCACCTCCCGCGGCGTCGCCGCCTGCGAGAGCGCCGCCGTCACCTCCTGCAGGCGCCTGATGCGCTCGGCCGCAGCCTGCTCGAGCTCGAAGAGGCGCGCGCGCTCGAGCGCGACGGCGCACTGGCCTGCGACAGCGCGCACGACTGCAAGGTCCTCGTGCTCGAGCGCCCGGTCGGTGGTGAACGAGACGTAGATCACGCCGAGGGTTCGCGTGCCGAGGCGAACCGGGACGCAGACTCCCGCGCGCTCACCTTCGCTCCCGCGCAGGGAACGCTCGAGCACCGGGTACCGGGAGACGATCTCGTCGCGGTTGCGCAGGGCGATCAGCTCGCCGGTCCGAGCCGCTTCGCAGACGGGGACGGGCGCGTCGACGGGGAGCAGCCGCCACGGGTCGAGCCGCTCGTCCGGGTAGCCTTGGGTCGCGAGCAGTTCGAGCTGGTCGCCGCCGACCATCACGTAGCAGAACGCCGAATCCGCCTCGAGGGCGGCCATCACCTCGCGGATCGCGGTCTCGGCGACGTCCGCCGAGGTTGCGGCGGCGGCGAGCGCCTCGGCGATCGACTGCAACCGGCGCGTGCGCTCCGTCGCGCGCTCGGCGACGCGCCGCGAGGCGCGCTCCGATTCCAGCAACTGGACCCGCGCAAGCGGCTCGGCGGCCTGCCGGCCGACCGTCTCGACCAGCCGCCGCTGGTTGTCGTCCAGCGGCGGGCCGCCGTCGAACTCGACCACGACGGCGCCGATCGCCCGGTCGGCGGACACCATCGGGACTGCCGCCAACGTCCGCGTGCCGCCGTCCACCCACGCGGGCTCGCCCTCGCGCACGGCCAGAGCCGCGAGCCCGTCGCCGTCGGCAAGCCCCTCCGTAGGGAGCCCCGTGCCTCCAAGCAGCTCGAGCGGGCCGGCCTCCTCGCCGAGCGCGAACACCGCCGCCGCTCGCGCACCGAGGGCGCCGACGAGCTGCGAGCCGACGGCCTCGGCGACCTCGACGGCGCTGCGCGCACGCGCGAGAGCGGTTCCGAGCGCGTGCAGCTGCGCGAGATTGCCGGCCGTCCGTTCCGCGCGGCTCCGTGCGACGTGCTCCGCGTCGAGCAGGCGCGCCCGCTCGAGCGCCTGCGCGGCCTGCCGGGCGAGCGCGTTCGCGAAGTCGAGGTCCGATTCCGGGAAGCTGCGCCCGCTCGCAAAGCCGAGGCCGAGCGCGCCGACGGCGCGCCCGCCGAGCGCGATCGGCACGGCGAGCCATGCGCCGTGGCCTGTTCCCTCGTGGCCCCGGAGCTCCGGGTAGCGGCGGTCCCGCTCCTCCAGCGACTCGAGCACGATCAGCTCGTCGCGCCGCACCGCGTCCGCGAGCGGCAGACGCGCGAAGCGCGAGAACCGCCGGAGCGGCGACCCGATCAGCTCGCCGAAGCCGGCGGCCTGGACGACCTCGAGCATCGACTCGTCGTCCTCTGCGCCGAGCACGACGACCCCGCCGTCGGCGCTGAGGTTCCGGCACGCCTCGCTGACGATTGCGGCCGCGACCTCGCTCCTGGTGGCCGCCGCCGCGAGCGCGGCGGTGACGTCCAGGAGCCGCCGTGTCTCGTCGGCGCTGCGCGCGGCGTCTCGCTCGGCGAGCCGCCGCTCGGCCTGCTCGATCGCGAGCCCGGCCTGGTCGGCGAACCGCCGTGCGAGGGCCGCCACGCCCGGCTCCGGCTCGGAGACGAGCGTGTGCCACTGGAGGACGAGCACCCGCTCCGCCCTGCCGCCGATCGCGATCGGTACTCGGAAGGACGAGCGGATCCCCTGCGCCCGGGCGTCCTCGAGCCCTCGGCCGCGAACCTGCGCGAGCGAGTCGCCGATGAACATCGTACGCAGACCGGTGAGCGCCGCGCGGAGCCCGGGGAAGTCGTCGGCCGCGTAGTGGGCGCCGGGCGGGCTGCCCGCCGACGGCGGATCGCGCCAGACGACCTCGAGGTCGCCGGGATCCCGCGCGGTCCAGATCTGGGCGACGTCGGCGCCGAAGGTCGCGCGCGCCTCCCGGCAGACCTCGACGACGACGTCCCGCGGCGTCGATCCCGCCTGGAAGCGCGGCGCCACGCGGAGCACCCGGTCGAGCCCGGCGCGCCATTCCCGCTCCGCCTCGTACAGCCCTGAACGCTCGAGGGCCTGTCCGCCGAGGTCGGCGGCGATCTGCGCCGCCGCGCGGTCGCCCTCGTCGACGCCCTCGGTCGAGACGAACGGGAACCCCATCGAGCCGATCACCCGGTCGCCCACCCGAATCGGAACCGCCAGCGCGCCCGCGGCGTACGGCGCGAGGCGCGCTCCGTCCGGGAACTCGCGCTCGAACGCGGCACGATCCGCGACCCAGTTCGCCTTCCCCGTGCGCGCCGACGCCGCGATCGGCGCCGCGGTCTTCAGTGGCAGCCGCAGCCCCGGCTCGAGCGTCTGGCGCTCGGCGCCGAGCGGATCGATGATCTCCAGCACCTCGCCGTCGATCAGCCCGACGGAGCCGCCGCGGGCGCCGAGCAGCTGGGACGTGCCGTCGACCAGCGCACGCGCCACCTGCGACCGCGTCGCGGCCGCCGAGAGCTCGGAGGCCAGCTCCTGGAGCCGCTCCATGCGTCGCTCGGAGCGCTCGGTCTCGTCCGCCACCGTGGCGGCGCGCTCCTGACCGCGACGCATCGCCGTTGCGACCCCGACGACGATGAGCGCCGAGAGCAGGGCGACGATCCAGCCGAGCGTCTGCTCCCGGTCGTCCACGCTGAAGCTGAACCACGGCTCCGAGAGCACCGCCAGCCCGGCGGCCCAGCCGATGGCGACCGAGACGACCCCCGGGCCGAGCCCGCCGTACCACACCGCAACCGCCGCGGCGGCGAGGATGGGCGAAAAGATCGCGATGTCGCTCGCCTGCATGACGAGGATCGAGGCGCCGATGCCGAGCGCGGTGGCGGCAAGCGCGACCAGGTAGCGGCGCGCGGCGGTCCCCGTCCGCGGGCCGAGCTCGACCGCCAGGGCACGGTGTAGAGGAGTTCTCGGCGTCACGTGCGCGACCACAGTATTCACCGGCGGTGCGGCGGTGCGGCGCCGTCCGGCATCCGCGGCACGATCGGGGCATGGCCGACGTGCCGGCGGGCCTGTCCCTGGAGCACAACCGCGACCTCGTCGGACGTGAGAAGCACCCCTGGACGCGTCGCGCGCTCGTCGCCCTGCTCGCCGCGATCCTCCTCGCCGGGCTGTTGAACCTCTTCGGCCAGCGGCCGAGTTCGACCACCGCAGCCGTGCCCGAAGCGAGCCTCACGGTGCACGCGCCCACGCACCTGCGCGGGGGTCTGCTCTTCGAGGCCAGGATCACGGTGGCGGCCACGGAGGAGATCGAGCGCGCGGCGGTCGTGCTCGACCAGGGCTGGCTGGAGGGGATCACGGTCAACACGATCGAGCCGTCGCCGATCGGCGAGGCGAGCCGCGACGGCCGGCTCGTGCTCGAGCTCGGCCGCGTGCCCGCCGGCGACGAGCACGTCCTGTACCTCCAGATGCAGGTGAACCCGACGACGGTCGGGCGCAGGTCGACCGACGTCGTGCTCGAGGACGACGCGCGCGTGCTCGCGCGGGTCGACCGCACAGTCACGATCTGGCCCTGATGGACATCGTCCTCCGAGCCGCGGTCGCCTTCGCCTTCGTGCTCCTCGTCACGCGCGTGGTCGGGCGGCGCGAGCTCTCCTCCCTGCAGCCGTTCGACCTCATCCTGCTCGTCGTGATCGGCGATCTCGTCCAGCAGGGGGTCACCCAGAGCGACTACTCCGTCACGGGGCTCGTGCTCGCCGTCGGCACGATCGCAGTCCTGACGGTGGTCACCTCGTACATGAGCTTCCGTCTCCCGTTGCTGCGGCCGCTGATCGACGGCGAGCCGGTGATCGTCGTCGAGGACGGCAAGCCGATCGCCCGGAACCTCGAGCGCAACCGGATCACACTCGGCGAGGTGCTCGCGGCGGCGCGTCAGGAGGGGATCGCCTCGCTCGAGGAGGTCCAGTGGGCCGTGCTCGAGACGAGCGGCCGGATCAGTTTCATCCAGCGCGTGCCGGGATGAGTGGAGCGGCCAGTCGCGGGGGTACGATCGCCAAGTGAGCAGCGTGGACACGCAGAGCGAGCCGCCGGAGGTCCCGGCGGGCGAGGCGAGCCCCGAGACGCTGGAACGGCTCGAGGCGGCGCTACCGGGGCGCACGACCCCGCCCGAGCCGGACGAGGCGACGCGGCGGGCGGCCGATCGGAACGCGATCATGCTGCTCGCGCTGGCCGCCCTCGGCATCCTGCTCGGGGTCGTGTCGGTGCTCGCGCTGCTCCTGTAGCCAGAACCCTCGCAGGAGGGAATACGGTCCCCGGCGAATCCGTTATAGTAGATTGACGGCGTAGGCCCGCGGGCATGCGCGTGCCTGATCGGCACGGTCGCACCGCAGGTCCGACGCCCTCACGACTTGCACTCCCCGACAGGCGCCCCGCCACGCCGCCACGCAGCCGGACGAGCCGGGACGCCGCCCAGCACAGCCCAGAGGAACCAGCACGAGAAAGGACGTACCGCTGAGCACCACGATCGACATCACCGTCAACGACGCCTTCCTCGCCGAGGCGGAGGAGCACGGCCGCGTGACCGCGTCCGAGCTCGAGGCGTTCGCTCAGGAGCACGACCTGGACGAGCTCGCAGTCGAGGAGCTGCGCGCCGCCCTGGTCGACCGGGGCATCGAGACCGTCGACGACATCGACGCGGACGAGCCGCGGTCCGTGGCACCGGTCCAGGTCTTCACGAGTGACTCGCTGCAGCTCTTCCTCTCCGAGGTCGGCAAGCACAACCTGCTCACCGCCGCCGACGAGATCGCGCTCGCGAAGCGCGTCGAGCGGGGCGACCTGGAGGCGAAGGAGCGGATGATCAATGCGAACCTCCGGCTCGTCGTCTCGATCGCGAAGCGCTACCGGGGCCACGGCGTGCCGTTCCTGGACCTGATCCAGGACGGCGTGATCGGGCTCAACCGCGCCGTCGAGAAGTTCGACTGGCGGAAGGGCTTCAAGTTCTCCACCTACGCCACCTGGTGGATCCGCCAGGCCTGCCAGCGCTCGGTCGCGAACCAGTCGGCGACGATCCGCATCCCGGTCCACGTCCAGGAGCGCCAGCAGAAGCTGGGCCGGACGCGGCAGCGCCTGGAGGCGACGCTCGGCCGCGAGCCGACGCTCGAGGAGCTGGCCAAGGAGACCGGGCTCAAGGTCGAGCACGTGGACGAGGCGCTGTCGGCCGCCGACGCGTCCGTCTCGCTGAACCGCCGCGTCGGCGACGACGGCGACGGCGAGCTCGGCGACCTCTTCGCCGACCGCAGCTCGCCCGATCCCGCCGACGAGGCCGAGGACTCGCTCCGGCACCACGAGGTGCGCGAGGCGCTGTCGCGGCTGGACGAGCCCGACCGGCGCGTGCTGGAGCTGCGCTTTGGCTTCGGCGGCGAGCAGTGGACGCTCGAGGCGATCGGCAGGGAGCTCGGCCTGACGCGCGAGCGCGTCCGGCAGATCGAGGCGCGCGCCCTGACCCGCCTCCAGCGCGACCTCGCCACCCTCGCCGTCTCGGCGTAGGCGCGATCCTGCATCACCCGGGTGGGAGCGGCCTCCGGCCGCTCCCACCCTTCAAATCCACCGGCGCATGCGCCCCACGGTCAACGTGACCGCGGCGGTCGCGAGGATCACGGCGACCACGACCCAGAACAGCCATGCGTGGTCGAACAGCCCCACCTTGAAGTTCATGCCCATCACACCGGCGAGCAGCGCCCCGGGCAGGAGCAGCACCGAGGCGAGGGTCAGCACCTTCATGATCTCGTTCGTCCGCTGACCGGACCGCGCGATCAGGATGTCGAACGACCCGCGCACCGCCTCGCGGACGTCGCGTGACGCGTCGAGCGCCCGGTCGAGCTGGGTGACGAGCGCCGTGAAGCGCTCCCCCGACTCCGAGCTCGAGAGCAGGTCGTACTCGGGGTGCGTCAGCCCGGCGAAGACCTCTCGGTGTGGGGCGAGCGCACGCCGGAGCTTGCCGTTCGCGGCGCGAAGCGCGACGAGCCGGTCGAGCGCGGCGGACGGGTCGCCCCGGCCCGTCATCGCGGCGATGTCGGCCTCCTCCAGCTCCGCCTCCATCTGCTCGTAGACGCGCAGGTAGCCGGCGATCACCCACTCCAGCATCGCGGCGACGAACGAGGGCGCGTCGAGCCGGCCGAACTCTCCGCCGCCTTCCGCACGCTCGCGAAACTCGTCCAGAACACCGACCGGCCGCGCGTGCGCCGTCACGATCCAGCCCTCCCCGAACGCGCACTCGAGGTCAAACAGCTCGAGGTCGCCGTCCTGCCAGTCGGCAGCGAGCACGCTCAGGTGGTAGCGGTCGTCCGCCTCGACGAGCTCCGGCTCCCGGTCGTGCACGCGCAGGCGCTCCGCGCTCTCCTCGGAGAGCTCGAAGGCGGCGCCGAGCGCTTCCAGGTCCTCACCGACGGACTCGGAGAGGTCCACCCACAGGAGCTCGTCCTCCCGCAGCCGCGCCCGGACGTCCTGCCAGTCGTCGACGGAACGACCCTCGTCCGGACCGAACAGCACCGCCCGGAGCATCTCAGTGGGCGAACAGGGTCAGCTCGGGCTCACGCTCGGCGCGCAGCAGCGCCAGGTCGACCTCCACACATGCGAGCTGCCGGGCGGCGGCCAGCGTGGCCGCCTGCGGCTTGACGCGCTCGGCGGCCAGGACGCCGCGGCAACGGGCTTTCGCGGGGTCGAGTCGGATGCGCTCGAGGTAACGGGTGAGCTGCTCGACCGCCTCGATCGTCGCCACGCGCTTCACCTCGACCGCGACCCAGCCGTCCTCCTCGTCGCGGCACATCAGATCGACGGGCCCGATGTCGGTCGGCCACTCGCGCCGCACGAGCCGCAGCCCCGGCGCGAGCGCGTCGGGCCGGGCGGCGAGCGCCTCCTGCAGGTCGCGTTCGACGCCGTCCTTCTCGAGCGCCGCCGGCTCGCCCATCTCGTGCTCGACGTCGCTCAGCACCTCCGCGATCGCGATCTCGAGCCGGTCCTCGGTCTTGCCGGCGCGTTTGCGGACGACGAGCCGCGCGAGCGGCTCGCCCTCGCTCTCGACGACCGTCGGCGGCGTCATCCAGTTGAGTGGCTTGTAGCCGCCGGCGTCGGCGTGCACGAGCACCGAGCCGTCGGCCTTCAGCACCAGGAGCCGCGTCGCCTCGGGCAGCCAGGCGGAAAGGCGGCCCGAGTACCGGACGGTGCAGCGAGCGACGACGAGACGCACGACCGCGGACCGTACCGTCCGGATCGGACATGTCCGCCCAA
>DASTPC010000145.1:0-7839 GCA_035720085.1 Gaiellaceae bacterium
CGGCGCCGCCACTCGCTCAGAGCAGCTCGTCGAGCCGCTCCATCAGCTCGACGAAGCGGGCCCGGTCGCCCTCCTCCAGGGTCGCGAGCAGCCGCTCGACCATCTCGGTGAGGCGCTGCAGGGCGTCCTGGCGAGCGCGCCGGCCGGCCGGTGTGGCCCTGATCAGGATGCTGCGGCCGTCGGCCGGGTCGGGCAGGCGCACGACCAGGCCGGCGGCCTCGAGCACGTCGGTCGAGCGGGACGCTGTCGCCTTCGTGGTGCCGATCCGCTCGGCGAGGACGCGGAGCTGGACCGGGCCGTTCTCGACGATGGTCGCGAGCGCGAGCAGCTGCGTCGTCGTGAAGCCGCTCGGCTCGATCTCGCCGAGCCGCCCGCGGGCGAGCCGCGCGATCAGCCCCTCGATCGCGGGCGCCACGCGGGCGGCTTCGCCGGCGCTCACTCGAGCACCTTCTCTGCGCAAGGCCGGGCATCCGCAGGAGCGGATCCCCGACCGCGCGAACACCCCTGAAGCCGGCCGCTGCCGCGGCCGGAGGACGACACGGGACCGCTCACTCGAGCGCCTCGACGGCGACGGGCGCCCTGGCGCGGCGGCCGGGACGCGGCAGCGCGAAGAACGCGAACACCGCGGCGGCAGCCGCGGCGACGGCGCTCATCCAGAACGCGGCCTCGAAAGCCGCCTCCGACGGGACGGAGGTGCCCGGGATCGTGTTGGCGGCGAGCAGCGCGGCACCGACCTGGCCGCCGACGACCCCGCCCACGGTGCGCATCACGGTGTTCATGCCGGTCGCCACGCCCGTCTCCTGCCGGCGCACCGTGTCGACGATCACCTTCGCCATCGTCGCGAAGGTGAGCGGCAGCCCCGCGCCGAGCACGACCATGCCGAGCGCGATCTGCCACGGCGCGTCGTGGAATCCGGCGAGGATCGCGATCCCGGCTGCGCCCAGCGCCATCCCGAGCGCCAGCGGGACGTGCGAGCCGAAGCGGCGGGCGAGCGGCCCGGCGGCCGGGCCGGTGAAGAACCCCGCGAGCGCGCCGGGGAGAAGGTAGAGCCCTGCTTGCGTCGTGCTGGCGCCGAAGCCGTAGTCCACGAGCTCCGCGACGTCGCCCGGCAGCCCCACGGGCGCCACGACGAGGTTCGGGACGAGCACGAACGAGCCGAACATGGCGAAGCCGGAGATCAGCGCGGTCGTGTTCGCGACGAGCACCGGCCGGCGGGCGAGCATCCGCATGTCCACCAGCGGCTCGTCGACGCGCAGCTCGACGAGCCCCCACGCGACCAGCTGGGCGGCCGCGGCCGCCAGCAGGAGCACGATCGCCGGCGAGCCCCAGCCCCAGCTCTCGCCCTCGGTGAGCGCGACCAGCAGGCAGACCAGGCCGCCCGAGAGCAGCAGCGCCCCCGGCAGGTCGATCCGCGAGGGCGTCTTGATCGGCGACTCGGGCACGAAGAGGTGCACGAGCAGGATCGCGACCGCGACCCCGGCGGCCCCCACCACGAACAGCCACCGCCACGACAGGTTGTCGACGATAACGCCCGAGAGGACGAGGCCCAGCCCGCCGCCGACGCCGAAGACGGCCGACACGACTCCGACGGCGGTGCCGACCTTCTCCGGCGGGAACTCGTCCTTGATGATCGCGAAGCTGAGCGGGAACACCGCAGCGCCAGTCCCCTGCACCGCCCGGCAGGCGATCAGCACCCAGATGCTCGGGGCGAAGACCGCCGCGACGCTGCCGAGCAGGAACACGGAGAGGGAGATCAGGAGCAGCCGCTCCTTGCCGAACTGGTCGCCGAGCTTGCCCAGGATCGGGGTCGCCACGGACGCCGTCAGCAGGAACGCGGTCAGCAGCCACGTCACCCAGGTCGTGGTCGTGTCGAGCTCCTGCTGCAGCGCCGGGAGCGCGGGGATGATCATCGTCTGCTGGAGCGCGAACGCGACCCCCGCGAAGGTGAGCGCAGCGAGGGTGACGTTGTGGTGCTGCCGCGCGGGGGCGGCGCCGGCCTCCACGCTCAGAAGCCGAACAGGCGGCCGACGAGAGCCAGCGTGCCCAGGAAGGCGGCGAGCATGATCGCGACCAACCACAGAACGCCGGTCACGCTTCGCACCACGAGAACGTTACATGACGTAACGACCATTGCCCGTTCAGGCGACGCCGGGGGCTAATGGAAAGCGTGGTTGCTGCCGTTAACCCGGAGTATGACCACCGACTCTCCCACCTCGTCTGCCATGACCTGGTCGGACGGCAACTAGCCTGCACCGGGCCTCGGCCCGAGCCCCGAGCGAGCTTGTGTTGAATCAACACAAGCTCTCCTCGCCCCGCGACCACGTCGCCCCGGCCGCCCGCCGGCCGCCGACGCTCGGCGGCGCGTGGCTAGGCTGAGCCGATGCCGGACGAGGTCGGCGGCCGCCACGCGCGCAGGTCGAGCCGCGCCCACCGGGTGCGGCGCGCCCACGTCGTCACCACGTGAGCGCCCAGCCGGCCGCGCCGTCGCGCCGCCCCTTCTGCTCGGCTGTCTCGAGCGGGCGCGGCGAGCCGCTCGCGGCGACGGCGAGCCGCATCGACCACTGGCTCCTCGTCGAGTACCGCGGCGGCTGGACACGCGACGTGCTCGGCGGCAGCCTGCTCTCCGCCGAGCTGAAGGAGCACCTGCGCGCACAACTCGCAGCGCTCGGCCACGCGCGGCTCTTCTTCGTCAAGCAGCCGGAGCGCCGGCTACGGCCCGGGCGCCGGGTCTTCTTCGCCACCTCACGGCCCGGCGCGGAACGGCTCTTCACCCTGGAGTTCGAGCACCAGGACGAGCTGAGGGCGGTCGACTTCGCCGCGGCGCTCGCGGGCGACGGCACGCCGGGAGCGCCGGTCGACGGGCCGCTGCTGGTGGTCTGCACGCACGGGAAGCGCGACCGCTGCTGCGCGCGGCACGGACGGCCGCTCTACGACGCGCTCCGGCGCGAGACCGACGCCGACCGCGTCTGGCAGTCCACCCACGTCGGCGGCGACCGCTTCGCCGGCAACGTCGTCGTCCTCCCGCACGGCCTCTACTACGGGCGCGTCGGGCCGCAGGACGCCGGCGGCGTGCTCGCAGCACACGCGGCCGGGCGCGTCGACCTCGGCCGCTACCGCGGCCGGGGCTCGTACTCGTTCCCCGTGCAGGCGGCCGAGCAGGCGCTGCGCGAGCAGGAGGGGCTGCTCGGGATCGACGACCTCGCCGTCGTCGGCTCGGCACGTCGCGGCGAGGGGGCCTGGACGGTTCGCCTCCGAACGCCGGACGGAGCCGTGCACGAGTTCGAGGTCGAGGCGACGCACGCCGACGAGACGGCATACCTGACCTGCACCTCCGCCGAGCCGCAGTACGCGCGCCGCCACGTGGCGACGTCGTACCGCCTGCTCAGCTCGTGATCCGCAGGAACCCCTCGCGGACGAGCCGCCGCACGAGGACGAGCCGCCCCTCGGCGTCGAGCGCGCCTGGGAGCTCGGACGCCCGGAACGGCTCCTCCCGCTCGAAGCAGGCCTCGAGCTCCGCTGCTGCGTGGGCGGGAAACACCAGCTCGCGGCCCTCGAAGACGAGCGCGATCCCGCCGTCTCGGTCCTCGAGGTCCGCGATCACGGTCTCGCGCCGCTCCAGCGGCGTCTCCGTGTCGAGCCGCTCCAGCCCCCGGCGCTGGGAGAGGCCGTCCTCCCGGATCGGCCTGCGCGACTCGACGAACCGCCTCCGGCGCCGCCGCTCGACGAGCTCCGCGTCCAGCTGCCCGGCGAGGGCGTCGGCAAGCTCCGCCCCTGTGCCCGTGCCAGAGGCGACGCCGCGCCGGAAGGCGACCTCGCCCTCGCACTCCGCGAGCGCGTCCCGCGCCGCGTCGACCCACGTGTAACCGACGACCCCGATCGTCAGGTGCAGCGAATCGGTGGCGGAGGTCTCCGCCTGGTGGAGCCACCCACGCGGGAGGTAGAGCGTGTCGCCGGCGCGGAGCACGAGGTCGTCGGTCGGCTGGCCGTGCTCGCCGAGCGCCGGCGAGTAGCGCTGGTGCTTGAGCGGCAACTCGAGCAGGGGGTCGTAGAGGAGCCAGCGCTTCTCCCCCGCGACCTGCAGGACGAGGACGTCATGCGTGTCGTGGTGGACGGCGAAGCCCTGCGAGCCGCGCGGCGTGTAGTAAGCGTTCGCCTGCACGCCGTGGCCGAGAGCTTCCTCGAGCAGGCGGCAGAAGACGGCGAGCGGGTGCCAGCCGACGTGCAGCGCCTGCAGGACGATCGTGGCCCCCGCCTCCCACTCGGCGAGCACGCGCTCGACGTCGGCGGTCTTCGCGAACGGGGGCCGCCACGAGACGTCGCGGGTGTACGCGGCGAGGTCGAGCTGGCCGCCCTCCCGGACGAGGCGGAAAGCCGGATACCTGATCGCGGTCGAGCAGACGAGGCGCTCGACGGCGGCCTCCGAGAGCAGGTCGTCGAAGCGGCCCGGCTGGTCGCGCGCGACGACCAGCGGCCGCCGCTCCCAGTGCTCCGCGAGGAACGTCTCGGTGTCGACCGGCTCGAGGCAGCGCGCGAGCGCCGCCTCGGCCGCCTTACGAGGCGTCCGTGTCGTCCGCGTCGGCGTCGCCGGCGTCCGAGTCGTCGGCGTCACCGTCGGTGGTGTCGGTGTCGTCGCCGTCGGCGTCGGCCCGAGGGTCGAGCCGGTGGCCGTCGGTCGAGAAGGTCTGGATCTCGTCGTCACGCAGGGTGGTCATAGCTTCCTCCTCTCGCGCGGTACGCCACGGCAACCTACCTGGTGGCGGGCCGGGCGCGCGACCTCGTCCGCTTCGCGCCCGTTCGAGCCTGTCTCACCGGGACACTCGCCGTGCGCTTGCCGCGGAGCGGTGTTAGCGTCCGCGCGAGGCGAGCTGCCGCCACTCGCCGAGACCCCGAAGGAGGCTTACGTGATCGCAGCCGACTATCCGTTCCTCGACGTCCTCTGGACGATGATCGTGATCTTCGCCTGGGTGATCTGGTTCTGGCTGCTGATAACCATCTTCGTCGACCTCTTCCGGCGCCACGACGCGTCCGGCTGGAAGAAGGCGCTCTGGATCGTGTTCCTGATCGTGACGCCGTTCCTCGGCGTGCTGGTCTACCTGATCGCGAACAACCACGGCATGACCGAGCGCAACGTCAAGCAGGCACAGGCGCAGCGCGCGCAGTTCGACGACTACGTCCGCTCGGTCTCGAGCGGCTCTGCGGCCGAGATCGAGAAGGCGAAGGCGCTGCTCGACGCGGGCACGATCACCCAGGCCGAGTTCGACGCGATCAAGGCGAAGGCGCTCTCCTAGAACTCGAATCGGAATGACGCTTCGGCGGCGGGGCGCGCCGGTCGAGTGCGATGCGAGGACGCAGGGAGCCCGATATGAGACATATCGGGGCGACCGAGGACGAAGCAGTGTGCCGACCGGCGCGTTCCGACGGCACAAGGCTTCATTTCGATTCGAGTTCCTAGGCGCCTCGTCGGCTCGGGTCGCGCGCGGAGAGCCTCGCAGCAGCGAGGCTCTCCGGCTCGCGGCTCCGGGCCTGTTGCGAGGGGCGCAGCAAGCGGCCCCCGCGCGCGCACCCCTCGCACCTGATCTGTACCCGCGTGGGGAATCGCCAAATCACGCACGGGGCGCCCCACCGGGGGCGTGCCCTGAGGCGATGGGGCGCCCTTGGCCACACTCTGCCAGGGCCGGAAGGGGCTGTGTCTGTGAAGACGGAGCGGGGTCGGCCGCGTGCCGGCGGCCGACCCCACGTTGCGCGTTACTGGGTCGTGGTCTCGCAGTTCTGGATCACGTCGACCCCCTGACCGCCGGTGCAGACGTCGTCGTTACCGCCCGGCGGGAACGGAGGCCCTCCGGGTGGCGGCGGGAACGGGTTGTCGCCGTCGATGAAGTCGTCACCCTGACCGCCGGAGATGACGTCGCTGCCGAAGTTGCCGAAGAGCGTGTCTGTCCCCTGGCCGCCGTCCATGTCGTCGACGCCCGGGCCGCCGAACGCCGTGTCTCCGCCGGGGCCGCCGGCGATGCCGTCGTCACCGCCGAAGCCGATCAGCTGGTCGTCGCCCGGCCCGCCGTCCAGGTCGTCGTCGCCGCCGAGGCCGGCGAGCGTGTCGTCGCCCGGCCCGCCGCTGAGCCGGTCGTCGTTGTCGCCGTTGGAAGGCACGAACGGCGCCGAGTCGAGCTCGTCGCCGATCACGACGTCGGACCCCGGCCCGCCGCCCGCGTCGTCGTTGCCGCCCTCGGCGCAGATGATGTCGTCGCCGAGCCCTCCCACGATGTGGTCGGCGCCCGCGCTGCCGACGATGACGTCGTCGCCCGGCGTGCCGATGATCGTGCCGGCGCCGACGATCGTCGCCGGGACCTCTTCGCCGGGCGGCCCGCAGAGCGGCGCCTCCTGCGCCGACGCGCTGGTCAGCAGCGCCGCACCGAGCAGCGCGGCTCCGCCGAGGACGAACAGAGAACGCTTCATCGCAAGCCCCCTCACCTCGCGTCATTCGACCCCCGCGCCATGGTCGCAACTCGAGGAGGGCGGTGCAACCGGCGGCGGCCGTTACGGCCGGCCGCTCGCCGCACGTCGCAGGCACGTCGCCGAGACCGGGCGCCCGCCCGCTTCGACCAGGGAGCGGAACGCGCTCGCCGTCAGCGGCACGCGCTCGGCGCAGGTCTCGTCGCCGCATTCGCAGAGGAACGGGATCAGCGCGCTGCCCGACGTGCGCCACAGGTCGGTGTTGGCCGCACGCCGCTCGATACCGCGTCCCGGCAGTGCCTCCATCTCTCGCGAGAATTCTGCCCGATCGCTCGTCTACTTCGACGTGGCGGCCAGGCGGACACCGAAGGCGACGAGGGCCGCACCTGTGACCCCGTCGAGGCAGCGGCGCACCCGTCCGCGCCGGATCACGTCGCCGAGCCGAGTGATCACGGCCGCGTAGGCGCTCAGCCAGGCGAGGGTCATGCCCGCGAAGAGCACGCCGAGCGGGAAGAGGTGCCAGAACGACGCCCCGCCGGCAGGGACGAGCTGAGGCAGCAGGCTGGTGAAGAAGACTGCGATCTTCGCGTTGCCGAGGTTGCTCACGAGCCCCTGCCGGTAGGCCGTGCCGGAAGAGAGACGCTCGCGTGGGCCGGCTGCGACCGCCGGCGGCGCCTGCCTCCGGAAGGCCGCGAGCAGCGACAGGCCACCGAGCCAGACGAGGTACGCCGCCCCCGCCAGGCGCAGCGCGTCGAAGGCGGGCTCCGACGAGACGAGGACTGCTGCGACGCCGAGGCTCGCGGCGGTCGTCCAGGCCAGCTGCCCGGTGGCGACGCCGAGCGCGGTGAAGACGCCGCCACGGCGCCCGCCCGCCAGCGAGTTCCGGATCGTCAGCGCCGTGTCCTGCCCCGGCGTGACGATGACGACGACCGAGACGGCGACGAACGCGAGCAGCTCGGCTGCCACGCCGTCAGCCTACGTGTCCGGGCGCGGCTCTGATCGCCTCCGGAGACGACCGCTCAGAGCTCGACGACCGGTGCGAACCCGCCGAAGATCATGCGCTTGCCGTCGAACGGCATCGGGTTCGTCTCGGGACTGAGCCGCGGATCCTCCATCAGCTTCTTCATCGCCGCGTCGCGGGTCGCCTTGTCGGGCCACTCGATCCAGGAGAACACGACGGTCTCGTCGGCGGTCGCCTGGACGGCCCTGCGGAAGTCGGTGAGCGTGCCGTCGGGCACGTCGTCGCCCCAGCACTCGAGGACGCGCGTGGCGCCCAGCTCGAGGAAGGCGGGATCACCCGTGGTTGCATGGTCGACGAACTCCTGCTTCCTCGAGGTCGGCACTGCCATCACGAACCCGTCCACGTAGGCCATCGCTCCTCCATTCGTT
>DASTPC010000146.1:0-18098 GCA_035720085.1 Gaiellaceae bacterium
ATGGACGGGATCGAGGCGACGGAGATGATCACCGTGCGCGTGCCGGACACGGCCGTGCTCATCTTCACCGCCTACAGCGAGCGGGCGCTGCTCGCCCGCGGCCTCGAGTCGGGCGCGAAGGGCTACATCCTCAAGGAGGCCCCCCACGAGACGCTGCTGAAGGCGATCGAGAAGGTCGCCGCCGGCGAGACGTTCATCGACCCGGCCCTGATGCCCGCCTTCGTCCAGGGCAAGGACGGCACCGACATCCTCACCCAGCGGGAGCGCGAGATCCTGCAGCTGCTCGCCGACGGGATGTCGAACGCGGACGTGGCCGCGCGGCTGTTCATCAGCCAGGAGACCGTCAAGAGCCACGTCCGGCACATCCTCGCGAAGCTCGAGGCCGACACGCGCACGCAGGCGGTCGCGATCGCGCTCCGCGAGGCGATGATCGATTGAGCGGGGCGCCCGAGCGGGCCGCGCTGAGCGAGCGGCTCGCCGCGGAGCAGCACGAGCGGCGCCGCCTCGCCGAGCTCCTGCACGACGGGCCCGTCCAGCAGCTGGCCGCGATCGCCCAGATGCTCGACGCCGCGGGGCAGGCGATTGCCGGGGGACGCCACGACACGGCTCTCGGGATCGTCGCCAGGGCGCTCGACGTCACCCGCGACGCGTCGAGCGACCTGCGCGAGCTGATGGAGGGGATCGAGCCGGCCGTCCTGCACGAGCTGGGGTTCGGCGCCGCCGTGCGGGCCCTCGCCGACCGGATCCGCGCGCGGCGCGAGATCGCGCTCGAGGTCGACGTCGACGCCGGCGACAGCCTCGGCGAGGGCGCCCGTGCCGGCCTCTATCAGATCGTCCGCGAGTCGCTCGAGCACGCGGTGCGACGCGGCCCGCCGACGCGCATCACCGTCGCGCTTGCGGAGACCGAGAGCGGCGGCGCCGAGCTGCTGGTCGCCGACGACGGGGCCGCCGAGCGGCGGCAGGCCGTCGTGGACGGACTGACGGCACGGGCAGCCGACCTGAACGCGACGCTCGCGGTCGAGCGAACCAGCGAGGGCACCGCGGTTCGCGTGACGCTGCCGCCGTCGGCAGCCCGGCACTGAGCCACTACGATCCGGGCATGAGCGAGGGGAACGGCCGGCCGCAGGGCCATCTGCTGTTCGTCTCGACGACGAGCGGCTACGAGCTGCACGAGCGCGACGGGGAGGCGCCGGCGGCGGGCAGCGAGGTCGAGGCCGGCGACCGCCGCTTCCGCGTGCTGAAGGTCGCGCCCTCGCCGCTGCCGGGCGACCGGCGCGCGTGCGCCTACCTGCAGCCGCTCTGAGCCGCTACTCGAGCGGCGGGTTCTGGACGTCGTGCTCGTCCGCGTACGTCTGGACGAGCGCGTTGATCACGTCCGCTCCTTCCGGGAACGCGTAGTTGATCTTGACGAACGCCTCCCACTTGTCCGGGAGGGCGTCCTCGGGGAAGATCGCCTCGACCGGGCACTCCGGCTCGCAAGCGCCGCAGTCGATGCACTCCTCGGGGTCGATCACGAGGATCCGCTCGTACTCGTGGATGCAGTCGACGGGGCAGACGTCGACGCAGGAGCGGTCTTTGATGTCGATGCACGGCTCGGCGATGATGTACGTCATCCCGAGCGAGTCTATCCACCGTCCCCGGTGGCCCGTTGCAGCTGCTCAGGCGGCGCCGGTGAGCTCGGCGACGAGGCCCGGCGCCCGCTCGACGAGCGCCGACTTGACGATCACCTGGTCGAAGCCGGCGGTGTGCGCGCGCTGCAGCCCGGCTTTGTCGGTGTGGTTCGTGTAGCCGAGGATCGGCACGTCGGGCCAAGCGTCCGCGACGTCGTCCGGGTCGATGCGGGCGATGTCGCAGATGACCAGGTCGGGCGGGTCGGCGCTGTCGCTCGTGACGAGGTGATGCCCCCGCAGCAGGCCCTCGAGCTTGCCGCGGAAGAAGAGATCGACCCCCACCAGCAGGATCGTCGCCACGCGGGGGACGCTAGCACCTGGGAGGGCCGAGGGGAACGCGCGCGGTGAGCCTCGCCGAGGGCCTGGCGCTGATCCGCGCGCATGCGTTCTTCGAGGCCCACGAGGCGCTCGAGGACGAATGGCGCGAGGCCCCGGCGGCGGAGCGCGACTTCCTCCAGGGCCTCGTGCACGTCACCGTCGCCTGGTACCAGGCGGGCCGCGGGAACCGGCCGGGCTGCGAGCGCCAGCTGGAGAAGGCGGCCCGCCGGCTGGGCCCCTACGCGCCGGCGCACCGGGGCGTGGACGTCGCCTCGGTGCTCCGGCAGGTGGACGAGGCGCGGCGGCGCGTCTCGAAGGGGGAGCTCGAGCTCGCGCCGCCGCGCCTCTAGGGGCCGGCCCTTCGTCAGGCGGGCCGGTTGCCGAGCGTCACGTCGACGCTCCGGCTGCCACCGTCGCGACGGACGGTGAGCGTGACCGTGTCGCCGGGCTGCTTGGCCGCAACGGCCGAGACGAGGTCGGCCGAGGATTCGACCGAGGTGCCGTCGACCGCGGTGACGACGTCCCCGGCCTGGAGGCCGGCGTCGTCGGCGGGCGAGCCGGACGTCACGCGCGCGATCGCCGCCCCGCCCTGCTCCGCCGTGCCCAGCGCGACGCCGAGGTAGGCGTGCTCGACGGAGCCGTGCTCGAGCAGCTGGCGGACGACGGACTGCACCGTATTCGAGGGCACCGCGAAGCCGACGCCGTCGTTGCCGCCCGAGTCGGACTCGATCTGCACCGCCACGCCGATCACGCGGCCGGCGTCGTCGAGCAGCGGGCCGCCGGAGTTGCCGTGGTTGATCGCCGCGTCGGTCTGGATCGCCCCGGTGAGCGTGAACCCGTCGGGCGAGGTGATGTCGCGGCCGAGCGCGCTGACGATGCCCGACGTGACGCTGTCCTCGAGCCCGAACGGCGCCCCGATCGCGACGACGCCGTCGCCGACCTCGACCGCGGCGGAGTCCGCCAGCTCGAGCGGGTGCAGCTTGCTCGCCGGCGCGTCGATCTTCAGCACCGCGACGTCGGTCGAGGCGTCCGAGCCGACCACCTCGGCGTCGTAGGTAGAGCCGTCCGCAAGCTGGACCGACACGGAGTCGGCGCCCTCGACGACGTGCGCGGCGGTGACGACGTGGCCCTGCTCGTCGGAGACGAAGCCGGAGCCCTGCGCCTGCTGCTCGCGACCCGGGGCGAAGCCCTCCGGGCCGACCGAGTCGCCCGAGCCGTGGGTCGTGACGGTGATGGTGACGACGCCCGGGCCGGCCCGGTCGTAGACGTCGTTGACGCTCAGGCCGCCCGTGGTCGAGGCGACCTGCTGGGCCGCGCTCGTCGCGGTAGGCGTCGCGGAGGGGCCGCCGTCGGTCGCCTTGACCCCGACCGCGCCCGCTGCCGCGCCGAGGACGACGGCGGCGCCGAGCGCCGCAACAGCAGTCCTGGGGGAAGCACTCATGATCCGATTCCTTTCGCCGGTTGCTCTTCTGCCATGGAACCGGTGGCCGGTGATACGGCCCTGGGAGGCGCCTGTGAATCCGCTGTGAGCGCGTGCGGCCCGGTCAGAGGCCGCCGAGGCCGAGCCAGTCGAGCGCGCGGTTCAGGTAGATGCGGAGCACGTAGAAGCGCTCGAAGAAGAGCAGCAGCCCGAGCGCGACCATGATCGAGCCGCCCGCGACCTGGATCGCCGTGTAGTGGTCGCGCAGCCAGCGGAACGCGCCCATGGAGCGGGTGAAGAGCGCTCCCGCGGCGACGAAGGGGACGGCGAGCCCGAGCGAGTAGATGCCGAGCAGGACGGCGCCCTCGAGCACCGTGTCCGAGTCCCCGGCGAGCAGCAGGATCCCGGCCAGCACCGGCCCGATGCAGGGCGCGGCGCAGATCGCGAACGCGCCGCCGAGCAGCAGCCGCGAGCCGCGTCCCCGCGCTCCCTGGAGCAGGCCGGCGCCGAGCAGCCGCTCGGGCCAGGGCAGCAGGCCCATGAACGCCAGCCCGAGCACGACGAGCACGAAGCCGGCGATCTTCTCGAGCAGGAACTGGTCGCGGAAGAGGCTGCCCCCGAGCAGCGCGGCGCCGACGCCGAGCAGGACGAAGACGGTCGTGAAGCCGAGCACGAAGGGCACGCTGGCGACGACCACCCGCCGCGCGTTGCCGCGCTCGCCGAGCCGGTCGGCCTCGACCGCCGAGACGGCCGACAGGTAGCCGGGGACGAGCGGGAGCACGCAAGGGGCGAGGAAGGAGAGGAACCCGGCGAGCAGCGCGACCGGGATCTCCCCCGCGCTCACGGCTCGAACCTCGCCAGCTCCTCGTCGACGCGCCGGTCGAGCTCGGGATCGAGCGGCGGCTCGTCGGCTGCCGGCTCGGGGCCGTCCCGGCCGCGGCTCCACGACCATGCGAGCACGCCGACGAGGACTGCGCCGAGCGCGACCCCGGCGAGCGGCAGCACCCATGCGAGCAGGTCGAAGCCCCGTTTCGGCGGCTCGGCCAGCACGCCGCGACCGAACTGCGCGACGAGCTCGTCCTTGACCTGCTCGGCCGAGGCGCCCGCGGCGAGGCGCTCGCGGATGTAGGCCTTCATGCGGCGCGCCACCGGCGCGTCCGACTGGTCGAGCGTGGTCTTGCAGGTGGGGCAGACGAGCTCCGCCTCCAGGTCGGCGGCGCTCGGCTGGGCGGCTGCGGCGCCGGCGCCTGCCGCGCCGAGCAGCGCCGCCAGGAGCAGGACCGCCGCGAGGCGTCTCACGGCGGGGAACCGGCGCCGTCCGCACCCGCGCCGCCGAGCGCGAGCTCGATCCCCTCCGCGAACTTCTCGCGGTTCCGCTCCAGGTCGAGGCCTCCGACCAGCCGCTCGCCGACGAGATTCCCCTGCCGGTCGACGAAGAACGTCTCCGGGAAGCCCGTGATGCCGTAGCGGCCGAGCGTCGAGCCCTTGCCGTCGTGGACGACCGGGTAGGTGAGGCCGTAGCGCGCCATGAACTTGCGCGCGTCCGCCTCGAAGTCCTGGGCGTCGACGCCGAGGACGACGAGCCCGCGGTCGCGATGCTCGAGCCAGGCCTGCTCGAGCAGCGGCGCCTCGTCCTTGCACGGGATGCACCAGGAGGCCCAGAAGTTGAGCACGACCGCCTTGCCGCGCAGCGAGGCGAGACTCAGCGAGCCGTCGGTGTCGAGCCGCTCGAGCGTGAATGCGGGCGCCGGCGGGGTCTCTCCCCGCGCGAGCTGCTCGGCGGCGCCGCCGGAGTCCTCGAACGCGACCTTCCAGACGAGCAGGCCGAGCAGGGCGATCACGCCCGCGACTGCGATCCCCTGGGCGACGACCTTCACGCGTCCCGCCATCGACGCCCTAGGCGGCGACGATGTACACGGGCGTGCCCACGCCGACCTGCTCGAACAACCACTCGACCTGCGGGATCAGCATGCGGATGCAGCCGTGCGAGGCGGAGTAGCCGATCGAGGCGGCGTCGGGAGTCCCGTGGATGCCGACGTAGGGGGCCGAGATGCCCATCCAGCGCGTCCCGAGCGGGTTGCCGGCCCCGGGTGGAATCGGCTCGGCGTCAGCCGCCCAGTCGGAGCCCTCCGGCGGGTACCACCAGGGGTTCCGCCACATGTTGATGATCTCGTACTTCCCGAGCGGGGTCGGGTACGACGACTGGCCCGTGGCCACCCGGAAGGTGCGCCGGAGCTTGGAGCCGTCGAAGAGCTGCAGCACCTTCGAGTCGCGGCGGATCACGATCACCTCGCCCAGCGCGTCCCGCGTCACGGCGGGCGCGATCTCGCGCACCGGCAGGTCGATCGCGTCGCGCACGTGCGCCCGCAGCGCGTGCCGCAGCTGCCGCTCGAGCAGCGCCTGGTTGAGCTTCCGGCCCGGGTGGTCCTTCGTCGCCCAGGGGCGGAGGTTGCGCAGGATCAGGCGTGAGTCGACGGCGTCGCGGTCGACCTCCTTCGCGAGGCCGGTCACGAAGCGCTGCAGGCGCGGCTCGGCGACCTGCACCGGCAGCGGGACGTTGAGCGGCGTGCGGTAGACCGCCGCGCGCCGGACGGCCGAGGCGAGGAGCGAGGAGCCGCCGAGCTCGGTCGGGTCGATACGGAGCGTCCGCCCGCTCGGAAGCAGGAGCGGCAGCGGACGCCGGAAGCGGGAGCGCACGAGCTCGGTCGCCTCGCGCGGCGTCAGCCCGCCGACCAGGACCTTCCCGATCGTGATCCCGGGCGCGATCACCTTCGGCTCGAGGCTCTTCGGCTTGGGCTTCGGCTTCGGCGCCGTGGTGACGGGCGGCGGGGCGGTCGTCGTCGGCGGCGCGGTCGTCGTCCCGGGCGGGACCGTCCCCGTCGTGCCGTCCTGGGCGCCGGCCGAGGGCGCGCCCGCGAGCGCGAAGGCAGCCGCCAGCCCCGCGGCGGCACAGACGGCCAGTGACGCCGCAATCGCGCTCCGTCTCACGGGGCCAGTCTAGCCATGCCGTCCGCCGGCTTTCCCCTGCAGTCTGTGAACATCCCGTGAAGACTGGCCGGCCTCGCGACGATCGGTCAGGAGGCTCGATCGGCGAAGCCAGCCTTGTGACGATCAGTTACAAGGACTGCTCGGAAACGATTCGCGGATCATTTGTGATCACGCCGTCCACGCCCGCGGCCTCGACGCGCGCCAGGTCGGCCGGGTCGTCGACGGTCCACGCAAAGACGGGCGCGCCGAGCGCGTGCGCGCGGGCGACGGCGGCGGGCGTGACGAGGGCGTGCTGGAGCATCAGCACCGTCGCGCCGCCGCGACGGAGCATGCGCGGCACGCGCGCCGGCACGGAGGCCCTTAGCGCCGAGAGGCCGATGGCGACGGCGGGCCACAGGCGCGGCCGCCGCGAGATCGAGAAGCGGTCCTCCGGGTAGGTGAAGCCGAGCCGGATGCGCGGCGAGGCGGCCGCGACCGCGCGGAGGCTCGGGGCGTGGAACGAGGAGACGACCGTACGGGCCTCGAGGCCGTGGCCGACGATCGCGGACGCGACCTCGTCGAGGCGCGTCACCAGCTTCAGGTCGACGTGCAGCCCGACGCCGGGCGCCTCGTCTGCGAAGAAGGCGAGCGCCTCGTCGAGGGTGGGCAGCTCGGGCGCCACCTCGCGCAGCTCCTCGAGCGAGCGGGCGCGCACACTGCCGTGGGCGGCACCGTGGCTGACCTCGTCGAGGTGGTCGGAGTGCGCGAGCACGAGCGGGCCGCCGGGCAGGTCGAGCACGTCGAACTCGATCAGGTCGACCCCGTGCGCGAGCGCGGCCCGGAACGCGCGCAGCGTGTTCTCGGGCGCGAGCGCGGCGGCGCCGCGGTGGCCGACGAGGAGCGGCCGCCCGTCGCGGCGGCGGAGATCGATCACGGGCCGTCGGGCCTCGTCGGCAGGGAGTCCTCGTCGAGGCTGCCGCCGCGCGTCGCGAAGGAGACGATCATCCGGTCGGTCACCCACTCCACCGGCGCCCGGTCGTCGGTCCAGGGCCGGCCGGCGCGGCCGAGCTCGCGGGCGTCCCGTGCGAGCAGCTCGCGGAGCGGCGCGAGGTCGGCGTTCCCGCGGGCGAGGCGGCGCGCGCGCTCGGAGCGGGCGAGCGGCTCGGCCAGCCCGAGCACGATCGTGTTGAAGCGCAGCGCGGGCCACTCGAGCACCTGCGGCAGCTCGGAGGCGAGCGTGCCGCCGATCCCCTCCACGAGCCGCCGGTCGCCGGGCACCGCGGCGACGTTGAGCGCGACGATCCCGCCGGGCGCGAGGTGCGCGCGCACGAGCGCGAAGAACTCGCGGGTGGCGAGGTAGAACGGGACGTACGGCTGGTGGTACGCGTCGACCACGATCAGGTCCCAGCGGTCGTCGGAGCGCCGGAGGAACGGCCGCGCGTCGGCGTCGTGGACGACCAGCTTCGGGTTGTCGCCGAGGCCGAACCACTCCCGCCCGACGCGGCTCACGGCCGGGTCGAGCTCGACCCCGTCCACACGGGCCTGGGGGAAGTAGACGCCGAGCGCCCGCGCGGTCGTGCCGGCCGCGTTGCCGAGGATCGCCACGCGCTCGAGCGGCCGGCCCACGAGCGGCGGCACGGCCAAGAACGCGTCCCAGACGCCGCCGGTGAGCACCTCGTCGCGCCGCCAGACGGAGTGAACGGCCACGCCCTCGTTCAGGAACAGCAGCCGGCGGCCGTCGCCCTTCTCGACCACCTGGATGTACTGGTAGAGTGAGGTCTCCTCGTGGAGCAGCCCCGGCTCGGCCTTGATCGCGCCGGGCGGGAGGCCGACGAGCGCGACGACCGCGCCCGCGGCGACCAGGTAGCGCGCGCCGAGCAGGAGCGCCGCTGCGACCGCCAGCGAGCCCGCGATCAGGAGCAGCGTCCGCTGCGTGCCGAGCAGGGGAATCGTCACGAGCGCGGTCGCGAAGGTGCCGAGCAGGGAGCCGCCCGTCGAGAGGGCGTAGAGCCTGCCCGCCACCGTGCCCGCGGTCTCGATCCCGGTGACGGCGAGCCGGATCGCGAACGGCGAGACCATGCCGAGCAGGACAACCGGCGGCGCGAAGAGCGCGAGGACGGCGAGGAACGAGCCGACCACCGCGCCTGCGGACGCGTCGTCTAGCCCCTCCACGGTCAGGTCGAGGAACGGCTGCGAGAGAAACGGCGTCGCCGCGACGAGCAGCGCCGCGCCTGCGACCACCCAGCCCAGCAGGCGCTGCTCGGGACGCCGGTCGGCGAGCCGACCGCCCAGCCAGTAGCCGAGCGAGAGCGCGGCGAGGACGACGCCGATCAGGTTCGCCCACACGATCGTCGAGGAGCCGAAGTACGGCGCGAGCAGGCGCGAGGCCGCGATCTCCGTCCCGAGCGACGCCGCGCCGGCGACGAGCACGACGACGCCGAGCGCGAACCGGCCGTGCGCGCCGCGCAGGTCGACCATCGGCTAGAGGCCGAAGAGCTGCTCGACCTCGCGCAGGACCGCGAGTGCCAGGAAGACGCTGGCCGCGAGCAGCGCGAGCACGACGACCCAGAACCGGAACGTCGCCCACTTGGTCGCGCGGCGGCGCTTGACGCGAACGCGCCGCTTGGCGCGCTCGAGCCGGTAGGCACGGCGCACGGCGTCCTGGTCGATCGGCGGCGCGTCGTCCGGCGCGGCGTGTGGAACGCGCTCGGCCATGCCCGAAGTGTAGGTCTCGTGACGCCCACGGCCGCGCCGGGGGATACTGTCCCGCGATGGCCGCTCCGGAAGGTCGGTTCTCGGGCCGCGCCGCCCTCGACCGGGGTGGGACGCTGCTCCTCGGCCTCGGCGACCGGCTGACGCTGCTGATGGGCGTCGTCCTCGGCGTCTCCTCGTTCACCGGCTGGTACACCGGCACCGGCGAGGGCGTCACCGTGTCGGTGCTGGGCTGGCACACGGGCACCCTCGGCAAGCTCGTCTTCTTCGTGGGGCTGGCCGTGATCCTGCTGATCGCGTTGCGGGAGCTCGGCATCGAGCTGCCCGCGGCCGTCCCCGAGAGCCTCGTCACGATCGCGCTCGGCTCGCTGGCGACAATCTTCGTGCTCGTCCGCATCGTCTCCATCCCCGACGACTTCTTCTTCGCCGGCCGCGGGATCGGCATCTGGATCAGCCTGGTCGCCGCGATCGGCGTCATCGTCGCCGGGCTCCTGCAGGCCTCCGAGGAGCTGTAGGCGGCGCGGGCGCGCCGCACAACGGCGACATCTGCGGTTCCGGCGGCGACAGCGGCGGCCTTCAGGGATCTTCGCGCGGCCGCCATTCGCATCGCTGCGGATGGCGGCCTTGCGCAACATCAGGGCGTCGTCGCGGGCTCCTGCGGCAGCGGCTCGAGCGTCCGCACGGACGTGATCGTGACGCCCGCCTCCGGACCGTCCTCGAGCGCCTTCCCGAGCGAGAGGCCGAGTGCGAACGCGAGCAGCAGCGCGAGCACGACGGCGAGGACGCGCGGCCAGGCGCGCCGGCGGCGCGACCGGCGGCGCGGCCTCGCCGGAGGGCCGTCCAGCATGGTCACGGCTCGTAGTCGACGGCCGCGCGGGCGTACAGGTGGAAGGCGGCGTCCCCCGCGAGCGCCACCGTGCGCGGCCAGCCCGGCGTCGGCGCGCGCTCGGAGACCGCGTCGCGCGTCCACTGCTCGGAGCCGGCGTACGCCTGCGCGAGCTCGGCGAGCGTGAACGTCGAGCCGACGCGCTTGCGCAGCTCGTCCGTGACGGCGCCGACCTGGGCGTGCAGCCGCTCCGCCGCGCGCGGGTCGCGCGCCTCCGCGAGCAGGCGGCGGTAGCCCTCGGCCCAGTCCCGCCGCGCGCTCTCGACCTGCTCCGCCACGACCCGGGATGCTAGATGCTAGGCCGAGCAGCAGCCGCCGGCGGGCCAGCGCGGCTCGACCTCCGCGAGGATCTGCTCGCCGAGCTCGTACCCGGGCCGGGCCAGCGCGAAGGCGACGTGCGCGTGCAGGCACTTGAGCTGTCCCGGGTTGCGCGAGCCGCCGATCCCGAGCGCGAGCGAGGCGCCGCCGTCCGCGCCCAGGTTGCCGCCGGCGAGCGCACGGCGCACGTCGCGCTGCTCGGCGGTGGCGCGCGCGAGGCTCTCTCCGAGAGCAGGGTCGTCCGCCGCCGCCGCGCTCCAACGTTCCACGCCGCCCGCGGCCTCGAGCCGGGCGACCGCGGCGACGAGGGAGCGGCAGGTCAGGTAGTACGTAGTCGGGAAGGGCGCGCCGGCGCCGTCGTACGGGGCCTGCTCGGTGACGGCGGGGGCGCCGTAGGGGCAGCGGGCGGCGACCCGGAGGAACGCGCGCGGCTCCCGGCCGATCTGGGCGACGACGACGCTCCGGTCGTCCATCGGGCCAGGGTAGATCAGGGAGCGGCGCAGGCGCTCGGGTCGTCGGCACAGCGCGCCTGGGCGCGGCGCCACTGCGTGATCCCCTTGACGATGAAGAGCCGCTCGTCCGGCTCCACGTAGCCGATCCGTCTCGCCTCGCGGCGGAGCGCCTCGAGGCTCGTCGAGCGCTCCAGCCTCGCCTCCAGGCGGTTGCGCTCCGCGCGCAACTCGGCGACCTCGGACCGGCGGGCGGCGAGGTCGCCGCGCGTCTCGACGAAGCGCTGCAGCGGGCTGTAGTAGAGGAACGCGAAGAGCACGGCGACCGCGATCAGGCCCAGCCGGGCAGGGCGGCCGATCGGCCGCCGCCTGCGCGCTCTCGTGGCCCCCTCGCGTGGCACCCGGCGGCATTCGACGGCGCCGCGCGCCTCTCCTGCACCGCTCGCTTGTGTGCGCAAGGCCGGGATCTGCACGCCTGTGCAGATCCCGGCCGCGGCAACACCACCGCTGCTCGCCCGCCGTTTGCCGGGTCCTGGTCGAGCCTTTACCGGCCCGGTGTTCGCTGCAACGGACACCCCGACCGAAGGAGCCCTCCGATGATCCGCATCCTCTCCGGCCGCAACCTGCCGCCGTTCACGATCAGCCGCCCCGGCGCGCCCTCGGGTGCCACCGGAAGCCGTGCCCGCGCCCTCTCGGCCGCGCTCGCCGAGCGGAGCGCCGCGCGCGGCCGGCAGCGCGTCCACGCCCCGCCGCACGCCTTCCACGACTCGCTGGGAATCAGGCCCTGGGCTGCCACACGCCCGTACGGGGCGTAGGGCCACCCGCGAGCGCCGCCCGGCCGCTCCCCTTCCGGCCGGGCGGCACTTCCACCGTGACCGCCGCGACGCTCCCACTCGCCCGCGGGCGGCACGGCCGAACAGTGTCGCCAGCCGATTCGAAGCTGCCGCGTTGCCGCGCGAGCGGCCGCCCTCAGGGATCGTGCGCGGTGGCTGATCCGCTCGGCAGATCCCCTTCCCTGCGCGGAAGAACGGCATACAGCCGGCGCGGCTCGCCGAAGCCCGGCAGGGTGCGCTCGCCGCGGTCGGCGAACGCGAGCCCGCCGCCGGCGACCAGGTCCCGCGTCGTCGCGGTCACGAGCACCTCGCCCGGTGCCGCCTCGGCGGCGACGCGCGCGGCGATGTGCACGGCGACCCCGGTGAGCCTGTCGCCGCTCCGCTCGACCTCGCCCGTGTGCACGCCGGCCCGCGCGGAGACGCCGAGCGGGACGAGCCGCTCCTGGATCGCGAGCGCGCACCGGAGCGCGCGTCCCGGGCCGTCGAACGAGGCGAGGAAGCCGTCGCCTGCCGTCTCCACCTCGACGCCCGCGAAGCGGGCGAGCTCCTCCCGGACGACCTGGTGGTGGCGTTCGAGCAGCCGCGACCAGGCCGCGTCGCCGACCCGCGCGACCGTCTCCGTCGACCCGACGATGTCGGTCAACAGGATCGTGGCCAGGACGCGGGCCAGGTCGCCGTCGCCTGCCTGCCCGCCCACCTCGGCCACGAACGGGCCGACCACGTTCAGGATCGCATCCGGGTCGACCGCGACCACGTGGTCTTCGCCCGGGAGCTCGACGAAGCGCGCGCCGGGGATCCGCCCGGCGACGTAGCGTCCCTCCTCGGCGCCGACGTAACCCGACCCGCGATGCACGACGAGCGTGGGCACGTGGATCGCCGGCAGGACGTCGCGCACGTCGATCCGCGAGTTCATCTCCATCAGCTCGCGCGCAGCCTCGGTGCTCGCGCCGGCACGGCAGCGGGCGGCCCACCAGGCACGCAGGCCCGGCGCGGCGGACGGGGCCATCAGCTCGAGGTCCCACTCGTAGCCGCCCTCGCCGACGACGCGCTCGACGTACGCGGCCCGCTCCTCGGCGGTCGGAGCCCACGGGTAGTCGTCGTCCGGGTCGAGCCGCTTGGCGTACCCGCCGACGAGCACGAGGGCGCTCACACGCTCGGGGTGCGAGGCGGCCAGCAGCAGCGCGGTCGAGACGCCCTCCGAAAGGCCGACGACGACGGCCCGCTCGCTGCCGAGCGCGTCCATCACCGCGCGGAGGTCGTCCACGCGGGTCTCCAGGTCGGGGACGCCGACGCCGCGGTCGGAGAGGCCCGTCCCGCGCTTGTCGGTGCGGATCAGCCTGCCGAGCCGGCCGAGCCGCTCGAGGAAGCGGGCGTGGCCGGGCTCCTCCCAGTCCAGCTCGAGATGAGTGACGAAGCCGGGGACGAGGACGACGTCGGGCGGCCCGGCGCCCGTGACCTGGTAGGCGAGGCGGACGCCGCCGCTGAGCACGTGGGCGGTGACCGGCCGCTGCGGGGGGGCAACGCCGCTCTCGAGCCTCGCCAGGAGCGCGTCGGCGGCGCGGGCGTCGGCCGTGCCGCCGCCGCCCACCAGGCGGCCGCGCGCCTCGGCCAGGACGGCCGTCGCGCGGCCCGCGTCGCCGCGCTCGGCGAGCAGGGTGGCTAGGTCGACCGCGACACGGAGCTCCAGCGAGCGGGCGCCCTGGCTCCGCGCAGTCCGGAGGGCGGCTTCCAGCGTCGCCTCGCCGTCGTCGGGCCCGCGCGCCCGAGCGACGGCCGCCCGGAGGCGCATGAGCTCCGCCTCGTAGAACGACGGCCGAGCGAGCGCTTCCGCGAGGACCTCGCCGGCGTCGCCGTGCCGGCCGAGTCGGACGAGGGCGTCGGCCAGCAGCCCGAGCAGGTAGGGCTCGTCCATGCGGACCCCGGTCGCGCGGGCAGCCCCGAGCGCCTCGCGCAGCTCGCTCACCCCGTCCGGGTCGCCACTCGCCGCGCGCGCCCACCCGTGCAGCGCGGCGCCGAGGGCGACCCGGTAGGCGTAGCCCCGGTCACCGGCCAGCTCGACCGTGCGCGCGGCCGCGGCGCGGGTGGACTCGACGTCGCCGCGGCACTGGTGGACGATCGCCGCCTGCACGTGGGCGGCGGCGAGGCCGTATGCACGCCTCGGCTCCGCCGCCAGTAGCAGCGCGCGCTCGGCCCGGGCAAGGGCCGCGTCGGGGCGGCCCAGGAACCAGAGCGCGAGCGCCGCCCAGTCGTGGCACGAGACGCCGACGTCGTCGCCGAGGACGACCACGTCCGGCGTCTCCACCACTCCCTGCTCCTCGAGCGCCGCGCCGAGCTCGGCGTGCTCGAGCGCGCGACTGAACGAGCCCTGGTGGAAGAGGCTGCACGCGAGCACCTCGTGGGCCTGCAGCCGGCGCTCGCCGGTGGCCTCCGGCACGACGCGGAGGCACTCGCGCCCGACCCGCTCGGCGCGCTCGTAGTCGCCACGCACCTCGTAGATCGTCCCGAGCGCGACCAGCACCGGCACGATCGGCTCGTTGTCCGCGAGCCGGGTGCCGAGCAGCCGCGCCCGGTCGAGTGCGGCCTCGGCCTCCTCCGACGACCAGCCGTCGGCCACGACGAGCGCCTGGCCGAGCAGGACGAGCAGGTCGAGCTCGAGCCGGTCGCGCTCGACGCCGTCGGGGAGCCCCTCGAGCGCGGCGAGCGCTGCCCGCAGCAGCCCCGTCGCCGGCCGGGGCGCGAGGCGGCGGAGAGAGAGCTCGGCGGCAAGCCGCAGCCAGCGGACGGCGCTCTCCGGCTCGAGGCCGCGCTCGTAGTGGGCCGCCAGCTCGGCCGCGATCTCGACCGAGCGCTCGCCGTGGCCGGCTTCCAGCCGCTGGGCGATCCGCCGGTGCAGCCGGGCCCGCCGCGCCGTCGGGACGCTCTCGTAGAGCACCTGCCGGTGCACCTGGTGCGTGAACGCGTACCGCGCCGTGACCGTCCCGTCCGGCCACTCGGTCGGTTCGAGCGGCTCGAGGAAGCTGCCGCGCCGGACGAGCTCCTCGGCGAGCAGCTCCACCTCGTGCTCGGCCGTCCCCGTCGCAGCGGCGACGGCCGCAGCCGCCGCCTCGGTGCCGGCCACGCTCGCGGCCGCGAGCACCTGCTGCTCGGCCGGCTCCAGCTGCTCGAACCGGCGCAGCACCACCGCCCGGATGCTGCGCGGCACCGCGGTGCCCAGCTCCTCGACGCTGCCGACGAGCTGCCAGCCGTCCTCCGCGGGGGCCAGCTTGCCGTCGGCGGCCCAGCCCTCGAGCACCGTCTCGGCGAACAGCGGGTTGCCCCCGGTGCGCTCGAGCAGCACGCCCGCAAGCCGCTCTGCCAGCTCGCCCGGGCCGATGCGGGCGGCGACGAGCTCGCCGAGGGCAGCCGCGTTCAGCCCCCCGAGCGGGATCTCGACCGACCGGCGACGCACGCGCAGCTCGTCGGCGAGCGCGAGGACGGCGTCGGCGGGCTCGCTGCCCTCCAGCCGTGCCACCGTGCCGAGCAGGAGCAGCGGCGCCGCGCCCTCGCGCCGCGCCACCCAGGCGAGCGCGTCGACGGTGGCGAGGTCGCTCCACTGCAGGTCCTCGAGGACGAGCGCGAGCGGTGCCAGGCCGGCCACGGCGTCGAGCGCCTCCCCGAGCTCGCGCAGCATCCGGTCGCGCGTGGCGCCGAGGACGCTGACGTGCAGCGCGTCGAGCTCCGCCGCCGGTAGGTGCCAGGGCATCTGGGCGAGCCACGTCGGCCCGCGGCGCTGCAGCAGAGGGACGACCTCGGCGCCGCGCTCGCCGCCGCAGAGCCGGCCGAGCGCGTCGAGGATCGGCAGGTACGGCTCGGCCGGGCCGCGTTGCTCGACGCAGAGCCCCCGCGCCACGAGCAGCTCGCCGACCACTTCCGCCTCGGCCAGGAACGCCTCGAGGAGGGCGGTCTTGCCGACTCCCGGCTCGCCGGTGACGAGCACGAGCCGCCGATCGCCGCCGAGCGATGCGTCGAGCGCCTCGCGCAGCTGGGCGAGCTCGCCGTCGCGCCCCACCGGCCGCGGCGTCGGCGTGGCGCGCCCTGGTCGGGCGGCCGTCCTGCGTCGCGGCGGCGCGGGGGCGTCGAGCGACGGGTCCTGGCGCAGAATCGACCGCTCGAGCTCGCGCAGCCGCGCCGACGGCTCGATCCCGAGCTCCTCGTCGAGCATCCGCCGGAACCCCTGGTAGGAGGCGAGCGCGTCCGCCTGCCGCCCCGAGCGGTAGAGCGCGACGAGCTGCTGGCCGCGCAGCCGCTCCCGCAGCGGGTGCCGCGCGACGAGCGACTCGAGCTCGCCCGCCACCTCGGCGTGACGCCCGAGCGCGAGGTCCGCCTCCACGCGCTCCTCCAGCACCGCGAGCTGCAGCTCCTCGAGCCGGGGGATCTCGACGTGCCCGAACGGCTCGCCGGCGAACTCGGCCAGCGCCGGCCCGCGCCAGCGCTCGAGCGCGTCGGCGAGGAGGGCGGCGGCGCGCTCGGCCTGGCCGCCGGCGAGCGCCGCGCGGCCGTCGGCCAGCAGCCGCTCGACCGCCTGCAGGTCGACGTCCTCCGGCTCGACCGCGAGCACGTAGCCCGGCGGACGCGTGACGAGCAGACCCTCCGGCAGCACCTTCCGCAGCTGCGAGACGTAGATCTGAACCATCTTCACGGCCGTCTCGGGTGGGTCCTCGCCCCAGAGCTCGTCCACGAGCCGCTCGGTGGAGACCGTGCGGCCGGCGCCGAGCGCGAGCACGGCCAGCAGGGCGCGCTGCTTCCGTCCGCCGAGTGTGAGAGGCCGCCCGTCCACACGTGCCTCGAGCGGACCGAGGAGGCGAACGTCCATGCGGCCCGACGACGCTAGCAGGTCCTTCGCGCACGGGCGGGAATCCGCCCGTGCGGGTCCTGAAGGCGTCGGCTTTCGTCGCCGCAAGGCCGATGCAGGAGCGGCCCTCAAGCAGCGACGGCGAACAGCCGCCTGGCTCCGTCGAGCCCCTTCAGGCTGCGCTCGCCGCGGTCGTCGAAGGCGAGCCCCGAGCCGGCGACCAGGTCGCGCGTCGTCGCCGTCACGAGCACCTCGCCCGGCTCCGCCTGGGCGGCGACCCGGGCGGCCGTGTGGACCGCGATCCCGCGCACGTCCTGCGGGCAGCGGACGATCTCGCCGGTGTGCAGCCCGATCCGGACGACGAGCCCGAGCTCGGCGAGGCGCTCGCGCACGTTCACGGCGCAGCGGATCGCGCGGCCCGGGCCGTCGAAGGTGGCGACGAAGCCCTCGCCGGCGTTGTCGACGTCCTCCCCGGAGTGGCGGCGAAGCTCGTCGCGCACGGCCTCGTCGTGGCGTCGCCGCAGCTCCGCCCAGCCGCGGTCGCCGAGCCGCTCGATCTCGCGGGCCGCGTGCGGGAGGTCGGTGACGAGGATCGTCGCCAGCACACGCTGGCCGGGACCGTCGTCGGCGGTGGGCGCCGACGGCACCTGCGGGCGACCGCGGACGAACGGCTCGACCACGTCGAGGATCGCATCCGGGTCGACGGCGACGAAGTGGTCGACGCCGGGCAGCTCGACGAGCTGCGCGGACGGGATCCGCGCGGCCAGGTAGCGCGCCTCCTCGACCGCGACGTCGACGTCGCCCGTGCGGTGGATGACGAGGGTCGGCACCCGGAGCGCCGGGAGCAGCTCGCGCACGTCGATCTGCGAGTTCATCTCGACGAGCGCGCGCGCGGCGCCCGGGCTGGCGGCCGCACGCGCCCGTTCGCCCCACCAGCGGGCGAGCTCCACGTCGGCGGTCGGGCACATCCGCTGCAGGTCGGCCTCCCATCCCCACTCGCGCTCGATCCGGTCGGCGTAGGAGCGACGCTCCTCGGCCGTGGCGGCCCACGGATAGTCGTCGCGCCGCACCCGTGTCGCGTAGGCGCCGTAGAGGACGAGCGACTCGACGCGCTCCGGGTAGGTGGCAGCGAACAGGATCGCCATCGGGCCGCCCTCGGAGTAGCCGAGGACCACCGCTCGTTCGCTCCCGGCCGCGTCCATGACCGCGCGGACGTCGTCCATCCGCGCCTCGAGGTCGGGGGTGCCGCCCGGCCGGTCGGAGAGCCCGGTGCCGCGCTTGTCGAAGCGGATCAACCGCGAGAACGAGCCGAGACGGTCGAGGAAGCGGGCGTGCCGGGGCTCCTGCCAGTCTTTCTGCAGGTGCGAGACGAAGCCCGGCACGAGGACGAGGTCGGGACCGTCGAGGCCGGTCACCTCGAAGGCGATGCTGAGGTCGCCGCTGCGGGCGTAGCGGACGCCGCCGCCGTGCGGCCGGGCGGCCGCGACTCCGCCGCCGCCGTGCTCGACGAGGTAGCGGCGGGCCGCGGCGAGGTCCGGGGTGTCGACGCCCTCCCGGAACCAGCCGACCGCGCGCTCGAGCGCCGTGGCCGCCGCCCGGTCACCCGGCGCCGCCGAGCGCGCGAGCGCGAGGGCCGCGCGCAGCTCGAGCGCCCGCGCCCCGTCCCGGCGCGCGACGGCGAGCGCGCGCTCGAA
>DASTPC010000147.1:0-25639 GCA_035720085.1 Gaiellaceae bacterium
GGCATCGCAAGATTCTACGACGCCCGGAATCCCGGAACGGAGCCTTCAGTTGCGGGGGACGATCCACTGTGGGACGCTGCGGATTGTGCTTCTTGCGCAACGTCGCGGAACCTCGCGGCGAGCGCCTGCAGCAGCTTCCAGCCGATCTCTCCGTTCTGGCGCACGAGCGGGCGGAACTCCCAGAGCGTGAGCCCGTAACACGCCAGCTCGGTCGCGGCCGTCACCGTCGCCGTGCGCGCGCCCTCGTCGATCAGCGCGATCTCGCCGAAGTGGTCGCCCGGCTTCAGCCTCGCGCGCTCGCGGCCGCCGATGCTCACGATCGCCTCGCCGGCCTCGATCACGAAGAGGGCGGCACCGCCAAGGCCTTCCTTCATGACCGTGTCGCCCTGCGGGAAGCGGCGCTCTTTGAACAGCCTCGCGACCTGCTGCAGCTCTCTCCGGTCGAGGTCGGCGAACAGGGGCACCCCTTTCAGCACGTCGACCGGCGCTCCTGGCACGTGCCGATCCTAACGAGTCGCTTCGGCCCGATCGTCGACCGTGCCGTCGGCACGACCGGGGAGCAGGAACGCGGCGGCGGCGGAGGCCGCCGCCGCCGCCGCGACGACCGTGAAGAGCGCCCGGAAGCCGCCGCCCCCGCCCGCAACCGGTTGCAGTGCCCCGGCCAGGAGGCTGATCCCGGCGATGCTCCCGAGGTAACGACTCGTCGAGAACATCCCGGAGACGGAGCCTGACCGCGACACGTCGACGGCCTCCAGCGCCGCCACCTGCAGCGGCACCGTGGCCAGGCCGAGACCGCTTCCGACGCCCACGAGCGCCGCGATGATCGCGCCGCCGGAAAGCTCGGGCCCGGCGAAAGCCAGCGGCACCAGGCAGCCGGTCATCAGCGCCAGCCCGGCCGTCGCCGGCAGCCGCGCTCCGAGCCGGTCCGCTGCGCGGCCGCCGAGCGGCGACGAAGCGAACATCGTCGTCGTCAACGTCATGGTCGCGAGGACGAGGCCGATCTGCGCGCCGGTCCAGCCGCCTCGTCGAGCGAGCACGAGCGGCAAGGCGAAGAGCGTCACGTACATGGCGAGGTTGCTGAGTGCCACTCCGACGTTCGCCGCGACGAACTGCGGGTTCCGGAAGAGTCGCAGCTCGACGACCGGCCGCGGGTGGCGCAACTCCTGCAGCGCGAAGAGCATCCCGGCGGCGGTGGCGACCGCGAGCGCGAAGATCCCGTCGCTCCTCGTGACGCCGCGGTTGAGCGTCCATGCGGCGGCGACGAGGAAGACCGCGAGCAGTGAAGCCCCGGCGATGTCGAAGCGTCCCTGAATCCCCGCCGGACGGCTGCGGGGTAGGTAGCGAACGCCGAGTACAAGCGGGGGGACGACGAGAACCAGGTTGACGAGGAAGATCGCCCGCCAGTCGCCGACTGCGAGCAGCACCCCTGCGAGAAGAGGGCCGACCGCGGCCGCGAGCGGCAGCGCGCCCATGATCAGGCCGAGGCGGCGTCCGAGGCGACCGGGCGGCGCAATCTCGCGGAGCAGCGCGAGTCCGTTCGGAAAGACGAGCGCGCCGGCGACTGCCTGCTGGATCCGGAACACGATCAGCAGCGGCAGGTCAGGCGCGAGCGCCGCGCCAAGCGAGGCGACGGCGAACCAGGCGAGTCCGCCGAGCAGGACCGGCCGTCGTCCGAATCGATCACCGAGGTTACCCCCGACGGGCTGCAGCGACGCCATCGCGATCAGGTAGCCGGTGACGAGCCAGCCGACCGAGCCGAGGCTCGCGTCAAAGGCGTCGATCAACTCCGGCACCGCGACCGCGATCATCGTCGAGTTGAGTGGGACGAGCATCGTCCCGAGCACGACCGTAAGGACGATGCCGACGTCACCGCGCGACCGTCCGCGCGGCGGCGGCGTCAGGACGCTGCCCTGGTGATGGCGCGGCACTGCAGCAGGTAAAGCATGCCGGCCCGGAACGCCCACTCGATGTCGCGCGCGTCTCCGTACACCTGCTCGCAGCTGTCGGCCAGGCGGTTCAGCTCGCCCAGCTGGTCGTCGTCGAGGCAGAGCCGCTCGACAAGCTCCGCTGCCACCTTCTGCTCGACCGTGCCGCCCTCGGGTAGCGTGCGGATCGCCATCGTCTTCGCACCTGCGGTCCGTTCGAGCACGTCGCCGGAGCGGGCAACGCGGAAGTGGTCGGGGATGACCTGGCCGGCAACGACCGCCTCTCCCAGCCCCCAGCTCGCCTCGATCACGCGCTCGTCGGCGCCCGAGAGCGGGTTCCGCGTGAACATCACGCCCGCGACCTCGGGGTCGAGGAGCGACTGGATCACGACCGCGACGCTCGGGCGCGTGAAGAGGCCGACGCGCTGCCGGTAGGTGATCGCCGAGTCCGAGTTGGCAGACCACCAGATCTCCTGGAGCGCAGAGGTCACGCCCGCATCGGTGGCCACGTTCAGCAGCGTCAGGTGCTGGCCTGCGAAGCTCGCCTTCGCCCCGTCCTCGTCGACCGCGGACGAGCGGACTGCCAGTGGACGATTCAGCGGCCGAATCGCCTTCAGCACCTTCCCGATCGCGCGCTCCTCGCCCGCGGCGACGGCCTCGACGATCGAGCCAGAGAGGGCGACCCCGGGCGGCAGACGAAGCCCTTGGCGTGCCGCCTCTCCCAGCCCGACCGCCTTGGAGCCGAAGACCGCATCGTCGCGCGCTTTGACGAGCGGAACGATCTGCTTCACGACAGCACGGCCACCTCACCGGCATCGCCGTCGACCCGGACGCGCGTCCCGTCGGCGATGCGCCGCGTAGCCTCGCGCGTGCCGACAACCCCGGGTATTCCGAACTCGCGAGCGACGATCGCGGAGTGCGAGAGCAGGCCACCGCTGTCGGTGACGATCGCTCCGAGCAGCGGCAGCAGGATGTTGAAGGCCTCCGTCGTCGACTCCGTCACGAGCACGTCTCCCTGGGTGATCCTGTCGAACTCGGCGGGGCCGGAGACCCGCCGGGCGGGCCCTTCGTAGAGGCCCCCGCTCGCAGACAGTCCGCGCACGAGATTCTCCTCGTGAGCAGCTTCCGAAGCGCCGAAGAGCGCTCCAATGGCGATCCCGGTTGCACGCATCACCCGTGCCGCCGCCGGTGGCAGGCCGGACGGGTCTGGCGGGGAAGTCGGCGGCGGCCCGAGCAGCGGGGGTGCGTCCCTCGCCGTGTGCGTAGCGCGGAACTCGGCCCGCGCCGCGAGCTCGTCCGCGCTCGGGCCGCCGGCCGTCGAGGCAAGCGCCCGCATCTCGCTGAATCCGGCGTCGACCAGGTGTACCGGCTCGTGGATGCGCCCCGCTGCGGCGAGCCGCCGACCTGCAGCGAGCACGGCGCGGCGCATGATCCCTGAGGCCCAGATGTCGCTGTAGACGCCGCGTTCGTCGCGGAGCCGATACAGCGAGCGCGCCTCCTGGAGCAGCTCGTCGAACTCGGTCCGGTGCTGCTCGGGCACGTTCGCACGGACCTGTCCGATCTGCTGCTCGACGTCGCCCGCTTCCTGGGCACCTCCGCCGACGGCCACGCTGATCGCCCGGAGCAGAACGCCGGGCAGCTCGAGCGCAGTCGGCTCGGAGATGTCGAAGCCGTCCAGAAGCCGGTTGCCGACGAGGTCGAGATACGCCGACACCGCGGCGCCGGTCTCACCGTCGAGCGAGCGTAGGGTCTCGAGCGTCTCGGCGGGATCGCCGCCGGGCTCCAGAAGCCGCTGCGCGGCCGGATCCTCGCGGACGACACGGATCAGCCGATCGAGCTCGGCCGAGGCTCCCGCGGACACCGGCGCCGCGCCACGCATCAGGCCGAGAAGCTCGGCCGGCGGCAGGCCCGTCCAGTCGCCGACGTGCGCGAGAAAATCACCAGTCGGGAGGACGGCCGCGCCGGTGAAGCGCATGTGCTGGTAGATCATCCCGGCGTGATGGTCGCGGCAGCGTTCCAGGTAGGCGACCAGCTCGTCGTCGGACAGCTCATCCGGTTCGACCGACTGCAGCCCGCGGTGCGTCGCGATCGACGCCGGCTTGTACGTCTCGTCCCACTCCCGCAGCTGCTCGCCCCAGAGCTTCCCCTGGACGACCTCCTCAGCTCGGGCGAACCGCTTCGGCACCTCGTCCTCGGCGACCGGGAGGGCCGTCTTGTATGCGAACCCGTTCACGTACTCGTACGCGAGCGTGTCCAGGAGGATCCCGTAGTAGCGCGTGAACTCACGGAAGCCGCGCGTGAACGGCTCAGAATGGATCTCGGCCCAGTAGCGCGTCACGGGGCGAGGGAAGTGGACGGCGTCCAACTCCCACGTCCCCGGTCCCGGAGGCTCGAAGCGAAGCCCGGTCTGGGTCTCAACCGATGTCATGGCTCTCCTCTCGCAGCGGGCTCGTAGCGCAGAGGACGATTATGCGCGTCCTCCGCAGCGCTTGCCGGGGCGCCCGAGGAACCGAACGAGCGCCTCCGCTCGGAGAGCGGCCTCTCCTGGTCCTGGTCTGTCCCGCCGCGGTCTGCTAGACCTCGGGCGTGCGCGCGATCGCGCTGGCGGCCATCGTCGCGACCGGGCTGGTGCTCGCGACCACTCCCGCGCCGGCGGCGCCGGGCTGCCGGCCGACGCCGTCCGACTCCTTCGGGCCGTTCGGTCGCGGCTCGCCGCCGCTGCGGGCGTCGATCGGCAGCGGCCACGTCCTCACCGGCGTCGTTCTCTCGGCGCTCGACTGCAAGCCGCTCGCGCGCGCCCGGGTCGAGCTCTGGCAGGCCGGGAGGAACGGCCGCTACTCGCGGGGCACGAGCGGGACCGTGCTGACGGACGCCGCCGGCCGCTTCCGCTTCCAGGGCCCGTTGCCCGGGCGCTACGGCGCCGAGCCGCACATCCACCTGCGGATCGTGGCGCCTGTGCACGAGATCCTGCTCGCCCGCTACGTGGTGCGCGGCGCCTCCCGGCGTGGCGCGGTGCGGCTCGTCCTGACGCCGCAGGCCCTCTAGATGCCTGACCGGAAAATCCCGGCGGGCCGGATGCCGCCCACGACGCGGCGCCGGTTCACCACCCGCGCGCGCCGCACAGGCTTCTAGCCTGCACGGCGCGTACGTGCGGCGCCCGGCTTGGTCGTGAACGCCCCCGGCTGCGCGGCATTTTCCGGTCAAGCATCTAGCCGCCGAGCGCGGCGGCGACGCGCCGCTGGAAGTCGTGGATCAGGCCCTCGCTGGCGAGCATCAGGCGCCCCTGCGGGACCGCCTGCGAGTCGAGGCCCGCCTGCACGGCCTCGCAGAGGGCGACGTCCTCGTTCGCCACCTGCGTCCCGAACTCGATCACCTCCTGCGCGCGCTCCTCCGTGACGTCGGCGCCGAACCAGTAGTCCGTCACCTCGACGGTCAGCCGGGGGCCGACCGGCACCCAGCGCTCGATCGAGACGTTCTGTGGCCCCGGATCGACGTTGATCGTCGTGTTCGGCCAGACGAAGTGGTACTGCGACTGGGTCACGTCGCCGCGCGGGTCGTAGGGCGCCGAGCCGTTGCCGGCGAGCGCGGCGGCTCGCACTGGGCCGACCTGGCTGGAGTACGTCGGCTCGACGCGCAGCACGTAGGCGTCCGGGTCGACGTCGATCACCTTGCTGAAGCCTGGGTGCGCGACCGCGCAGTGGTAGCACTCGAGGTAGTTCTCGAGCGCGACCTTCCAGTTGACCGCCTGCTCCCATTCGTGGTGCGAGTGGAAGCGGAGCCCGGCGAGCTCGAGGCCGCACTCGGCGAGCAGCGTGGGGAGGTCGGCGAGCGTGTCGGCGAGCGACGCCGCCGCCGGGTCCGGGTTGACGAACACCCAGGGCCCCCAGGTGTCCACCGAGACGGGCCGCAGCCCGAGCCCCGCCGGGTCGAAGCCCGGCTCGCGCTCGGCCCGCGGAGCGCGGCGTAGCGCGCCGTCGAGACCGTACGTCCACGCGTGATAGGGGCACTGGAGCGTTGCCCGACAGCCCGTGCCGTCGGCGACCACGTGGCCGCGGTGGCGGCAGACGTTGACGAAGGCCCGCAGCACGCCGTCCTCGGCGCGGGTGACGACCACCGGCACGTGCGCCGCGCGCGTGGCGAGGTACGAGCCCCGCTGTGCGACCTGCTCGGCGGGCCCTGCGTACTGCCAGGTGCGCTCGAAGATGGAGCGCAGCTCGAGCGCGTGCACGTCGGCGTCCGAGTACCACGGCGCCGGCAGCGTCCAGCCCTCCTCGAGCGGGAGGAGCGGGCCTTCGGGCCTGTCGAGTGTCGGAGCCTGCCGGGCCACACGCACCTCCGCTGTCCTGACTGTCCGGTCAGTCAGGCTATCGCCGCCCGTCGCGTTCGGTCAAGATACGGCACCGTGAACGCCTCCGCGCCGGTCAGCGAGCGAGTCGCCGTCATCCTCGAGTCTGCCTGCCGCGTGGTTGCACGCGACGGCGCCCACGGCTTGCGGATGGCCGCCGTCGCCGAGGAGGCGGGCGTCTCGAAGGCCCTCGTCCACTACTACTTCTCGACGCGGCGCGAGCTGCTCCGGCACGCGTTCGCGTTCTCGGAGGAGCGGCTCGCCGCGGCGGTCGAGGAGCTGCTCGCGCCCCTGCCGGACGCGGCCGCGCGGCTCGAGCACGCGCTGCTCGCGAGCCTCGACCCCGAGCCGCCCTGGAGCGAGCAGCGGGCGCTCTGGAACGAGGTCTGGAGCACGATGCGCTTCGACGACCTGCTCCGGCCGCTCGTGGAGGACGCCTACCGGGCGTGGGTCGAGCGGATCGTCGGGCTGGTGCGGGGAGGCGCGGAGGATGGCTCGCTCGCGCCGCCGGCCGACCCCGTTGCGACCGGCTGGCGGCTCGCCGCCGCGGCCGACGGGATCGACTCGATGCTGTACCTCGGCCTGCTCGACCGGCGCCGGGCCCGCGAGCTCGTCCGCGGCGCGATCGAGCGCGAGCTCCCGCGCGGGTGAGCTCGGCCGCGGAGGGGTCGGTCGCGCTCGAGCGCGTCCGCAAGCGGTTCGAGGACGTCCAGGCCGTCGACGGCGTCTCCGTCGAGGTCGCCGCCGGCGAGTTCTTCTCCCTGCTCGGCCCGTCCGGGTGCGGCAAGACGACGTCGCTGCGCATGATCGCGGGCTTCGAGCGGCCCGACGAAGGGCGCGTGCTGATCTCGGGCGTCGACCACACCGACGTGCCGCCGCACCGGCGGCCGGTGAACACGGTCTTCCAGAGCTACGCCCTCTTCCCGCACCTGAGCGTGGCTGAAAACGTCGCCTTCGGCCTCCGTTTCCGCCGCCTCTCCCGGAGCGAAAAGCGACGGCGGGCCGAGGAGCTGCTCGAGCTCGTCCGCCTGCCCGGCTACGGGGACCGGCGCCCGCACCAGCTCTCCGGCGGCCAGCAGCAGCGGGTCGCGCTCGCGCGCGCGCTCGTGCTCTCGCCCGCAGTGCTCCTGCTCGACGAGCCGCTCGGCGCTCTCGACGCGAAGCTCCGGCGGGAGCTCCAGCTCGAGCTCAAGAGCCTGCAGCAGGAGGTCGGGATCACGTTCGTCTACGTGACGCACGACCAGGAGGAGGCGCTGACGATGTCGGACCGGATCGCCGTGATGGCGAACGGCCGCATCGAGCAGCTCGGCACGCCGCGCGCGGTCTACGAGGAGCCCGAGACGGCGTTCGTCGCCGACTTCCTCGGCGTCTCGAACCTGATGCGGGCGTCGTGCGACGGCGCCGGGCGGGTGCGCGTGGGCGACCTCGAGCTCGTCGCGGGGCAGGGCACGACGGCGGCCCGGGGCGAGGTCCGGGTCACGATTCGCCCGGAGCGGGTCGGGATCGAGCCGCCGGGCTCGGTCGGCGTCAACCGCGTGCCCGCGCGGATCGAGCGCTTCGTCTACCTCGGCTCGACGACGCAGGTGCACGTCGCCCTGCCGGGCGGCGACGTCGTCCAGGCGCTGCTGGCGAACGCGGGCGACGTCGAGGACTACGACGTCGGCGACGCCGTCCGCGCCTACTTCCCGTCCGAGGCGCTGCGCGTGCTCGACGGGCCCGACCCGGCCGCGTGACGGACGTCGCCGTGCTCGGGGCGGGCCTCGCAGGCCTCGCCGCCGCGCGCGACCTGGCGGCCGCGGGCGCCGACGTCGTCGTGCTGGAAGCGCGCAACCGGGTCGGCGGGCGCGTGGAGCAGGTGCGGCTCGACGAGGGCCGGCCGGCGCAGCTCGGCGGCGAGGTCGTCGGGCGCGTCCACACTGCCTACCTCGAGCTGGTCGACGAGCTCGGCCTGACGCTCGAGCCGAGCTACGTCGCCGCGCCGGGCCTGACGACGTACGACCTCTTCGACGGGCTCCACCGCGCCGAGTCGTGGCCGTACGCGAGCGAGGAGGACGGCGCCGACCACGAGCGGGTCGAGCGCCTGTTCGCCCAGCTGGCCGCGAGCGTCGACCCGGACGACCCGTGGTCGCACCCGGAGGCGGCGCGGCTGGACGCGCTCTCGTTCGGCGCCTGGCTGCGTTCGGTGGGCGCGCGGCCCGCGGTCGTCCACGCGCTCGAGGTCGGCGCCCTCTCGCTCGCCGACGGCTCGATCGAGCTGACCTCGCTGCTGGCGGAGCTGCGCAAGGCTGCCGCGGCCGGCGAGCGCGGGTTCTACTCGTACGACCTCTGGGAGTCGCTCCAGGTGGCGGAGGGGAGCGCCGAGGTGGCCGAGCGGATGGCGGCCGAGCTGGGCGGCCGCGTGCGGCTCGATGCCGTCGTCGAGCGCGTCGCGGTCGCACGGGGCGGCTGCCGCGTCACGCTCGCGGGAGGCGAGGTGGTGGCCGCCGAGGCGGTCGTCTGCGCGCTGCCCGTGGGCGTCCTGCACGAGCTTGCCGTCGACGGCGTCCGGCCCGAGCGGCTCGCGTCCCTGCGCGCCCAGCGCCTGGCCGCGGCGGCGAAGACGGTCGCCGTCTACGAGCGGTCGGTCTGGGCCGACGTGGGCGCGAACGGGCTGAGCGAGGGGGAGCATGTGCTCGCCTCGACCTGGCCGCAGCGCGACGGAGTCCTTTCCGGTCTCGTCCCGCCCGAGCGGATCGGGCACCTGCTGGCGACGCCGGCGGCGGACCGCGACGACCTCGTCCGCGGCGAGCTACGCCGGCTCTACGGTGCCGCTGCGGCGGAGCCGCGCGAGCTGCACCTCCGGCTCTGGGCCACCGACCCCTACGCGCGCGGCTACGTCACCCACTGGCGCCTCGGCGACGTCCTGCGCGTCGGCCCGCTGCACGGCACGCACGACCCGCCGTTCTACGTCTGCGGCTCCGACCAGTGGGTGGCGGGCTACATGGAGGGCGCCGTCCGCACCGGGAGGGCGGCAGCGGCGGCCGCGCTCGGCAGGCGCTAGGAGGTCTCGAAGCCGGCCAGGTCCTCGACGGCCGCGCCGCGCACGCCCTGCCGGCTCCGCGCAGTGCGCCAGACGAGGAAGAGCGCCGCCGCCAACGCCAGCGTCACCGCCAGCGTCAGGCTGGCGAGCGCGTTCAGCGCCGGCGTCGGCGCGCCGCGGGCGTTCGCGTAGATCCGGACGGGCACCGTGTCCGTCCCCGAGCCGGCGGAGAGGTACTGGCTGATCACGAAGTCGTCCATCGAGATCGCGAAGACGACGATCGCGCTCGCCAGGATCGCGGGGGTGAGGAGCGGCAGCAGCGCCATTCGCAGCGCCTGCACGGGCGAGGCGCCCAGGTCCATCGCCGCCTCCTCGTAGTCCTTGCCGATCGAGAGCAGCCGGCCGCGGACGATGATCACGACGAAGGAGATCGAGAACGTGACGTGCCCGACCGCCTGCGCAACGGTGCCGAGCTCCACGAAGGTGAGCAGGCTCGTGAAGACGAGGAAGAGCGAGACGCCCATCACGAGCTCGGGCGTCACCAGCGGGAACAGCGAGACGAAGCGCGACGTGCCGGCCCCGCGGCCGCGCCAGCGCGTCAGGCCGACGGCGAGCGCGACGCCGAGCGGGACGGCGACGGCGATCGCGATCGCCGCCAGCCGCAAGCTCTGCAGGAGCGCCTGGTACAGCGTCGGGTCGTGCCAGACGGACAGGTCCGGGTCGCCCCAGTACCAGCGGGTCGACCAGCCCTGCGCCGTCGAGCGGGAGCGGCCCTCGTTGAACGAGAAGCGGATCGCGACGAGGATCGGCACGATCGACCAGGCCAGGTACGCGAGGGTGAAGAGCGCCAGCCCCCACGGCCGCCGCCACGCGGAGCCCCGGCTCATGCCTGCCCGGCCCGACGCGCCACGCGCGCGGTCGCGACGAGGTAGTAGAGCATCAGCACCAGCAGCACGACCATCAGCACGCAGACGAGCGCCGCGCCGACCGGCACCTGCTGGCCGCCCCTGATGTAGAGGTTGACCTGGTTGCCGATCATCGACGTGTTCGGGGAGCCGGAGAGCAGGTCGGGCGTGTAGTAGTCCCCGAACATCGGCAGCGCGACGATCACGGTGCCGGCGAGCACGGCGGGGACCGACAGCGGCAGCGTCACCATCCGGAACGCCTCCGCCGGGCTCGCGCCGAGGTCGCGGGCGGCCTCGAGCAGCCTCGGGTCGACCCGGTCGAGGAAGGCGTAGAGCGGCAGGATCATGAACGGCACGTAGCCGTAGACCAGTCCGAGCACGACCGAGGAGGCGCGGCCGTCGAGCCAGTTGATCGGCTCGTCGACGAGGTGGAGCCAGGCCAGGGCGTCGTTCACCCAGCCGTCCTCCTGGAGCAGGTTGATCCAGGAGAGCATCCGCATCAGGTAGCTGATGAAGAAGGGCGCCACGAGCCCCGCCAGCAGCAGCCCCTTCCAGCGGCCGCCGTGGCGGGCGACGAAGTAGGCGACCGGGTACGCGATCAGGAGCGTCAGGACGAGCGCGACCGCCACGTAGGCGAACGTGCGCACGAACACCTTCTGGAAGCCACCGCCGCCGAGGAGGCCCTCGAAGACGAAGTCGAACGCGGCCGTGTCCCAGTCGAGCGGGTTCCAGGCGGGGCGGACGGTCTGCAGGAGCGGGTCGACCGACCCCAGCGCGATCGCCAGGATCGCGTAGAGCGGCAGGACGAAGAAGAGCGCCAGCCAGGCGACGCCGGGGAGCGAGGCGGCCGGCCAGAACCAGCGCGGGTAGCGCATCTGGAGCTAGAGGCCGGCCTTGAACTCCGCCCAGGCGTTCTGCCAGAGCACCTGGCCGTCGGGGCTCAGCTCGAGCTCCTGCAGGCCGGCGTCGAAGTCCGACTCGCGCACGACCGCGCTGCGCAGGGTCGGCGGCACGACCTCGTCGGTGACGAGCCGGTCGGGGTCGAGCGACGTCAGCGGCGGCTGGTAGCCGACGAACTGCGCGAAGTTGTCGTACGCGTTCTTCTCCTCGAGCATGAAGTCGAGGAAGTGGTGCGCGAGCACCGGGTTCTTCGCCCCCCGCAGCACCGCCATCTGGTCGGAGCCGATCGGCCCGCGGCCGTCGGCCGGGAACCAGAAGCCGAGCTCCTCCGTGCCGACGCCCTCCGGCAGGTACCACTGGGCGGCGATCATGCTCCCCGACCACGCCTGGTGCACCGGCGCGACGCCCTCCGGCACTTTCGAGTAGTCCTCGGTCGAGACCTTGACGTTGACGGCCGAGATCAGGTCGAGCAGGTCGGCCTTGGCCGCGTCGATCAGGGCCGGGTCCTCGGTGTTGACGTCGGTCTCGCCCTTGCGGAGCAGCGCGAGCGCGATCGCTTCGCGCGCGTCGTCGAGCAGCCAGACCTTGCCGCGCAGCGAGTCGTCCCAGAAGACGTCGTAGGGGTTGTCGAGCTTCGCCGGGTCGAGGCCGAGCCGGTCCCGGCGGTAGCCGATCCCGGTCGAGAAGGTGACGTAGGGGACGGTGTAGCGCGAGCCCTTGTCGTAGAACGGGTCCTGCAGCGCCGACCAGACGTTCGCCAGGTTGGGGAGGTAGTCCCGGTTCAGCGGCTGCACGAGCTTCCCGTACGCCAGCCGCGAGATCCGGTCCGTCGTCGGGAAGAAGACGTCGAAGTTGGCAGCGCCGCTCGCGAGCTTGGCGATCGCCTCGTCCATCGTCGAGAAGGTGGTCAGCTCGACGTCGACGCTGTACTCCTTGCCGAACTCCTTCAGCTTCTTCGGCCAGAGGTAGTCGACCCAGTTGTAGATCCGCAGCGGGCCGTCTTCGGGCTCGAGGCCGGCCGCGATCGCGGCGTTGTCGTCGTACAGCGGCAGCGTGACGGGGCTGTCGGGGCGCGCGAGCGGCAGCTCCGTGGCGGTGCTGGTGCCGCCGTCGTCGCCGCCGCCGCAGGCGGCGAGGAGCGAGGGCGCGATGACCAGCCCGGCGGCGCCGAGCGCCGAGCGGCGCAGGAACTCGCGGCGGGCGAGCCGGCGCGGCTCGCGCGGATGGAACGTCGTCACTCCGGCCTCCCTTCGCCGACGCGGCTCGGCGGTGCCGCGTCACTGTGGCAAAAGCTGACCGTACGGTCAACACCGATACGATCTGGCGCCCGTGGAGCACTCGAAGCGGATCGAGATCCGGTGGCGCGACCTCGACGCCTACCGGCACGTCAACAACGCCGTCTACGCCACGTACCTGGAGGAGTGCCGGGACGAGTGGCTCGAGCGCACCCTCGGCGAGGCGGGCGACCCGTGGGACTACGTGCTGGCGCGCGTCGCGATCGACTTCCGCCGGGAGCTGACGCAGGCCGACGAGGTCGTGCTCGTCTCCTGCCGGCTCGTCCGCGTCGGCCGCTCGAGCCTGGCGACGCGCGAGGAGATCCGTACCGAGGACGGCGAGCTGGCCGCCGAGGCGGAGGCGGTCCTCGTCGCCCGCGACCGCGAGCGCGGCGGCTCCCGTCCGCTCGCTCCTGCCGAGCGCGCCGCGTTCGCGTCGGCGGTCGCATAGGCTCTCGCCCCGTCCATTCCTGACCGCACGGTCAACCGCCGAGGAGGTGCTGCGCGTGCTCGTCCCCGAGCTGCCCCAGGAGATCCGCGAGCTGAAGGAGCAGGTCGCGCGCTTCGTCGAGCAGGAGGTCTATCCGCTCGAGCAACGGATCGCCGAGGCCGGCGAGATCGACCCGGCCGAGGTCGACGCGCTGCGGCGGCAGGCGCGCGAGGCCGGCTTCGCGATGCTCAACATGCCGCCGGAGCTCGGCGGGCGGGGGCTCTCGATGGTGGGACAGGTCGCCCTCGAGGAGGAGTCGGGCAAGGCGACGAACGGGCTCGGCTTCGCGGTCGTCGACCGGGGCCCGCGTGAGCTCTACGAGATCGCGACGCCGGAGCAGGCCGAGCGCTTCGTGTTGCCGATCGTGCGTGGCGAGTACCGCGAGGCGTGGGCGCTGACCGAGCCGGGCGCCGGCTCCGACCTTGCGGGCCTGCAGGCGACGGCCGTGCGCGACGGCGACCAGTGGGTGTTGGACGGCGAGAAGTGGTTCGTCACGAGCGAGGGCGATCCCGGCGTCTACGTCGTGCTCGCTGTCGCCGAGGGCGAGCAGGCGCTGTTCCTCGTCGAGCCGGACGCGCCCGGCCTCGAGATCCGCCGGACGCCGCGGTTCCTGCACGACCCGTACCTCGACCACCATCCCGAGCTCGTGTTCTCCGGCTGCCGCGTGCCCGAGGCGAATCGCGTGCCCGCCTCCGGCGACGCGGGCGCGAAGGAGTGGATCCTCGTCGAGCGGCTGTTCATCGCCGCGCGCTGCTGCGGCGCCGCCGAGCGGCTCCTGGACGTCGCCGCCGGCTGGGCACAGGAGCGGGAGGCGTTCGGCTCGCGGATCGCCGACTACCAGGGCGTCTCCTTCCCGCTCGCCGATTCGTTGACCGAGCTCCTCGCCGCGCGTCTGCTCACCTACCACGCCGCGCACGCGTTCGACGAGCTCCGAGACCGCAAGGTCGTGCACGGGAAGGTCTCGATGGCGAAGCTGTACGCGTCGGAGATGGCGGGGCGCGTGGCCGATCGGGCGCTCCAGGTGCTCGGCGGCCGGGGCTACATGGTCGAGAGCCCCGCCGCCCGCTTCTACCGCGAGCTCCGCGTCGACCGCATCTGGGAAGGTACGAGCGAGATCCAGCGACTCGTGATCGCGCGCGGGCTGCTGAAGCGCGGCGCCGCCCCGTACCTCGGCTGGGCCTAGGTCACTCGCCGGAGAAGAGCGTCAGCTGCAGCCCGGCGGCGCCGTCGAGCCGCGCGTTGAGCGACCCCCACGGCGTGCGCGCCGGCTCGGCGAGCACCTCCGCGCCGGCCGCGGCAAGCCGTGCTGCGGTTTCGCGCGAGTCGGGGACGCCGAAGGCGACGCGGATGTGTCCTGCCACGCGCCGGCCCACCTCCACATCGTCGATCGCCGCTGCCTGGACCGGGTCGGCCAGCTCCAGCGTCGCCCGCCCGGCCTCGAGGATGGCGAGCCGGCCGCCGGGGAACGCGGGCGTGGGGCGCTCGCGGAGGCCCAGCACGTCGCGGTAGAAGCGCACCGCCTCGTCGAAGTCGTCGGTGGTGACGACGAGGCGAAGCTCGTGGACGGCGTCCGTCACGGCTGCTCCTTCCCTGGTCGTTGCACGGTGTCGGAGTAGACGACGCGTGCGTCGAGGCCGACGGCGCCGTCCGGCAGGGCCAGCAGGGGGTTGACCTCCACCTCGGCGAGGTCGGGGCGCGCCGCGGCGAGGCGTGAGAGCGCGGCGGCGGCCACGGCCGCTGACCGCACGTCGACCGGGGGGCGCCCGCGTGCGCCGTCGAGGAGCGGCGAGCCGCGCAGCGAGTGGAACAGCGCTTCGGCCTGCTCGACGGTCACGGGCGCGAGCGCGACCGCGGTGTCCTGCAGGGCCTCGGCGTGGATTCCCCCGAGGCCGACGAGCAGTAGCGGCCCGAAGCGCGCGTCCCGCCGGCAGCCCACGATCAGCTCGACCCCCGCGCTGCCGTCGACCAGGCGCTCGACGGCGAACCCCTCCGGGCGCAGGCGCGCCTCGAGCCCGGCCACCGCGTCGGCGACCGCGTCCGCGTCACCGAGGCCGAGCACGACGCCGCCGGCGTCGGATTTGTGCAGCAGGCCGAGCGCCTTGAGCGCGACCGGGTAGCCGAGTGCCGCAGCCGCCTCGACCGCCTCCGCCGCGCTGCCCGCCCGCAGCGCGGCTGCGAGCGGCACGCCGGCGGCCTCGACGAGCGCGCGGGCGGCCAGGTAGCCGTCGTCGTCCGCCGGGCCGTCCGCGGCGGGGACGTCGTCCGGCACCCCGAGTGGCTCGGCGGTCGCGGCCGCGGCGACGCGGATGAGCGCGCCGACCGCCCCCTCCACGTCGCGGTACACCGGCACGCCGGCCGCGCGCAGCGCTCGGGCGGGCGGGGCGTCCCAGTACATCAGCTGGCAGACGAGCGGCCGGCCCGCCTCGAGCGCCGCCGCCGCGAGCGCGTCCGCCACCTCGAGCTCGGGGCCGGCGAGCTCCTCCGACTGCTGCCCGTACCCGCCCAGGTAGCCGGTCAGCAGCACCGCGTCGACCTCGCCCGAGGCGAGGATCTCGCCCACGACGCGGGCATAGGAGCCGAAGTCCTGCTCGCCCGCGCCGGCCAGGTCGACGGGGTTCGACGTCACCGACGTCGGCGGCAGCCCGGCGGCGAGCCGCTCCCGGAGCCCCTCCCCGAGCGCCGGCAGCTCGAGCCCCGCGGTCGCTGCGAGGTCGGCGGCGATCACGCCGGTGCCGCCGCCGTCCGCCGTCACTGCCAGCCGCCGCCCGGCCGGCTGGGAGGAGGCCAGCAGCAGCTGCGCGGTGTCCACCAGCTCCTTCGGCGTCGAGACCCGGATGATCCCGGCCGCGCGGCACGCCGCCTCCACGGCTGCCTCGGCGCTGGCGAGCGCGCCGGTGTGCGAGCGCGCTGCGCGGGCGGCGACCTCGGTGCGCGCTGCCGTGAGCAGCACGACGGGCGTGCCGGCGCGCCTGGCCTCGAAGGCCGCCCGCGCGAACGCGCGGCCGTCGCGGAAGTCCTCGACGTAGGCGGCGACGACGCGGGTGTGGTCGTCGGCGGCGAACGCCGCGACGAGGTCGCCGGCGGCCAGGTCGGCCTGGTTCCCGACCGAGGCGACGCGCGAGCAGCCGAACCCCGCGTCGGCCGCGAGCAGCGCCACCTCGTAGGCGAGGTTGCCGCTCTGCGAGATCAGGCCGATGGGCCCGGGCGCGAGACCGTCGAAGCCGAGGTCGAGCTCGGCCGCGGCGTCGAAGACGCCGTTGCAGTTCGGCCCGAGGAGCACGGCCCCCGCCGCGCGGACCCGCTCGACGATCCGCTGCTCGCGCGCGGCGCCGTCGCCGCCGAGCTCGCCGAGCCCCGCGCTGATCGCGACGATCGCCCGGGCTCCGGCCGCGAGCGCATCCTCCACGCTCGCCTCGAGACCCCCCGCGGGCACGGCGACGACGACGAGCTCGGGCGCGGCCGGGAGCTCGCGGAGCGAGCGGTGCGCCGTCCGGCCGAGCAGCTCGCCGCCGGCGCGGTTGACGAGGTAGACCTCGCGCCGGTGCGCTCCGCGCAACGCGCCCCGCGCGATCCAGTGCCCCCACTTGGCGGGGTCGGCGGAGGCGCCGACGACGGCGAGCGACGCGGGGTCGAACAGCGCCCTGACGTCCCGCGCCGGCCCCGTCACGGCGAGCCCTCGTCCAGATCCTCGCGGACGAGCCCAAAGAGGACGCCGTCCACCCATTCCCCGCGCCGCCGGTACGCCTTGCGGCGCACGCCTTCGCGCACGTAGCCGACCCGCTCGGCGTGCGCGAGCGCCCGCTCGTTGAACCCGTAGATCTCGAGCTGCAGCCGGTGGAGGCCGAGCTCGAGCAGCAGGTGGCGCTGCACCAGCAGGGCGGCCTCGTCGCCGAGCCGGCGGCCGCGGAACCGAGGGTGAATCGCGAGGCCGCCGAGGCTCGCGATGCTGCTCCGCCGGTTGACCACCTCGAACTGCACGCTGCCCGCGGGCTCGCCGTCCGCCTCGACGACGAGCAGGCCGAACGACTCCGGCTCGCGCCCGGAGCGCTCGACGAGCGCGAGCAGCTCCTCGCGAGTGGACGGCCGCACGGCGGCCAGGAACGGCGCCACCTCCTCGTGCGTCAGCAGCTCGACCAGGAAGTCGACGTCGTCGCCTGTGGCCCGCCGGAGCGTGACCGTCATCGGCCCGTGACGGGCTCGGGCTCCGGCTCCGGCTGCCTCTGCCGTCCGGGCCGGACGGCGCCCGACCCGAACGCCACGCCGAGCAGGATCAGGGCGAGGCCGCCGACGGCGGCGCCGGTGACGGGCTCGTCGAGCAGGAGCGCGCCGTAGGCGAGCGCGAACGCCGGCATCAGATAGGTGACCAGCGAGAGGCGGCGCGCGCCGTAGAGGGCCAGCACGCGGTAGAGCACCAGCTGGGCGAGCGCCGTGCCCACGACGGCGAGCGCCAGCAGACCGGCGATCGCCTTCCACCCTGGGCGCTCGTCCGGCAGCTGGAAGAGCGAGGGCGGCAGGAGCAGCAGGGTCGCCGCCACCATCGAGCCCGCTGCCAGGACCGGGCCGGAGACGGCGCGCAGGCGCAGCTGGCCGTAGATCGCCGCCGACGCGTACGAGAGCGACGCGAGCACGACCGCCAGCGTCCCGGCGACGGCCCACCAGCCGCCCTGCGGGTTGAAGCCCGCGAGCAGGCCGACGCCGACGACGCCGAGGCCGACGCCCACCCAGCGCGCCGGCGCGATCCGCTCGTGCGGCAGGAAGCGCAGTCCGACCAGGAACGAGCAGAGCGGGACGGTCGCCTGGGCGATGCCCGCGACGGACGAGTCGACGTGCTTCTCCCCCCAGGCGACGAGCCAGAACGGGATCGCGGCGTTGATCGCCCCGAGCACGAGGGCGTCGCGCCACGACGAGCGGAGGTCTGTGAGCGCTCGTCGCCGCCCGAGCGTCAGGAGCAGGTAGGGGACGAGCAGGGCCGCGGCGATCAGCGAGCGCGCGGCCATCATCGGCGCCGGCTCGATGTCGTCCACCGCGACCTTGATGAAGAGGTAGGAGGCGCCCCAGGCTGCGGCCAGCGAGAGCAGGAGCGGCCAGTAGGAGCGGGTCACCCGGCCACGTTATCGACGCGGTGGCGCCACACGCGCCGAGGCGTGCGCTGGCTATTCCCGGTCGCGAGAGCGGGCGGGCTTCAGGGATGTTGCGCGCACGGGGATCCCCACGGGATCCCGTGCTGCGCCGATGGCAGGGCTAGACTGATCGTCTGAGCTCCGTCGCGGAACAGCAGCTCCACCGCCAGCTCGGCCTCACCGACGAGGAGCTCGACCGTATCGTCGCCCTGCTCGAGCGCGAGCCGAGCCACTTCGAGCTGGCGGTCTTCTCGCTGCTCTGGTCTGAGCACTGCGGCTACAAGCACTCGGCGCTCCTGCTGCGGCGTCTGCCGAGCGCCGGCGAGCGCGTGCTTCAGGGCCCCGGCGAGAACGCGGGGGTGCTCGATCTCGGCGACGGCCAAGCGGTCGCGTTCAAGGTCGAGAGCCACAACCACCCGTCTGCCGTCGAGCCCTTCCAGGGCGCCGCCACCGGCGTCGGCGGCATCCTGCGCGACATCGTCGCGATGGGTGCGCGGCCCGTGGCCCTGCTCGACGGCCTGCGCTTCGGCGCGCCGGACTTCCACTTCTCCCGCGCCGTCGGCGGGATCGGCCACTACGGCAACTGCGTCGGCGTACCGACGGTCGGCGGCGAGGTCGTGTTCGACGAGGCCTACCGCGACAACTGCCTGGTCAACGCGATGTGCATCGGGCTGCTGCCCGTCGAGCGGCTCACGCGCGCCCGCTCGGGCGGCGCCGGCAGCCTCGTCGTGCTCTACGGCGCCACGACCGGGCGCGACGGGATCGGAGGCGCGTCGGTGCTCGCGAGCCAGGAGCTCGGCGAGGGCGCGGCCGAGAAGCGCCCGTCGGTCCAGATCGGCGACCCGTTCACAGGCAAGCGGCTGATCGAGGTCTCCGTCGAGCTGGTCGAGCGCGGCCTGGTCGAGTCGCTGCAGGACTGCGGCGCCGCCGGGCTGGCGTCCGCCCTCTCCGAGATGGCCGCCGACGTCGGCATCGACGTCCACCTCGACCGCGTGCCGCTGCGCGAGGAGGGCCTGGAGCCGTGGGAGATCATGATCTCGGAGTCGCAGGAGCGCATGGTCGCGGTGGTCGCGCCCGAACGACTCCCCGAGGTGCAGGAGGTGTGCGACCGCTGGGAGCTCCACCACGCCGTGATCGGCGAGGTGACCGACGGCGGCCTGCTGCGGGCGTTCTTCGAGGACGAGCCGGTCGGCGAGATCCCGGCCCGGCTGCTGACCGACGAGTGCCCGCGCTACGAGGTCGAGCAGGAGGCGCGGAGCCCCTCACCGGAGGTGCCCGTCACGGACGCGCCGGCGCCCGGCGCCGCGCTCGTCGAGCTGCTCGCCTCGCCGAGCCTCCGCTCGCGCGCATTCGTCTACCGCCGCTACGACCAGCTCGTCCAGTCCCGCACGGTGCGCCGGCCCGGTCTCGACGCGGCCGTGCTGCGCCTGCGCCCCTCGTTCCGCGGGCTCGCGGTCTCGCTCGACGGGCAGGGGCGGCTGGGGAGCCTCGACCCGTTTGCCGGCGGCGCGCTCGCGGCGCTCGAGGCTGCCCGCAACGTGGCCTGCGTCGGCGGCGAGCCGCTCGGCGTCACCGACTGCCTCAACTTCGGCAACCCGGAGAAGCCCGAGATCGGCTGGGAGCTCGCGGAGGCGATCGAGGGGCTCGCGCGCGCGTGCGAGGCGCTCGGCGTGCCGGTCGTCTCGGGGAACGTATCGCTCTACAACGACACGGAGGGGCGCTCGATCCATCCGACGCCCGTGGTCGGCTGCGTGGGAGTCGTCCCGGACGTCCGCCGCGTGCCCGGGCGCTGGCGCGAGGGCGACGCGATCCTGCTCGCCACGGCCGGGCCCGTCTCGTTCGCCGGCTCCGAGTATCAGGCGCGGTTCGGCGAGGTGTCCGGCAGCCCGCCGCCGCTCGACCTGGCCGCCGAGGCCGGCCTCGTCCGCTGGCTCGCGGCGACCGCGCCGCGGTGCTCGCTGGCACACGACGCCGCAGAGGGCGGTCTCGCGGTCGCGCTCGCGGAGGCCGCGCTCTGGTCGGGGATCGGCGCCGAGCTCGACCTGCCGAGCGACCCCGTCGCGCTTTTCGGCGAGGGCGGCGGTCAGGCGCTCGTGGCGCTGCCGCCGGAGCAGGTCGAGGTCGACCCGACCGGGGCGGACGTCGAGGTGCGGCGGATCGGCACCGTCGGCGGCGAGTCGGTGCTCGGCGTGAGCGTCGAGGAGTTGCGGCGCGCGTGGGAGGGGGAAGCCTGATGTGCGGCGTCTTCGGGATCCGCTCCGCGGAGCGGGACGTCGCCCGGCTCGCCTACTTCGGCCTCTTCGCGCTCCAGCACCGCGGCCAGGAGTCGGCCGGCATCGCCGTCTCGGACGGCGGGCGGCTGACCGTCCTCCGGGATATGGGCCTCGTCGCCCAGGTCTTCAACGAGCAGCAGCTGCAGGCACTGCCGGGCGAGGTCGCGATCGGCCACACGCGCTACTCGACGACGGGGTCCTCCCACTGGGGTAACGCACAGCCGCTCGTCCACCACGGCCGCGCGCGCACCGTCGCGCTCGGTCACAACGGCAACCTCGTCGACCCCGAGCCGCTGCGGGAGGAGCTGCGGGCCGACGGCGTGCGCCTCGCTTCGACCTCGGATACGGAGGTGATCGCGGCGCTGCTCGCGCGGGACGAGCGCCCGCTGCCCGAGGCGCTCGCGGCGACGATGGCGCGGCTCGACGGCGCGTACTCGGTCGTCGCTCTTGCCGAGGAGACGCTGGTCGCCTGCCGCGACCCGCACGGCATCCGGCCGCTCACGCTCGGTCGCCTCGGCGACGACTGGGTGGTCGCCTCGGAGACCTGTGCGCTCGACCTGATCGGCGCCACCGTCGACCGCGACGTGCGCCCGGGCGAAATGGTCTGGGTGGACGAGGACGGCCTGCATGCGGCCCAGGCGCTGCCGGAGCGCCGCGGCGCCCTCTGCATCTTCGAGCACGTCTACTTCGCCCGTCCCGACTCGCGCCTGGGCGGCGCCGAGGTGCACTCCGCGCGCGTGCGGATGGGCGAGCGGCTCGCGGCCGAGGCGCCCGTCGACGCCGACCTGGTGATGCCGATCCCGGACTCCGGTACGCCCGCGGCGATCGGCTTCGCCAAGTCCTCGGGGATCCCCTTCGACGAGGGGCTGATCAAGAACCGCTACGTCGGCCGCACGTTCATCCAGCCCGACCAGGCGCTCCGCGAGCAGGGCATCCGGCTCAAGTTCAACCCGCTCGACGAGATCGCCGGCAAGCGGATCGTGATCGTCGACGACTCGATCGTTCGCGGCAACACGATGCGTCAGCTCGTCTCGATGCTGCTCGACGCGGGCGCGGCCGAGGTGCACGTGCGCGTCTCCTCGCCGCCGGTGGTGTCGCCCTGCTTCTACGGGATCGATATGGCAGACGAGGACGAGCTCGCGGCCGCGCACCGCTCGGTGGAGGAGATGCGCGACCACGTCGGCGCCACCTCGCTCCACTACCTCTCGGTGGAGGGGATGCAGTCGGCGACGCGGCTCCCCGAGGGCTCGGTCTGCCGCGCCTGCTTCACGCGCGAGTACCCGACGCGCGTGCCGGCCGCGCGCAACCTGGCGAAGCTCCGCTTCGAGCCGACCCCGGCCTGACTCAGGTCAGCTCGCGCCAGCGGCCGTAGCGGACCGCGCGGCGGACCGTACGCTCGTCGAGGCCGCGCTCGAGCAGCTGCTGGCGCACCTCTCCCTCCTGGGCCATGCGCAGGAACAGCCACGCGATCGCGGTCACCGTGACGAGGGAGCCGACCAGCATCAGCACGCCGCCGGCGAGCGCCTGGTCAGCTGTCGCGGAGACGCCGAGGTACTCGTCGCCGCGGTCGTAGACGCCGTACACCGGCTCGCCCGTCCAGAGAAAGACGTTCGCGAGCACGGTCTCGACGAGGCGGACGCCGACGATGTACGCGAGCTTCGCTCCCGTGCCGAACCACTCCGGCGCCGGCAGCGTCTCGAGCACCGGCAGCCACATCACGAGGCCCGCGGAGAAGAAGGCGACGTGCTCGAGCGCGTGCACGAGCGAATGCTCCACGGCCGCCTCGTAGAGCACCGGCAGGTGCCAGAGAGCGAGGTTCACCGCCCAGAGCGGCAGCGCCACGAGCGGGTTCGCGAGCACGCGCAGCCGCCGGACGGGCAGCACGGAGAGCAGCGGCTGCAGCAGCGGCCCGTTCACCCCGGCGAGCAGGCAGAGCGGCGCCAGGTCGCCGAGCAGCACGTGCTGCGCCATGTGGAAGCTGAAGAGCTCTTGCTCCCCGACGGCCGCGACGGGCGAGGCGACCGCGAGAAGCAGCAGGACGATCCCGAGCGCGAAGAGCGCGATCCGCCAGGCCGGCAGCCCCTGCCCCCGCCGGGCGAGCGTCCGCGCGCGCACCGCGTACGCGACGGCGATCACGGCGACGGGCGCGAGCTGCAGCGGCTCGAACGTCCAGCTGGTGAGCAGGGAGACCGCCAGCATCGCGGGGTGACCGTAGCTCGCGAGGCGCGTCGGGCGGGCGGCGTAGACTCGACCCGTGGGCCCCGGTGACCGGACGTACGCCGCCGCGGGCGTCTCCCTTGCCACCGCGGACGCGATCGTCGGGCGGCTGCGTGCCGCCGTCGACGGCACGCGCACCGCCGGGGTCGAGGGCGCGTTCGGCGCCTTCGCCGGCCTCTACGCGATCGACGAGCACCGGCTGCTCGCCGCCTCGACCGACTCCGTCGGCTCCAAGCTCGTCCTCGCCCGCCGCGCCGGCCGGCTGCGCTGGTGCGGCATGGACCTGGCCGCCCACTGCGTCAACGACGTGCTCACGACCGGGGCGAAGCCGCTCTTCCTGCTCGACTACGTGGCCGCGAACGAGATCGACCCGGAGCAGGTGGCCGAGCTGGTCGAGGGAGCCGCTGACGTCTGCCGGGAGGCGGGCTGCGCGCTGCTCGGCGGCGAGACCGCCGAGCTGCCCGGCGTCTACCGCGAGGAGGAGCTCGACTTCTGCGGCACCTGCGTCGGCGTCGTCGAGCGCAGCCGGCTCGTCGACGGCTCCCGGGTCGAGGTCGGGGACGCCGTGCTCGGCCTGCCCTCGGCCGGCATCCACGCGAACGGCTTCTCTCTCGTCCGACGGCTCGTCGGGGACGAGCCGTTCGACGCCGACCTGCTGCTGCCGCCGACCCGCCTCTATCTCCACGACGTAACGGCCCTGCGTGCGCGCGCCGACGTGCGCGCGCTCGCGCACGTCACCGGCGGCGGCATCGCCGGCAACCTGGCGCGCGCGCTGCCGGACGGCCTCGGCGCCGTGGTCGACGTCGCCGCCTGGGAGCGCCCGCCCGTGTTCGCCTGGCTCGTCCGGGAGGGAGTCCCGGAGGACGAGCTGCGGCGCGTGTTCAACCTCGGGATCGGCTACTGCGCCGTCGTGCCGCCGGGCGACGTCGCCGCGGGCGACGTCGTGATCGGGCGGGTCGAGGCGGGCGTGGAAGGCGTCGCCTGGGCGTGATCGGCGTGCTCGTCAGCGGCGAGGGCACGAACCTGCAGGCGCTGTTCGACGCTGGCCTGCCGGTCCGCGCGGTCGCCTCCAACCGGCCGGAGGCGCGAGCGCTCGGGCGGGCAGAGGCCGCCGGCGTGCCGGCCGCGGCCTTCCCGCTGGACGACTTCGCCGACCGCGACGCGCGGGACGCCGCGATGGCCGAGTGGCTGGCAGAGCTCGGCGTGGAGCTGGTCGTCTGCGCGGGCTACATGCACCTGCTCCGGCCCGTGTTCCTCGACCGGTTCGCGGGCCGGGTGGTCAACACGCATTGCGCGCCGCTCCCGGCGTTTCCCGGCGCTCATCCGATCGAGGACGTGCTCGCGGCCGGCGTACGGGAGACGGCGGCGACCGTGCACTACGTGGACGAGGGGGTCGACACCGGTCCGGTGATCCGCGCCGAGGCAGTCGCGGTCCTCGAAGGCGACACCCCGGCGACCCTCCGCGCCCGCGTCCAGGCGGTCGAGCACCGGCTGCTGCCGGAGGTCGTGCAGGAGCTGATTGCCCGGTGACCGTCGAGCGCGCCCTCCTCTCGGTGCACGACAAGTCCGGTCTCGCCGCCTTCGCGGAAGGGCTGCACGCGGCCGGGGTCGAGCTCGTCGCGAGCGGCGGCACGGCGCGCTTCCTCGCCGAGGCCGGCCTGCCCGTGACCGCCGTCTCCGAGCTGACCGGCTTCCCCGAGATGCTCGGCCACCGGGTCGTCACGCTGCACCCGGCGGTGCACGGCGGCATCCTCGCCCGGCGCGACGTACCCGGCGACCTCGAGGAGCTCGTCGCGGCCGGGATCGGCCGCATCGACCTCGTGTGCGTCGGGCTCTACCCGTTCGAGCGCGTCGTCGCCGGGCTCGACCCCGACGAGGCGGAGGCGATCGAGATGATCGACGTGGGCGGCCCCGCGCTCCTCCGGGCGGCCGCGAAGAACCACGCGCACGTCGCGGCCGTGTGTCGGCCCGACGACTACGAGGCCGTGCTCGGCGAGATCCGCGCCACCCGCGGCGTCTCCCCCGAGCTGCGGCGGCGGCTCGCGCTGCGGGCGTTCGCGACCACCGCTGCCTACGACGGGCAGATCGCGGCCTGGCTCGGCCGCGACGAGCCCTTCCCGGAGACGCTCACGCCGGTCTTCGACCGGGTGCTGGAGCTGCCCTATGGTGAGAACCCGCACCAGCGTGGCGCGTACTACGCGCAGCGCGGCGCGCGGACGCACCTGCTGTCGCGGGTGGAGCAGCTGCACGGCAAGCCGCTCTCCTACAACAACCTCAACGACCTCTCCGCTGCGCGGCTCGCGTGCCTGCCCTTCGCGGAGCCGGCCTGCGTGATCGTCAAGCACGCGGCCCCGTGCGGCGTCGCCGTCGGCGCGACGATCGAGGCGGCGTACGAGCGCGCGCTCGCCGCCGACCCGGTGTCGGCCTACGGCGGGGTCGTCGTCTGCAACCGAGCGGTCACGGCGGCGCTCGGCGAGCGGCTCGCCGGGCAGTTCGTCGAGGTGCTCTTCGCGCCCGGCTACGACGAGGCCGGGCTGGCGCTGCTGGTCGCCAAGCCGGGCGTGCGGGTGCTGAACGACCTCGAGCGGCGCGCGTTCGCACCCGCCGAGCGCGACCTGAAGCGCGTGCTCGGCGGCGTGCTGGTGCAGGACCGCGACGTCGAGGCCGATCCGCGCGAGGGGCTCGAGGTCGTCTGCGGCAGCCCGACCGAGGCGCAGTGGGGCGACCTGCTCTTTGCCTGGGCGGTCGTGCGGCACGTGCCGTCGAACGCGATCGTCCTCGCGCGCGGCGGCGCGACCGTCGGTATCGGCGGCGGCCAGACCAGCCGTGTCGACGCGGTGCGCATCGCGCTCGGGAAGGCCCGCGCGATCGGCCACCCGCTCGAGGGCGCCGTGCTCGCCTCGGACGCGTTCTTCCCGTTCGCGGACGGGGTGGAGGCGGCGCTCGAGCGCGGGATCGCGGCGATCGTCCAGCCGGGCGGCTCGAAGCGCGACGACGAGGTGCTCCGCGCGGTCGATGCGGCCGGCGCCGCGATGGTCTTCACGCACCGCCGGCACTTCCGGCACTAGGCGCGCCTAGGAGAACGGCTCGGCGCCGTGCAGCTCCAGCAGCGACCTCGCCTCGGCGACCGTCAGCTCGCGGCCCGCCTCGAGCTCCCGGCGCAGGTCGAGC
>DASTPC010000148.1:0-4937 GCA_035720085.1 Gaiellaceae bacterium
GGCGGTCAGCGCGTCGGCGAAGTTGTGGATCGTGTCGGCCAGCAGCGCGACCGAGCCCGAGAGCACGAAGATCGCCGCCTGCGCCGCAGCCGTCATTCCGAGCACGCCGAGACTGAGCGAGACCGCCCGCACGCCGGCGCGAGAGCGGACGATGGAGCGATCCACGAGCCCGTGCGAGTGTCCGTGCGCGTCGTCGTGACGGTGCGGCTGGAGACCGCCGTGACCGTGGTCATGGCTTGCAGCCGCGGCGGGCTGCGACCGCCGAACGAGGAGCAGGTGGCGGTGCGGCCCGCCGTAGGGGTGGCGATGGACGCGACGTCCGTGCCGGTGCAGCGTCTCAGCTCCGGACCCGCTCACAAGGCGCCGAGCGGACTCGAACCGCTGTACGAGGCTTTGCAGGCCTCTGCCTAACCTCTCGGCCACGGCGCCGCGACGACGCATGGTAGCCCGTCCCCCCTGCCGCCTAGAGTTGGCTCCATGAGCCCCGCCCCGCCACCGCCGGAGCCGCGCGCGGAGCCGTGCCTGCGCTGCGGCGCGGCGATGGAGTGGCGGCACGCCACCTGGCAGTGCCCGCGCTGCCGGTTCAAGATCGGCTGCTGCGAGGGCGCCACGGCGGAGTGCGCCGGCGCCGGCCGGTAGTGGACGACCTCGCCGCGGTGCTGGCGCCCGGGCGCCTCGTCGACCTGACCCAGCCGCTCGGGCCCGGCACCGTCCTCTGGCCGGGATCGCGGCCGTTCGAGGCCGAGGTCGAGATCGACCACGACACCCACGGCGCCTACGCGCGCGACCTCGCGCTGCCCGAGCACGCCGGCACGCATCTCGACGCGCCCGTGCACTTCGACCGCGACGGGGCGAGCGCCGACCGGCTCACCCTGGCGCAGCTCGTCCGGCCGGCGGTACGGCTCGACGTGCGCCCGCTCGTCGGCGACGACCCGCGCGTCGCCGTCTCGGCGGATCAGGTCGAGGCGATCGAAGAGCGCGAGGGGCGGATCCCGACCGGGTCGGCGGTGCTCGTCCACACCGGTTGGGACCGGTTCGCCGGCGACGCCCAGCGCTACGCGCCGCTCTTCCCCGGCCTCGCCGTGGACGCCGCGCGCCTGCTCGTCGACCGCGGCGCGGCCGGGATCGGGATCGACACGCTCGGCGTCGACCCGGGCGGCGCCGACGGCTTCCCCGTGCACCGCGTGACGCTGCCCGCGGGCCTCTGGCACCTCGAGGGCCTGGTCCGGCTGGAACAGGTGCCCGTCCGCGGCGCCTGGCTCGTCGCCGCGGCGCTCCCGCTCGTCGACGGCTCCGGCGCGCCCGCGCGGGTGCTCGCGATCCTGCCGGGCGGGGCGCGCTAGCGTCCGCCCATCGACGTCCGGCCGGTCACCGCCGACGAATGGCCCCGCTGGCGGGAGACCCGCGTGCGCATGCTGCGCGAGGAGTCGGCGTCGTTCAGCTCTCGCTGGGAGGACGTCGCCCGCCAGCCCGACGCGTACTGGCAGGAATGGGTCGGCGCCGCCGCCGAGGGGCTCACCCGGCGCCTCTTCGTCGCCGAGGACGGCGGCGGCTGGATCGGCGCCGTCGGCTGCCACCTCCGCGTCGACCCGGCGGAGACGCAGCTGATCTCGATGTGGGTCGAACCCGCGGCGCGGCGCCGGGGAGTGGCGCAGGCGTTGATCCGCGCGGTCGCGGAGTGGGCGCGCGAGCGCGGCTGCCACCGTGTCTTCCTCTTCGTCCAGGAGGCGAACACGTCCGCGCGCCGGCTCTACGAGAGCGCCGGCTTCCGGGCCACCGGCGAGCGGGAGGAGCTGCCCACGCGGCGGGGCTTCAAGATCCCGATGTGGGCTCCCGTCGAGCAGTTGCTCGGCCAGTGATCGCCCCGCCCGGGTGGTAGCGTCGGCCGGCGGCCGGCCGGCCACACGGAGGTGACATGGGCAGGGAGATCGCGGAGCTGAGGGCAGGGGTCGTCGGCACCGGCTTCATCGGCGTCGTGCACGTCGACGCGCTGCGGCGGCTCGGCGTCGAGGTCGTCGGCGTCGTCGGCTCGAGCCCCGAGCGGGCGGCCGCCAAGAAGCTCGCGCCCGTGGTCGAGTCGTACGAGGCGCTGCTCGCGGACGAGCGCGTCGACGTCGTCCACCTGACGACGCCGAACGCGCTCCACTACCCACAGGTGCGGCAGGCGCTCGAGGCGGGGAAGCACGTCGTCTGCGAGAAGCCGCTTGCGGTCACGTCGGCGCAGTCGGCCGAGCTGCTCGAGCTCGCGGAGCGCTCCGGGCTCGTGCACTGCACGAACTTCAACATCCGCTTCTATCCGATCGTGCAGGAGGCCCGGGCACGCGTGCTCGCGGGCGAGGTGGGCGAGGTCTGGAACGTCCACGGCGGCTACCTGCAGGACTGGCTCGCGCTGCCGACCGACTGGAACTGGCGGCTGGAGCCAGACCGGGCGGGCGAGCTCCGCGCGGTGGGCGACATCGGCTCGCACTGGCTCGACCTCGTGCAGTTCGTGACCGGTCTTCGCGTCGTGGAGATCCTGGCCGACCTGGGCACCGCGATCCCCGTGCGGCAGCGGCCGAAGGGCGAGGTGGAGACGTTCGCGAGCGCCGCCGACGTCGAGCGCGAGGACGCGCCGATGGCGAGCGAGGACCTCGCCCACGTCCTCGTCCGCTTCGACAACGGCGGCCGCGGCGCGTGCGTCCTCTCCCAGGTCTCGACGGGGCGCAAGAACTCGCTCCGCTTCGAGGTCGACGGCTCGGCCGGCGCGCTCTGGTGGGACGCCGAGCGGCACGAGAAGCTCTGGCTCGGCCGGCGGGAGGGGCCGAACGAGGTGCTGCTGCGGAACGCCGCGCTCATGCACGCCGAGGCGGCGCAGCGCACGCACCTGCCGGTCGCGCACGCCGAGGGTTTCGCCGACACGTTCCGCGAGCTCTACCGCGCCGTCTACGCGGACGTCGCCCGCGGCGGCCCCTCGCCCGAGCCGGACTACCCGACCTTCCGCGACGGCCACGTCGAGAACGTGCTCGCCGACGCCGTCGCGCTGTCCAACCGCGAACGGAGATGGGTGGAGGTGAAGACGTGAAGCTCGGACTGCTGACCGCCGCGTTCCCGCGGCTCTCGCTCGAGCGCGTCGCCGCCTGGGCGGCCGCGAACGGCTTCGAGATGCTCGAGGTTGCCTGCTGGCCCGCCGGCGGCCGCGAGCGGCGCCGCTACGCCGGCGTCAGCCACATCGACGTCGACCGCCTCGACGTCGACAAGGTGCACCGCGTGCTCGACCGGCACGGGCTGCAGATCTCGTCGCTCGCCTATTACCCGAACAACCTGCATCCGAACGCAGCCGATCGGAAGGCCGCCAACGACCACCTGAAGAAGGTCGTCGTCGCGGCCGAGAAGCTCGGCGTGCCGATCGTGGGCACGTTCGCCGGCCGCGACCCGGGCAGGAACGTGCCCGACAACCTGAAGGAGTTCCGGCGGGTCTGGCCACGGCTCGTCGACCACGCCGAGCGCCGCGGCGTCACGATCGCGATCGAGAACTGCCCGATGATCTTCAGCTGGGACGAGTGGCCGGGCGGGACGAACCTGGCGTCGTCGCCTGCGATCTGGGACGAGCTGTTCGCGATCGTCCCGTCCGAGCGCCTGGGGCTCAATCTCGACCCGTCGCACCTCGTCTGGCTGCAGATCGACTACGAGCGGGTCGTCTACGACTACGCCTCCCGCATCGTCCACGTCCACGCCAAGGACCTCGAGATCGACCGCGACGGGCTCTACCGGAACGGCACGGCCTCGCTCGGGATGGGCTGGCAGGTGCCGCGGCTGCCGGGGCTCGGCGAGGTGCGCTGGGACCGGTTCGTCTCGGCGCTCTACCGGGTCGGCTACGACTACGTCGTCTCGGTCGAGCACGAGGACCGCGCCTTCGAGGGCACGCAGGACCTGGTCGAGCGCGGCTTCCTGGTGGCGCGGAACACGCTGCGGCCGCTGCTCGTCTGAGCGCACCTCCGGTCAGGCAGCGGCCGCCGCGACGAGCGGGGCGAGCAGCGGCGCGTCGAGCGCCGCGAGCAGCGCGCGGGCCTGCTCCTCGCCCAGGTCGAGCACGCGCCGCGACCCGGCGCCCTGCCCCAGGTGGAGGTGGACGGAGCAGAGGCCGGCGCGGGCCTGTCCCGGCGAGCGGCGGACCTCGTAGGAGACGACGGCGCGCGGGTCGACGGTCGTCCAGCGGCGCAGCAGGCAGCCGCCGCGGATCGCCAGCCGCCGGCCGTCCCAGCGATGGCCGAGCTGGCGGTAGCGGTCGAGCGCGACCGGGACGGCGAACGCGCTCGCGAGCGCGCCCACCGCGGCCGCCCACCACCAGCCGAGGGCAGCGGCCGCCAGCGTCAGGGCCACCGGCAGCGGCAGCGCGCGTACGAAACGGCGGGGCAGCGCCGCGCGCGGATGGGGCTCGAGCGGCGCGCTCGGGCACGGGGCAGCTCGGTCGACGGCGTGCACGAGCGCCTCGACCACCGAGCTGCGCACGACGGGCGCGAGCGTCGAGCGGCCGCCCTCGCGCCCCCGGATGCCGGCCGCGATCGCTCCAACCGAAGCCAGCCCGGCCACGCGCCGGACCGGCGTGTCCCAGACGTCCACTCCTCGCACGCGGGCGAGGTCGATCGACACCGTGCGCCGCGTCAGCAGGCCGCGCGCGGCCGTCAGGCGCTCTCCCTCGTCGGCGAGCACGAAGCCCCAGTCGACGACGAGCGACCCGGCCGCTGCGAGCACGAGCGCGGCGGTCGCAAGGCCGAGCGTGAGCAGGGCGATGCCTCCGGCGTCGGTCGGCACACGGTCGACCGCGTCTCCGAGCAGCCGGTCGCCGACGCGTCCGGGCAGGTCGTCGACCACGTTCGCGAGCAGGCCGAGGACAGCGAGCGGCGCCAGCACGTAGCGGCCGCTGGTGACCCCGCCGACGAGCAGCAGCCGCGACGTCG
>DASTPC010000149.1:0-2005 GCA_035720085.1 Gaiellaceae bacterium
GGAACGAGCTCGAGAACGCGTTCGTCGCCGCCCGGTCGAGCTGTTCGACCAGCTCGTCGCGCAGCGCCCGGTAGGCGTCGGCGTCGACGCCCTCGAGCCGGTCGGCGAAGGCCGCGCCGACGTCAGGCACCTGTCCCTCGGCGCGGTCGACCTCGGCGAGCACGTCCTGGGCGAGCCGGAGCTTGTCGAGCGGCGGCACCTGCGCATCGAGCACCGCCGCGGTCCCCGCGGCGAGCGCCTCGTCCTGGTTGCGGTCGAGCGCGGCCGTGAACACCGGCGTCAGCAGGAGCAGCCCGAGGACGACGCCCGCGTGGCGCGAGGCGATCGTCCAGCCGCCGTGGACGGCCTGCGGCGAGCGTCCCTGCAGCGCCCGCTGCGTCAGCGCCGTCAGCGTCAGCCCGAGCCCCGCCCCCACGAGCAGCTGCGGCGGAAGCGTCCAGGCGACACCCGCCCGGGGTAGCAGCCCGAGGGCGGCCAGACCGCCGCCGATCAGGACCGTCCCGGTCGCCGCGCGCAACACGAGCCCGTCGATCCGGCCGGCCAGCCGGCCGCTCGCGATCGCCGCGGCCGGCATCGCGGTCACGGCCAGTCCGGCGGCGGCCGGCTCCAGCCGCCAGCCGTTGACGAGCAGGATCACGAGCAGGAAGAGCGCAGCGGCGAGCGCGCCGGAGACGAGCAGCAGCGCCAGGTTCGCGGCCGCGTGCGGGCGCCCCGCCGGCGTCGGCGCACGGGCAACCTGCAGTCCGACGAGCGCTGCGAGCGGCAGCAGCGCCAGAGGGATCTGCGCGACGAAGATCGACTCCCAGCCTGCAAGCTGCGTCAGGACGCCGCCGGCGGCGGGCCCGAGCGCCGCGCCGAGTACCCCGGCCGCCGCCCAGGCGACGGCCGCGCGCGCCTCTGAGCCGACCACGCCGAAGAGGAGGTCGAGCGCGGCGCACACCACGAAGGCGCCGCCGAGAGCCTGCACGCAGCGCCCCGCGACGAGCACCGCGAACGACGGCGCGAGCGCGCACACGAGCGAGGCGCCCGCGAAGACGACGGCGCCGGCGGCGAACGCGGGCACGGGCCGGCGCCGGGCGGCGTACGCCGCCGGCACCGCGGCCAGCGCGAGGACGAGGTTGTACGACGTCAGCACCCACGCGACGGTCGGGATCTCGACGTCGTAGCGGGCGAGGACGTCCGGCAGCGCGAGCGTCACCACCGACGAGTCCGCGAGGACGAGCGCGATCGCGAGGCCGAGGAGCGCCGTCCGCTGCCGCGTTCCGCCCACGCCGCGACTCTACGCCCGCCGGCCGTGGCCCCGACCGCGCGCCAGGACGACGCCGGCGACCGCCGCCGCCGTCGCGGAGGCGACCAGGGCGAGGCCGAGGTCGCGCACGGAGTCCCCGACGTGCTCGGCGCTGCGTTCGGCGAAGGTCGCGTACTCGAGCAGCTCCCAGAGGACGGCGCCGAGCGCAGCCCCGGCGAGCGCGAGCGCCGCCGTCGCGGACGCCTCCAGCTCCAGCCGGGCGAGGCCGAGGGCAACCGCAATCGTGAGCAGCGCGAAGTCGACCACATGGCCCAGGCTCCCGCCCCCGGCCAGCTCGCCCGGGCCGACGGCGCCTCCCCACAGGTCGACGAGGAACGGGAGCGCGAGCACGGCGTCGAGCGCGAACGGGTACCCGTGCCGCGAGCGGCGTCGGCCACCGAGGAGCCACCAGAGTGGAACCGCCGCCAGCGCCAGCAGCGACGCCGCGATGCGCCCCGCGACGCCCTGGTCCGAGTACACCCACAGCCCGGGCGCCACGGCGAGCGCGACGAGCGTCGCGGCGAGCGCGCCCTTCGCCGCGAGGTCCAGACACACGACCGCCCGCCGTCCCGCGTTCCCGTCCACCGGCGCACTGTAGAGGCGCCTGCAGCGCAGTAGGCTGCCGCACGTGGACTTGATGCCCGACGAGCGGCTCGTGTGGAGCGGCCATCCGACGTGGAAGGCGACGATCTCGTTCTTCCTGCTCTGGAGCGCCGT
>DASTPC010000150.1:0-3353 GCA_035720085.1 Gaiellaceae bacterium
GCGGGCGCGGGCGGCGCACGACCGGCTGGCCGCACTGGAGCGCTCGCTCGCCGAGCGCGAGGGCATCCCGCCTGCCGCCCGGGCGTTCGCGCAGAGCGGCGAGACGCTCGCGCTGGCGGCGCTCGAGGCCGAGCCGGGCGCCGAGCGGGCCGTGGCGGCAGCGCTCGCCTGGCGCGCCTCGGCGATTCTCGCGAGCGACCCCGCGGCGGGGCTGCGGTTGCTCGAGCGTGCCCGCGCTGAGGGCCTCGGGAGCCTCGCCGTGGTCGCGCCGGGCGAGCGCACGCCCACCCCGGCGGCCCCGGTCGCAGGCGCCCGCCCGCTGCGGGAACTGGTTCGCGGCGACGAGGCGGCCCTCTCGCTCCTCGACGGCATCTGGCTCGTCGAGCACGAGCGCCTGCTCGAGGCGCGGGGCGCCGTCGCGATCACGGCCGACGGGCTCGGCTACGACCCGGACCGCAGCGAGCTCTGGTTCGCCGGGGAGACCGCGGAGGCGGTTCTGCTCGAGCTGGACGCCCGCCGGCGCGCGCTCGCCGACGAGGCGGACGAGCTGACGGCCCGCGCGGCCTCCGCCGAGCGTGCCGCGGCCGACGCGTCCGAGCGGGCGACCGAGGCGGAGGCGGCGTTCGGAGAGGTCGCGCATCTGCGCGGCGAGACCGCGGATCCCGAGCTGCTCGCGCGGCTGCAGGCCGTCGCGGCGGGCCTCGAGGCGGCGCTGACGCGGGCTGCCGGGCTGATCGCCGCGGTCGAGTCCCCGCTCGCGGCACGCGTCGAGGCGGGCGCGCGGCGGAGCGGCGAGCTCGGCGAGGAGCTGCAGCGGCTCGCCGTGCGCGAGGCGGAGGCGCAGCGCGAGGCCGGCGCGGCCGGCGCGCTGGCACAGGCGGCCGAGGTGGTCGTCGCCCGGCTCGGCGGCACGGCGAAGGGCGCACACGCCGAGGACGGCGCCGAGCGCGAGGAGCTGCGCCGCGAGGCGGAGGCGTTGCTCGCCGCCGCCGAGGCGGCCGCTGCGGCGGCACGCGACGCGGCCGACCGGGCCGGCGCGGCCGAGGCAGCGCTCGTGGAGCGCGCTCCGAGGCAGCGCGGCGGCGACCCAGACCTGCTCGCGCGGCTGGTCGCGGTGGCCGGGACGCTCGGTGCGGCCGTGAGCACCGCGGAGGAGGTCGCCGCGCGGCTGGAGGCGCCGGTGCGCGCGCGGGTGGACGCGGGCGCGCAGCGCTCGGGGGAGCTGGGAGCGGAGCTGCGCCGGCTCGGTGCCGCCGAGGTGGAGCTGCGGCAGGCTGCCGAGGAGGTCGCCGAGCGCGCGACCGCGGCCGAGGTCGAGCTGGCCCGGCTCGACGCGGAGCTCGACGAGACCCGGCGCCGGCTCGCTGACGCCGGCGCGGACGAGCCGGCGGAGGGCGAGGACCGCGAGGAGCTGGCGGCCCGCGCGGAGCGGCTCGAGTCACGCCGCGAGGCGCTCGGCCGGGTCAACCCGCTGGCCAAGGAGGAGTACGAGGCCGAGAAGGCACGGCTCGACGAGCTTTCGGGGCAGCGGGCCGATCTGGAGGCGAGCCTGGCCGAGCTCCAGTCCCTGCGGGACGAGCTCGCCGAGACGGTCGCGCGTCGCTTCGCGGAGACGTTCGCCGCGGTCGAGCGGAACTTCGGGGAGGTCGCCTCGACGCTCTTCCCGGGCGGCGAGGGTCGCCTGCGCCTCGTCGAGCCGGACGAGGAGTCGGGCGACGAGGGCGGCATCGAGGTGGAGCTGCGGCCGGCCGGCAAGCGCATCACCCGCCTCTCGCTGCTCTCCGGCGGCGAGAAGGCGCTCGGCGCGATCTCGTTCCTGTTCGCGCTCTTCCTCGCCCGGCCATGCCCCTTCTATCTCCTGGACGAGGTCGAGGCCGCGCTCGACGACACCAACATCGCCCGCTTCGTCGAGCTGCTGCGCCGCTACGCCGACCGGGCGCAGTTCGTCGTGATCACGCACCAGAAGCGCACGATGGAGGCCGCCGACGTCCTCTACGGCGTCACGATGGGCACCGACGGCGTCTCCCAGGTCGTCTCGCGGCGGCTGCCGCGCGAGCACCACGCCGCCGCGGCCGGCTGAGGCGTCGTCCGCCGACGACTAACGTACGCCGCCGATGTCGCGCACGTGGGCAGAGCTGCTCGGCGACGCCGAGGTGACCGAGGCCGAGGAGCAGGAGCGGACCGGTTTCTTCGGGCGGCTGCGCGATTCGCTCGGGAAGAGCCGGCGCGCGCTGACCGAGCAGCTCGCGGCCGCGCCGTTCGACGCCGAGGACGAGGAGGCGTGGGAGAACCTCGAGATCGCGCTGCTGCAGGCCGACGTCGGCGTGCCGGCGACGGCCGAGCTCGTGCGGCGGCTCGAGGCGCGCGGTCAGATCCCCGACCTGAACGAGGCGTTGGCGGACGAGATCGAGTCGATGTTCGGCGAGGCGCCGTCGCTTTCGCTCGGCGAGCGGCCGGCCGTCGTCCTCGTCGTCGGCGTCAACGGCACCGGGAAGACGACGACGATCGGCAAGCTAGCGCAGAAGTTGCGCGAGCACGGCCGGACCGTGCTGCTCGGCGCCGCCGACACGTTCAGGGCGGCCGCGGAGGAGCAGCTGGAGATCTGGGCGGATCGTGCCGGCGCCGACTTCGTCGGCGCGCCGCGCGGCGGCGACCCGGCCGCGGTCGCCTACGACGCCGTCGAGGCTGCGCGGGCGCGCGGCAAGGACGTCGCGATCGTCGACACGGCCGGCCGGCTGCACACGCAGTCGAACCTGATGGAGGAGCTCGCCAAGGTGCGCCGGGTGATCGAGAGCCGGATCGACGGCGCGCCGCACGAGACGCTGCTCGTGGTCGACGCCACCACCGGCCAGAACGGCCTGCAGCAGGCGCGGCTGTTCGGCGAAGCGGCCGGCGTGACCGGCGTCGCGCTGACCAAGCTCGACGGCAGCGCGAAGGGCGGGGTCGCGGTGGCGATCGCCTTCGAGCTCGGCCTGCCGGTCAAGCTCGTCGGGATCGGTGAGGGCCTCGACGACCTCCGCCCGTTCGACGCCCGCGACTTCGCGCGGGCGCTCGTAACGCCGTAGCCGAGCGCGCTACGGCCGGAACACGGCGCGGTAGCCGTCGATCCAGCCGGGGTTCCGCTTGCTCGCGACCACCTGGAGCTCGACCGTGAGCAGGTTCCGGTCGCCCTGTGACCACCCGTCCGTCTTGAAGTCGAGCCCGAGCTGGAACGCCTCGTTCCACTTCTGGTGGTGCGGGGGCGCGATCTTCCTGCCGACCCAGTTCTCGAAGTGCTCGCTGTCAATCGGGAAGCCCGGCACCCACGGGCCGTCGCCGTCGTCTGGTGTGATGCTCATCTCATCCTCCCTCCG
>DASTPC010000151.1:0-6218 GCA_035720085.1 Gaiellaceae bacterium
GTCCGCAAGCTCTACGGGCACCCGGACGCGAGACTCGCCCGCGAGCGCATCCGCAAGGGGTTCAGGAACGCGCCCAAGCCGCCGACCGCGCTACGTGCGACGGGCTGAAAACGAACCACGATCTGCAGCGATTCGTTTGAGCGATCCTGCCGCGCGGTTCTATGCCTGAGCGACGCCGACCTTATTGTCGATCAGGGCCGACACCTCGGCGAACTGCACCTGAGGCTCGACGCCGTAAAGCTCGATGACTTTCGCCTTCAGCTCCGGCGTAAAGAACGCGCGGGCGGCTGCCTCTGAATCCCAGACGTACGTGTTGGTGACCGTCCCGGTCTCGTCGCTCCACATGAACACCTTGCTTTGCAGGCCGTCCATACCCTCGAACTTAGGCCCTTCCTGTTCAGCGACCGCGGTGGCGCGTTCGCGGTTCAGGTCCTTGCTGGGGCCGATGGTGACGATGACTCCGATCATGTCGTCTCCGTTTCCTTGCAGTGGCCGCCCCGAGGGCGGGTTGTAACACTTGCAGATTCATGCTTCTCGTGCCCGTAGTCACGTGCTTCGGGTACGCCTGCGGCTTTCACCGATTCCCGGATTGCGCAAGAGGCTGAGTCACGCGCTGAGTCACGACTATGCGATTTGCAGGGAAAAGTGCATATCGGGCGCGTGACAGTCGTTCGGGGACAGGTCGGCCCCGTCGCCGGGGCCGACCGAGCGCTCACTTGGTGCGGTTGGGCTGCGGGGGCAGCGGCGTCCGGTTTGGGTTGCAGAACAAGCCTGGATTCCGCGCATGCGGATCGGCGAGGCCCAGCTTGTTCTCCTGCCCGAAGGACTGCGATCGGCCGCCCGGCCCGTTGGGCCCCGAGCCGTCGAGGCGGAGCAGTCGGATCGTCGTTGAGCCCGGAGAACGAGCACCACTACTACCCTGGTTCTGGTCGAAGTTCTTGGCCACTACCGGTCACCTCACCGGCCAGGGCCGGACCGGCACGCAGGGCTACGACCGCCGCACCGCACGCGCCGCTCGCGAGCAGAGACTTCACGTCCATGCGAACCCCCTCTTGAAGACCCCGTAGCGGGACCTGTGCCGCGTGGTGCCATTTGCACGATCTCCCAATGGTTCCTGCGGATCGCGCGCACCTCGATCACTCGATCCCTTGGCGGCCTGACCGGCGCGTGGGAGCATCGAGCGGACGTGAGCACCGACCCGCTCGCCCTCCCGCCGGAGGAGATGCGCCGCCTCGGCTACCGCGCCGTCGACCTGCTGATCGACCGGCTCCTCGACGTCGACGCGCCGCCCGTCCGGCGCCACACGCCCGCCGCGATGCGCGCGCTCCTCGACGAGCCTCCGCCCGAGCGCCCCGCAGCCGAGCCGCTCGACCGGCTGTTCCGCGACGTGCTCGCCCACGCGGCGCGCGTCGACCACCCGCGCTACCTGGCGTTCATCCCCTGCTCGGGCACCTGGCCCGGCGCGCTCGGCGACTTCGCGGCGAGCGCGCTCTCGCTCTATGCCGGCTCGTGGGCCGAGTCCCCCGGGCCGACGCAGCTCGAGCTGACGGTGCTCGGCTGGTTCAAGGCCTGGCTCGGCTACCCGGCCGGCGCCGACGGACAGCTGACGAGCGGCGGCTCGCAGGCGAACCTGCAGGCGCTCGCCTGCGCCCGCGAGCTCCGCGCCGGGGCGATGCGCGACGACCTCGTCGTCTATGTCTCGGACCAGGGGCACTCGTCCCTCGCACGCTCCGCACGCGTCCTCGGGTTCCGTCCCGAGCAGGTGCGCGTGCTGCCGACCGACGGAGAGTTCAGGCTCCGGCCGGAGACGCTGGCCACGGCGATCGACAGCGACCGCGCCCGCGGCCTGACGCCGCTTTTCGCCTCCGCCAGCGCCGGGGCGACCAACACCGGCGCAGTCGACCCCCTCGCGGAGCTGGCGCAGACGTGCCGGGAGCGCGCGGTCTGGCTCCACGTCGACGCCGCCTACGGCGGCTTCGCGGTGCTCACCGACCGCGGCAGGGCCGCCCTGGCCGGGATCGAGCTGGCCGACTCGGTCACGCTCGACCCGCACAAGTGGCTCTACCAGCCGTACGAGTGCGGCTGCGTGCTCGTCCGCGAGCAGGGCGCGCTGCGCGCCGCCTTCCAGGTCGTGCCGCCGTACCTGAAGGACGTCGACGCCGGCGACGGCGAGGTGAACCTCGGCGACCACGGCATCCAGCTGAGCCGCACGAGCCGGGCGCTCAAGGTCTGGCTCTCGGTGCAGACGTTCGGCCTGCGCGCGTTTCGGGAGGCGATCGACCGATCGCTCGACCACGCCGAGCACGCCGCGCGCCGGATCGAGGCGAGCGAGTCGCTCGAGCTGCTCGCGCCGCCGTCTCTCGGGATCGTCTGCTGCCGCCGCCGCTTCCAGGGCGTGGACGACGAGCGCGAGCTCGCCCGGCTGAACGGCCGGCTCGCCGCCGGCCTGGAGGAAAGCGGCACGGGCTTCGTCTCCTCGACTGTCCTCGGCGGGCGCTACGCGATCCGCCTCTGCCCGCTCAACCACGCGACCGAGCGGCGCGATGTCGACGGCGTCCTCGACCAGCTCGAGCGCGAGCCGCCGGTCCTGTCGGAGCTCGCGGCGCAGAGCCACAAGCGCGACGGCGACGTCCGCAGGTCGTGGCTGCGCGCGCCCGTCGGAGCGGGAGGCGTCGATGCGACCCCCGAGCTCGTCGCGGCGCTGCCGTGGTTCGGGCAGCTCACGCCGCGGCAGCTCGAACGCGTCGCGCGGCTCGGCGCGGTCCGCGAGGTGGCCGCCGGGGAGACGATCCTGCGCGAATGGGACGCCTCGCGTGACTTCTACGTCGTCCTCGAGGGCGACGTGACCGTGAGCCGCACCGGCGAGCTCTTGGACACGGTCGGCCCGGGCGAGTTCTTCGGCGAGATCGCAGCGCTCGACTGGGGACGGGGCTACGGCTACCCACGGATCGCCACGATCGCCGCCGCCGGGCCCGTCCGCCTGCTCGCGTTCGGCGACGGCGCCCTGGAGGCGCTGATGAGCCTGTCGCCATCGCTCGCCGAGGAGGTCGAGCGAGTGGTGGCGGCGCGCCTGCGCGCGCTGGCCTGATGGCGACGTACCTGCGCCGCATCCCGGCCGTGCTCGGGTCCGTGTTCGGAAACCCGGAGCTGCGCCGCGTCGAGCTCGCGTTCGCAGGTTTCAACGCTGCCGAGTGGGCGGTCTGGATCGCGATGATCGTGTACGCGTACGACCGCGGCGGCGCAACGACCGCCGGCCTGGTCGCGCTCGCGCAGCTCCTGCCGGCCGCCCTCTTCGCCCCGGTGGCAGCCACGCTCGGCGACCGCTCTCCTCCGGGCCGCGTCCTCCTCTGGGGCTACGTCGCGCAGGCGGCCGGCATGGGATTGACCGCTACGGTGCTGCTCGCGGACGGCCCGGCCGCGCTGGCATACGCGAGCGCCGCCCTCGCGGCGACGGCGGTCACGATCACCCGGCCGGCTCAGGCGGCGCTCGTTCCCGCCCTGGCGCGCAGGCCCGAGGAGCTCACGGCTGCCAACGTCGTGGCGGGATGGATCGAGGGCCTGAGCGTGCTCGTCGCGCCGGCGGTCGCGGGTCTGTTGCTCGGCGTGTCCGGGCCGGGCTGGGTGTTCGCCGTGATGGCTGCGGTGGCCGTCGCGAGCGCCGTCCTCGTCGCTCCGGTCCCCGGCCCGCCGCCCGCGGGCGGGCAGGAAGCCCGCTCGGCCGTGCTCGCCGAGACCGCCGAGTCGATCCGGCTCGTCCGCCGCGAGCCGGCCGTGCGCCTGCTCGTCGTCCTGCTGGGCCTCCAGTTCGTCGCGATCGGCGCGCTCGACGTGCTCTTCGCCGAGCTCGCGATCGGCGTGCTCGACCGCGACGACGCCTGGGCCGGCTACCTGAACGCGGCGTTCGGCCTGGGCGGGACGCTCGGCATCGCGGCGACCGTGGCCCTCGTCGGCCGGCGTCGGCTCGTGCCGGCGCTCCTCGCAGCGCTCGCCGCGTGGGCGGCCGCTTTCCTCGTCCTCGGCCTCGAGCCCACGCTCGCGACGGCGCTCGTGCTGCTCACGCTCGGCGGCGCCGCCCGCAGCGTCTACGACGTGGCCGGCCGGACGCTGCTGCAACGAGTCGCGCCGACAGCGCTGCTCGCGCGCGTCTTCGGGCTGCTCGAGGGGCTGACGATGGCCGGGCTCGCGCTCGGCTCGCTGCTCGCGCCGGCGCTGGTCGCCCTCGGCGGCGCCGAGCTGGCGCTGCTCGGGGTGGCGGCGCTGCTGCCGCTCGCGGCCCTCGTGGGCGGGCGGCGCCTGCTGCGGATCGATCGCGCGGCCGACGTGCCGGTCGTGGAGATCGGCCTGCTCCGCTCGCTGCCGCTCTTCGCCCCGCTCGGCGCGGCGACGCTCGAGTCGCTCGCGCGGGCGCTGGAGCCGGTCGACGCGGCGGCGGGCAGCGTCGTGATCAGGGAAGGCGACCCCGGCGACCGCTTCTTCGTGGTCGCCGACGGCGAGATCGACGTCAGCCGGAGCGACGGCGTCACGGCGGTGCTGCGCCGGGGCGACGGCTTCGGCGAGATCGCGCTGCTGCGCGACGTGCCGCGCACGGCCACCTGCACAGCGCGCACGGATGTGGTCCTGCAGGCGCTCGCGAAGGACGACTTCCTGGTCGCTGTAACGGGGCACGTGGGGGCCGCCGCGGAGGCGGACCGGCTCGTGGATGCGCGGCTCGCGCCCGATCCCGCCGGGCCTTAGCCCCGCAGAGGGCTCTCGCTAGGGTCTCCCGGTGATCGCCTGGCTCCGGTCGCTCGACCCACGGCTGCCTCGGTCCGTCTACACCCTCCAGCTCGGCGGCCTCTGCAACGCATTCGGCAACGGCCTGGTGCTGCCGTTCACGTTCATCTACCTCTACAACGTCCGCGGCATGGGCACCGCCACCGTCGGGCTGATCGTCGCCACCAACGCGGTCGTGAGCATCGTCGCGGGGCCGGCGATGGGGACCCTGATCGACCGTGTCGGCGGCCGGCGGATGCTCGCCGTCTCGCTGCTCTTCCTCGCGGTCGGCTACTCGCTCTTCCCCTTCGTCACCGTGCCCTGGCAGGGGTTCGTGGCCAGCGCCATCACGGGCATCGGCATCGGCGGCTTCTACCCGGCGCAGTCGACGCTGATCGCGGGGCTCACGCCGCCCGAGCGGCGGCCGGCGGCGTTCGCGATGCAGCGGGTCGTGATGAACCTCGGCATCGGCCTCGGAGCCCTCGCCGGCGGGCTGGTCGCGACCACCGACAGCGTCGCCAGCTTCACGGTCCTCTTCGTGGGCGACGCCGCCACGTTCCTCGTCTACCTCGCCGTCCTGTACGCCTTCGTCCCTGAGCCGGCGCGCGCGTCGGCGGCGCACGGCGCGCGATCCGGCCGCTACGGCGAGGTGCTCCGCCACCGCGCGTTCATGGGCGTGCTGGCGATCAACACGCTCTTCATCCTCGCCGGCTTCTCGGGTTTCGAGCTGCTGCCGGTCTACGCGAAGAACGAAGCGGGCGTCAGCGAGCACGCGATCGGCCTCGTCTTCCTCGTCAACACGATCGTGATCGTCGCCCTGCAGCTGCCGATCGCAAAGCTCGCCCAGGGCCACCGGCGGATGCGGACGCTCGCCCTGCTCGGCGTTCTCTGGGCCGCCTCGTGGGCGCTCGTGCCGCTCGCGGGCTGGTGGGTGACCGGCGCCGCGGCCGCGCTGCTGCTCGCGTTCGCGATGTCCGTCTTCGCCGTCGGCGAGTGCCTCCACGGCGCCGTGCAGGCGCCGCTCGTCGCCGACCTCGCCGACCACCGGCTGATCGGGCGCTACATGGCGCTCTCGGCGCTCTCCTGGCAGGTCGGGTTCGCGCTCGGGCCCGCGGTGGGAGGCTTCGTGCTCGGCGTCTCCCCCGTCGCCGTCTGGTTCGGCGCGGCGGCCGTCTGCCTCGCCACGAGCGCGGCCGCGCTCGCGCTCGAGCCGTCGCTGCCGACGCGCGTGCGGCGGACGCCGGTGGCGGCAGCCGAGGCGCCCCGCGCGGCGCCGGCGGACGGCCGCGGTGCCGCGGGGGTCTCACCCGCAGGAACCACCCAGTAGAATCAGAACACGATGTCGTACGTGGACGACCCGCTCAGTACCCATGCCGAGCCTTCCCCGCATCAAGCGGCGAGCCCGCCCCGTCGGGGAGGCCGTCGAGCGGGCGCGGACGCCCGTCCGCGAGCTCGCCGCTAGCGGC
>DASTPC010000152.1:0-3561 GCA_035720085.1 Gaiellaceae bacterium
CCCATCGCGAGCGCGAGCTCGTTCTGCGCCGGCCGGCCGCCGCCGCGGAGGGACGAGAGGACGAGCCAGATCGGCAGCGAGCCGCCGACGGTCGCGAGCGCGTCGTTGAACGCCCGGCCGACGGCCTTCGACGTCCGCGCGAGGCGGAGGCCGAGCGGCAGGCCTGTTGGCCCTGGTGGCACGAGCGGATCGTATCCCGAATCAACTTGCGCGGCTAATAATTGCTGTGCTAAAAGATAGTCGACTAACGAAAGGAGTCAGGGATGCTGACGGTTCTGGCAAGCGAGCACTGGGACGGCTGGCCGTGGCTGGCGCCGCTCTGGCTGCTCTTCTGGGCCCTCGTGATCTTCCTCGTCGTCCGGCTGGTCGTCGGGCGGCGCGGGTGGGGCCGGCGCGGTCCGCTCGACGAGGCCCGCTCGATCCTCGCGCAGCGCTTCGCCCGCGGCGAGATCGACGCCGAGGAATACCGCGGCAGGGTGGCGGAGCTCCGTAACTAGGCTGTCGCGATGTCGTCGGCGAACGACATCCGCGTCGAAGGGCTCGTCCGCGAGTTCAAGAAGGGAGTCCGCGCGGTCGACGGGATCGACCTCTACGTCGCGCCGGGCGAGATCTACGGCTTCCTCGGCCCGAACGGCGCCGGCAAGTCCACGACCGTGCTCGTCCTGACGACCCTGCTGCCGCCGACCGCGGGGCGTGCGTCGGTCGCCGGCTACGACGTCGCCTCGCAGGGTTCGAACGTCCGGTCGGTGATCGGCGCCGCGCTCCAGGAGGCGGCGCTCGACCCGCTGCTGACCGGACGCGATCACCTGCGCCTGCAGACGATGCTCCAGGGGCTGCCGAAGCGGGAGCGCGCCGCGCGCACCGACGAGCTCCTCCAGCGGGTCGGGCTGACCGAGGCCGCCGACCGCAGGGTGCGCACGTACTCCGGCGGCATGAAGCGCCGGCTCGACCTCGCGCTCGCCCTCGTCCACCGGCCGCGGATCGTCTTCCTCGACGAGCCGACCACCGGCCTCGACCCGCAAAGCCGGGCGGCGCTCTGGGACGAGGTGGCGAGGCTGCGGCGCGACGACGGCGTCACCGTCTTCCTGACGACGCAGTATCTCGAGGAGGCGGACGTGCTCGCCGACCGCGTCGGGATCATCGACCACGGCCGGATCGTCGCCGAGGGCACGCCGGCCGAGCTGAAGGCCGAGATCGGGCGGCCGAGCCTGCACGCGATCCCGCGCCGCGAAGAGGACCGCGAGCGGATCGCCGCGTTCCTGACCCGCTTCGGCGAGCCGCTCGACTCGGGGCGCGAGCTGGCCGTGCGGCTGCAGGGCGGGCTCGGGCTCGCGGATGTCGTCCGCGCCCTCGACGCGGACGGGGTCGAGGTGGACGACATCGAGCTGCGCGCGCCGACGCTCGACGACGTCTTCCTCGCGAAGACAGGGCGTACGCTCGAGGGCGCGACCGCCGAGGCCGACGCGCAGGCCCGCAACGGCGGCCCCTCTTGAACCTCCTCGCCGGACAGGTCGGCGCGCTCGCCTGGCGGTCCGTCACGCGCACGGCCCGGCAGCCGGCGAGCGCGATCCCGCCGCTGATCTTCCCGGTCGCGCTGATGGTGGTGAACGCGGCCGGCCTCGACGCGTCCACGCGGCTGCCGGGCTTCCCGACGGACTCGTTCCTCGCGTTCGCCCTCGCCGTGCCGTTCATCCAGGGCGCGCTCTTCTCGACGCTCAACGCCGGCACCGACCTTGCGCGGGACATCCAGACCGGCTTCCTGAACCGGCTCTCGCTGACGCCGATGCGCGACGCCGCCCTGCTCGCCGGCAACCTAACCGGGATCGTCGTGCTGGGCGTCGTCCAGGCGTCGTTCTACGTGCTCGTCGGGCTGCTGCTCGGCGTCGAGTTCGCCTCGGGCGCCGCGGGCATCGTCGTCCTGCTGCTCTTCGCGGCGCTCGTCTCGCTCGGCTTCGGCGCACTCGGCGCCGCGCTCGCGCTGCGCACCGGCTCGGGCGAGGCGATGCAGGGGATGTTCCCGCTTTTCTTCGTCTTCCTCTTCATCTCCTCGATGAACACGCCGCGCGACCTGATCGCGGTCGACTGGTTCCGGACGGCGGCGACGCTCAATCCGGTCTCGTACCTGATCGAGTGCATCCGCAGCCTCGTGATCGTGGGCTGGGACCCGCAGGCGCTCGCGCTCGGCTTCGGGATCGCCGGGCTGATCGCCGCCGTGTCGCTCGTGCTCGCGGCGCGGCAGCTTCGCCGGAGGCTGACCCGCACATGAGCATCCGGCCCGTCGCAAGCGGCGTCGCCTGGCGGATGCTGAAGAACGTCTTCACGAACCCGTCGATCTTCCTACCCTCGCTGCTCTTCCCGCTCTTCTTCTTCATCGCCTTCGCGGGCGGCCTCTCACAGGTCGCGGAGGTGCCCGGCTTCGACTTCGCCGGCGACTACACGGCGTTCCAGTTTGCGTTCGTGCTGCTCCAGTCGGCGGCGTTCGGCGGCGTCTTCACCGGCTTCGGGATCGCCCGTGACTTCGACGGCGGCTTCGCCCGGCGGCTCCTGCTCGCGTCGCCGAACCGCAGCGGGATCCTGGTCGGCTACGGCGTCGCGGCGCTGACCCGCTGGCTCGTGACGGCCGCCATGCTCACGGCGATCGCCCTGATCGCCGGTATGGAGGTCGGGGCGAACGCCGCCGACGCGGTCGGCCTCTACACGCTCGCGATGCTCGTGAACACGACCGGGTTCCTCTGGTCGTGCGGCGTGGCGATGCGCTTCCGCACGATCCAGGCGGGCCCGATCATGCAGATGCCGGTCTTCCTCGTCCTCTTCTTCGCGCCGGTGTACGTGCCGCTCGACCTGCTCGCCGGCTGGATCCACGCGTTCGCGACCGTCAACCCGGTCACGTACATGCTCGAGGCGGCGCGCGGCTTCGTCTCGGGGGAGGCGGTCTACGTGGGGCCCGCGTTCGCGCTGGCGATCGGGCTCGGGCTCGCGTTCACGCTCTGGGCCTACCGCGGCCTGCGCAGCGCAGAGGCCGCCGGCTAGACGCCGGCGACGTCGAGGGTGACCGTCGTGCCGGCGCCGGGCGCCGAGTCGATCGTGAGCGTGCCGCCGAGCCGGTCCGCGCGCTCGCGCATCGAGACGAGGCCGAGGCGGCCGCTCCGCACTGCGGCGTCCGGCTCGAAGCCGCAGCCGTCGTCCGCGACCCGCAGGGCGAGCGTGCCGTTCGCGAGCGCGAGCCGCACGTTGACGGTCTGCGCGCCGGCGTGCTTGACGGCGTTCCCGAGCGCCTCCTGCGCGATCCGGAACAGCCCCTGCTCCGTGCCCGGCTCGAGCCGCCGGTCGCAGTCGGCGTCGACCTCGATGCAGACGCCGTGCACGCGCGCGAGCACGTCGGCGTGCTTGCGGATCGCCGGTGCGAGCCCGTCCTGCTCGAGGTCGGCCGGCCGGAGCTCGAAGACGAGCGCCCGCAGCTCGGCCATGGCGCCGCGCAGGAGCTCCGCCACCTGGGCGATCTGGTCGCGCGCGGCGCCTGCCCCGCCGTCGAGCGAGCGGAGCGCCGCCTCGGCGGTGATC
>DASTPC010000153.1:0-13826 GCA_035720085.1 Gaiellaceae bacterium
GGCGGCGCCGGCGCCGACGACGACGTTCTCGGGCTGGAGGCCAACGTAGGCAGCGGCGGCCTCGCGGAGCTCGCGGTACGTGCCCTCCGGGTACTCGTTGAGACGCGCCATGCTCGCCGCGAGCGGCACCTGGGGGACGCCCGGCAGCGGCGGCGTGTTCTGGTCGTAGCGGAGCACGGCCTCGAGACGGAGTCCGTGGCGACTCGCCACCTCGGACGAGGGAATCGCCCAGGCGTACGGCCTGAAGCCCGGAGCGAGCGGCACGGCCTTCGCGTGGACGGCGGCGAGCGCCGGCGCGGCAGCAGCAACCGCCCCCGCCGCCGTCGCGGCCGTGATGCCCGCGGCCGAGTCGGGGCCGGAGCCCGGCTGTGCCTCCGCGGAGGTGGGCCGTTCCGCGCCGGCCGCCTCGGCCTGCCCGGCCGGACCGGTCACCCGGACGCCTCCGCGCTCGCCGCGCGGGACGCCGGCTGCAGCGCCGCCGCGTGGAACGGCAGGCCCTCGACGCGTGCGAGCGGCTCGACGACCTGCCGGGCGGCCCTGATGCCATCGGCGGTCGCGCGCACCACCTGGATCGGCTTCAGGAATGCCTCGAGGCCGAGCCCGCCGGCGGCGCGCGCGAGACCGCCCGTGGGCAGGACGTGGGTCGCGCCGGCCGCGTAGTCACCGACCACCGCTGAGGTGCCGACGAACACGGAGCCGGCATTGCGTACGCGCTCGACGAGCGCTTCCGGCTCGGAGACGTACAGCTCGAGATGCTCCGGCGCGAGCTCGTCCGAGCGCGCCAGAGCCTGCTCCAGCGACGCCACCACTTCACAGGCGATGTTCTCATATCCGGCAACAAGGCTAGCGACCCGGTCGGACAGACCGGTGTCGTCGGTCAGGAGCACTGCCGTGCTGTCGGGGCCGTGCTCGGCCTGGGCCAGCAGACCTGCGGCGCACCACGCCGGGTCGGCCGAGGAATCGGCCACGACCACGACCTCGCTCGGGCCGGCGGGAAGGTCGATCGCCACCTGGGAGGAGACCAGCAGCTTGGCCGCCGTCACCCAGCGGCTGCCCGGCCCGACGATCTTCGCGACCGGCGCGACCGACTCCGTGCCGTAGGCGAGCGCCGCGACCGCCTGGGCGCCCCCGATCGCGTACACCTCGTCGAGGCCGAGCTCGTGCGCGGCGACGAGGATCGCGTCGACCGGGCGGGGGGTGACCACGGCGATCCTGTCGACGCCGGCGGCGAGCGCCGGCACGGCGCACATGACGAGCGACGAGGGCAGCGGCGCCCGCCCGCTGGGGACGCAGACGCCGACGGACTCGACCGGCACCCAGCGCCGCTCCGAGACGATCCCGGGTGCCGCCTCGACCACGGTGTCCGCCGGCCGCTGAGCCTCGCTGAACGTCCGCACCGCGTCGATCATGCGGCGTAACGCCGCGAGCACGTCCGCGTCGACGGTGGCATCCGCGATCTCGCTCGGGCTCAGGCGGATCGCGCCGGCGCGCGGGCCGTCGAGGCGCTCGCTCCACTCGAGCAGCGCGGCGTCGCCCCGGTCGCGCACGTCGGCGACGATCGGCGCGACCACCGCGAGCGCGTCGTCCAACCCCGGGCTCATGCGACCAGCCTCTCGACGGGAACGACGAGGATCGACGAGGCGCCGGCGGCCTTCAGCTCGGGCAGCAGGCTCCAGACGTCGTCGGCGTCGACGGCGGCGTGCACCGCGATCTGACCCTCCTCCGCGAGCGGCAGGACGGTCGGAGCGCCCATGCTCGGGAGCACGGCCCTGATCGCCTCGAGCGACTCGGTGGTCGCGTTCATCATCACGTAGCGGCGCCGGCGCGCGGCGACGACGCCAGACAGCATCAGCTCGAGCCGCTCGACCAGCTCCCGGCGGCCGTCGACCGCCTCGCGGCCGCCGACGAGGACCGCCTGTGAGGCGAGCAGCGCCCCCACGCGCCGGAGCCCGTTCGCGCTGGTCGTCGAGCCGGTCGAGACGAGGTCGACGATCGCATCGGCCAGGCCGAGGCGCGGCGCCGCCTCGACCGAGCCCGAGACCGCCACCAGCTCGCACGCGACTCCCCGCTCGGCGAGCAGGCGGCGCGTCGAGGCCGGGTAGGCGGTTGCCACGCGCAGCCCGTCGAGGTCGTCGACGGTCCGCTGCGGGGCGTCCACGGGGACGGCCGCCTCGAGCGTGCAGCGGGCGAAGCCGAGCTCCGCGAGCACGACCACCTGCGCGTCCGCCTCGGCCACGAGGTTGGCTCCGGTGATGCCGAGGTGGACGACGCCGTCCTGGACGTACTCGGGGATGTCGCTCGGCCGGACGAGCAGCAAATCGACCGGAGCGTTGGCGCAGGGCACGACGAGCGACCGCTCGGTTACCTCGAAGCTGAGCCCGGCGTCGAGGCAGAGCCGCAGCGCCGGATCGGCCATCCGGCCCTTGGCGGGCACGGCCAGCATCAGCCTGCCGTTCTCGCCCGCCCGCGTGAACGTGCCGCTCACCGGCGCTCCTCGAGCCGGTCGAGCGCCGTGCGGTAGCCGCCGGTGCCGTGCCGGAGCCACTGGGCGACCCGCGTCACCGTCGCGGTCGAGGTCGGCACGCGGCCCGCGATCTCGACGTAGGGGATGCCCTGCTCGAGCAGGCGGACGGTCTGCCAGCGGTGCGCGAGCGCCTCCAGCTCGGGAAGCGTGCAGAGGTCGCGGAGGAAGCGCTGCATCTCGTCCCGGGTCTCGAGCACGAGGAACGCGTCCGAGAGTGCGTCCAGACCGCGCACGAGCTCGATGTCGCGATCGGTGCTCTGCACGCCCCCGCGCGGTGGCCGGTCTCCACGGTCATGACTCACGAGCGCATGTTAGCATGTTATCGTGCTAACACAGGAGTTCGAGATCTTGCCGGCGGTCGACGTCCTCGAGGGCCGTGCGGTGCGGCTCGCGCAGGGACGGCGGGAGCAGGTGACGATCGAGGGCGGCGACCCGGTCGCGCTGGCGAGGCGCTACGCAGCCGACGGAGCGCAGCGGCTCCACCTCGTCGACCTCGACGGCGCGTTTTCGGGCGTCCCGTCGCTCGCCCTCCTCGAGCGGATCTCTGGGGCGACCGACCTGCCGCTGCAGGTCGGCGGCGGTTACCGGAGCCTGGAAGCGGTCGCGGCCGCCCTCGCCGCGGGCGCGGACCGCGTCCTCGTCGGCACGGCGGCGCTGTCACCGGGCTTCCTGGACGGGGCGGCCCGGCGGTTCGGCGAGCGGCTCGTCGTCGCGATCGACGCGACCGACGGGCGCGTGGCCGTCGAGGGCTGGACGCGCACGTCGACGCTCGCGCCCGGGGAGCTCGCACGGCGCTGCGCAGACGCCGGCGTGGCGCGGGTCCTGGTCACGAGCACGCGGCGGGACGGCTCGCTGGCGGGGCCGGATGTGGAGCTCCTCGCCGAGGTGCTCCCCTGCGGCCTCGCGGTCCTGGCGGCGGGAGGAGTCGCGAGCCTGGACGACCTTCGCCTGCTCCGTGAGCTCGGCTGCGAGGGGGCGATCGCAGGGAGCGCGCTGCTCCGCGGCGCGTTCACGCTGCAGCAGGCGCGGGCGGCTACGGTGCGGGTATGAGACGTCCCGAGCCGACCCCCGGCCGCGACAGCGGTCGGCTGCAGGGATCTTCGCGTCCCCGGGCAGCCAGTCCCGTGGCCCGCGCGTGCGCAGACGAGGAACGGTGAGACGTCCGGAGTCGACACCCCCGGCCGCGACAGCGGCCGGCTTCAGGGATCTTCGCGCGGCCGGGAATCCGCTCCGGCGGATTACCGGCCTTGCGCAAAAGAAAGGAAGGCGGCCGTGAGCACCGAGCAGCTGCGCATCGCGGTCTGGTCCGACTTCATCTGACCGTTCTGCCGGGCGGCGCAGCCGACGGTCGCCCGGCTCCGGCGCGTGTACGACGCCGCGGTCACCTGGCTGCCGTTCGACCTCCATCCGGAGTACCCGCCGGACGGGCTCCCGCGCGAGCGGCTCCTCGCGCGCTACGGCCCGGAGATGACCGAACGTGTCGGCTCCTTCTTCGCCGCGCGCGGCCTCGAGTACCGGCCGCATCCGGACGTCGTCCCGAACTCGCGCGCGGCGCTGCGCCTGGCGGAGCTCGCCCGTGAGCTGGGCGTGCACGACCGGTTCCACGACGACGTGATGCAGGCGTACTGGCACGAGAGCCGGGACATCGGCGACCACGTCGTGCTCCGCGAGCTCGCCGCCGCGTCCGGACTGCCCGACGCAGAGGTGGACGCCGTCGTCGGCTCCGACCGCTACCTCGGCGAGGTGGAGGACTCCACGCAGCGGGCGGTCTCGATCGGCGCGAACGCCGTGCCGGCGTTCCTGCTCGACGGTCGCCTGCTCGTGCTCGGGGCGCAGCCGGACGAGGTCTTCGATGCCGCCGTCGAGCGCGTCCGCGCCCGGACGCAGGCTATGGACTGATCGTCGCGCTTCCGGTGCGATCCCGTCTCGTCTAGCCGCCTCCGCGTGTGCCGGACACGGCGTCGAGGCCCGCGCAGGTGGGCTCGTTCGCGAGGAGCGATCGTGAGCTGCGAGCCGACGTCGCTGGGTGCCACCACGGTAGTGCAGGCCCCCCCGTCGCTCGGAAGTTGGCGCGGTTCACCTTGTGCGCTTTGCGTCGTACGCTCATTCGACTTGGTTCGAAGGGAAGGAGCCACCGTGGAGGAGCGCAGCGGAAACCGGGGTCGCAGGGACAGGTCGCGCGCGAGTCGCCTCGCGGTGTCGTTCGGGCTCGCGCTCGCGCTTCTGATCGCGGCCGGCGCGGCGCCGGCCGCGGTGACCGGTGTGTCGTTCGACACGTTCTCCGTTGCAGTGGCGGGTGGCCCGGTCTTCGTCGCGGCGGAAGAGCTCAACGGCGACGGACGGCTCGACCTCGCAGCCGTCACGTCGGTCTCGGGCGACGTTTCCATCCTCCTCGGGGACACCGGTGGCGGTTTCGCCCAGACCCGCTTCGCGGCTGGCGCAGCACCCCGGTCGCTCGACGTCGGCGACCTGAACGGTGACGGCAAGGTCGACCTCGCCGTCGCGGACGGGGCAAACGCCGTGACCGTCCTCCCCGGCGACGGTCACGGCGGCTTCGGGGACGCCGCGAGATACCCCATCGACTTCACACCGTTCATGGTCGCGATCACCGAGCTGAACGGGGACGACAACGCCGACATCGCCGTCGCGACCTTCTCGGCGTTCGTGTACGTGCTGCTCGGGAACGGAGACGGGACGTTCACCACGACCCGGTTCCAGGTGCTCGGATCGGGGAGCTTCGTCGACGCCGCCGATCTCGACCGTGACGGGAACGCCGACCTCGTCCTCGCGAACAGCTCCTGGGTGTCAGTCCTCCTGGGAAACGGCGACGGCACCTTCGGGGAACCTCTCCGTCTCGACGCCGGGAGCAGTCCACGTTTCGCCGCGATTCGCGACCTGAACGACGACGGCACGCTCGATCTGGCGGTGGCGAACTTCAATTCCAGCGACGTCTCCGTCTTCCTCGGGAACGGCGACGGCACGTTCGCGAACCAGATGCGTTTCGCGGCCGGGAACAGACCACGTTTCATCGCGGCGGGTGACCTCGACGGCGACGACGCTCCCGACCTCGCCGTTGCAAGCTCCGACAACGACGTTGCCGTCCTCCTCGGGATCGGCGACGGCACGTTCGGCCCTCAGGCTCGATTCGCCGCGGGATCCGGGCCCGACTCGCTCGCGATCGGCGACCTCGATGGCGACGGCGATCCGGACCTCGCGGCTTCGAACGCGATCGTGGACGCGATCACGCTCCTGTTCGGAGACGGCGCCGGCGCGTTCCGCGCCCCGCCGCGCTACGCGGCCGGCAACACGCCGGTCTCGGTGACCGCCGGCGACGTGAACGCCGACGGGTGGCCGGATCTCGCCGTCGCGAACCGCCGCTCGAATGACGTCTCGGTGCTGCTCGGGAAGGGCGATGGAGGCTTCTTGCCGCAAGGTCGCTTCCCGACCGGGCTTCTCCCCGGCTCCGTCGCGATCGATGACTTCGACGGTGATCGGAGGACCGACCTCGCGCTCGCAAACCGGGGATCAGACGACGTCTCGGTGCTGCTCGGGAACGGCGACGGAAGCTTCCGGCCGCAGGCACGCTTCGCCGCCGGAGATTCTCCGGAGTCGCTCGCCGTCGGCCGGCTGAACGATGACGTCAGGCCTGACCTGGCGGTGGCGAACTTCGACTCCGACGACGTCTCCGTCATGCTCGGAGGCGGCGACGAAGGCTTCCGGCTGCAGGCCCGTTTCGCGGCCGGAGACGGCCCGGTGTCAGTCGCGATCGGCGACCTGGATCGGCGCAGATTCGCGGACATCGCGGTCGTGAACTCCCGCTCGAGAGACGTCTCGATCCTGCTGGCGGCGGGTGACGGAACATTCGGGCCGGGGACGAGGATCGGCTTCAGCCGGTTCTTCTCACCGCGGGCCGTCGCGATCAGCGACCTGAACGGCGACCGGAACGAGGATCTCGTCGTCGCGGGCAGTACAGGCTTCGTGGGCGCCGGTGACGTCGCGATCGTCCTGGGCAACGGAGACGGGAGCTTCGGAGACGCGACACTCGTCCCGGTCGCGTCGCTGTCGAGCTCGCTCGCCGTCGGCGATCTCGACGTCGACGGCGCACCCGACATCGCCTTCGGCCACCGGTTCGTGAACGGCTTCGCGTCCGTTCTCGTCGGGAACGGCGACGGGACGTTCGCGCCGCCTGCGCGCTTCGGCTCGGGCAGCAATCCGTCCTCTGTCGCGATCGGCGATCTGAACGTCGACGGCGCGCCGGATCTCGCCGTCGCGAACGAGGTGTCGAGTGACGTCTCCGTGCTCCTGAACACGACGCCGCTCGACATCGCTGCACTACTCGCCGGGATCACCGCGCTCGTCGCCGGCTTCCAACCTCCGCTCCCTGACGAGCTTGCGGCCGGCCTCGCGAACAAGCTTGCCGAGGCGGCTTCGAAACTCGACAGTGCCAAGCACGACGATGCCTGCCGCAAGCTCGACCAGTTCGGCGCGCTGGTGCGCGCGGCGCTCGCCTCGAGGCAGCCGACGATCACGCAGGGGCAGGCGAACGTACTGCTCGGCGCTGCGACGCGAATACAGAGCGAGCTCGCCTGCTAGCGCGCCTCGGCATCCGACCGTGAGGCTCGGCCGAGGACGCCTCGGCCGGGCCTCGGACGTCGGTCAGCCACGGCTCGACGAGCAGTCGCCGTCGGTGGCTTTCGGGGCGGGCGCGCCGGGCTAGGGTGGCGCGGTGGAGGTCAGCTTCTGCGACGAGCAGCCGTTCGGGTTCTCGTGGATCGTGGCAGACGAGCCCGCGACGCGCACCTCTCACGCCCTCGTCGCCGAGGGCCGGGTGTGGCTGGTCGACCCGATCGACTGGGCGCCGGCACTCGAGCGGGCCGCCCGAGCGGGCGCCACGTCGGCGGTGCTCCAGCTGCTCGACCGCCACAACCGCGACTGTGCCGCGCTCGCTGCGCGCCTCGGCGTGCCGCACCTCGTCGCCCCGGCCGCCGTGCCGGACAGCCCCTTCTCGGTGGTCGAGGTGCGCCGGTCGCGCGCCTGGCAGGAGGTGGCGCTCTGGTGGGAGGAGATGCGGACGCTCGTGGTCGCGGAGGCGGTCGGCACGAACCGGTTCTTCGCGCCAGCCGGAGGGGCGGGGGTGCACCTGCTCCTGCGGCTGACGCCGCCGCGGCGTGAGCTCGGCGGCATCGAGCCGCGGCACCTGCTCGTGGGGCACGGAACCGGCCTGCACGGGGACGCTGCGACGGCGGGGCTCCGGTCCGCGCTCGCCGACGCTCGCCGCGAGCTGCCGCGCGCCGCACTCCAGCTCCCCTCGTTCGCGCTCGACGCCTGGCGCCGCCGCCGCTGAGCGGTTCGGCGGTCGCGGAGGGTCGACTCGCCCGACGGCGGAGAACCGCTCCGGCACCGGGGCGGGAGCACGAATCCTGTCACGATCCCCACGTGGAGCTCATCGCGCTGACGCCCTACGCGCACGTCGCCGACGTCGGAGATCGGTCGAGTTCTACGAGCTCCTCGGCCTCTCGCTGCGGAACAGCCACCACGCGGACGGCCGGCTGGTCTGGGCCTTCCTCACCGGCCCGGCCGACGAGCCGAACGCCGCCGGCGCCCGCCTCATGGTCGCGCTCGCCGACGAGCCGGTCGAACCCGACCGCCAGGCCGTGCTGTTCTACTGCTGGACGCCCGACGTGCGCGGCCTGCGCGACAGGCTCCTGCGAGCAGGCGTGGAGGTCGGGGAGATCACGCACCCCTTCTACATGCCCGCCGGCGAGCTCAGGGTGATCGACCCGGACGGGTACGTGCTCCTGCTCGGCCAGCTCGGCGAGGCTACGGGCTGACCCGAGCCGGCGCGGCAGCCCGAAGCCGGGCCGCTACCGAGCGGCGCGCGCGAACCCAGGCCGGACGAGCCGTGGCGGCGCCTTCAGGCCCGCGTCGGCGACCGGCGGGTTGACCGTCTCGGCCAGCGGAAGCGCCTCGAACGAGGCGGCACGGCGCTCCTCGGGCACGTCGCCGTAGAGCGTCGTCCGCTGGCGCGGCACGCGGCCCGCCGAGCGGATCAGCTCCTCCATGCGCTCGGGCGGCAGCTCCTGGCCCCATTCGGAGCCGGCGGCGCGGGAGATCGACTCGTTCATCAGCGTCCCGCCGAGGTCGTTCACGCCGGCGGCGAGCGCCTGCCGCACGCCCTCGGGGCCGAGCTTCACCCACGACGCCTGGACGTTCGTGATCTCCGGGTGCAGCGCCAGCCTCGCGACCGCGTGCAGGAGCAGCGCCTCGCCGAAGGTCGGCCCCCGGCGCGCGCGGCCCTTGAGGTAGATGGGCGCCTCCATCGGCACGAACGGCAGGGGCACGAGCTCGGTGAAGCCTCCCGACCGCCGCTGCTGCTCGCGAGCGCGCAAGAGATGCCTCGCCCAGCTGCGCGGGCCCTCGACGTGCCCGAACATGATCGTGACGTTCGAGCGCAGGCCCGCCCGGTGGGCGGCGTCGTGGACCTCGAGCCACTGGTCGGTGGTCACCTTGTCCGGGCAGATGACCGCGCGCACCTCGTCGTCGAGGATCTCCGCCGCCGTCCCGGGCAGCGAACCGAGCCCGAGCGAGCGCAGCCGCGCCAGGTAGTCAGCGAGGCCGACGCCGAGTGTCGCCGCGCCCTGCCAGATCTCGAGCGCGGAGAACGCGTGGACGTGCAGGCCGGGCACGGCTTCCCGGATCGCGCTCACGATCCCGGCGTACGTGTCGCCGGTGAACGCGGGGTGGATCCCGCCCTGCAGGCACACCTCGGTGGCGCCGCGGTCCCACGCCTCGCGGGAGCGCCGTACCACCTCCTCGAGCGGCAGCAGGTACGCGGGCCCGCGCAGGTTCTCGGCGAGCTTCCCCTTCGAGAAGGCGCAGAAGCCGCAGCGGAAATAGCAGACGTTGGTGTACTGGATGTTGCGCGTGACGACGTAGGTGACCTCGTCGCCGCAGGTCTCGCGCCGCAGCCGGTCGGCGGCGGCGAAGACGCGCTCCCGCACGCCGCCGCGCACCTGCAGCAGGCGCACGAGCTCGTCCTCGCCGAGCTCCGCGCCCGCGAGCTCGAGCGGCGGCGCGTCGCGGCGCACGAGGAACGGCACCGTCCCCGGCTCGCCGGGGGCCCACCGGTCCTCCCGCGCGAGCCCCATCGCGTCGGCCGCGCGCAGGACGAAGGGCCGGACGGCGGGGTCGACCCATGTCTCCAGGTCGGCGACGTGCTCGGGGTAGAGCGGCAGCCGCGGCGCGAGCTCGAGCCCGCGCGAGCGGGTCGCCTCGGCGAGACGCTCGATCTCCGGCCAGGGAGCCTCCGGGTTGACGTGGTCGACCGTCACCGGCGAGACGCCGCCCCAGTCGTCGATGCCGGCGTCGAGCAGCAGCGGGAAGTCGTCGAAGGCGAGGTTCGGCGGCGCCTGGACATGGGCGTCCGGGCCGAGCAGCAGCCGCGCGGCGGCAACCGTCCAGAGCTGCTCCTCGAACGGCGCGTCCGGGTGCGACGCCATCCGCGTGCCGGGCTTGGCGCGGAAGTTCTGGACGATCACCTCGCCCAGGTGGCCGTGCTCTTCTCCGAGCGCCTTCAGCGCGAGCAGCGCGTCCAGGCGCTCGGCCCGCGTCTCGCCGATCCCGATCAGGACCCCGCTCGTGAACGGCACCCGCAGCTCGCCCGCCAGCCGGATCGTCTCGAGCCGCCGGGCCGGCTCCTTGTCGGGCGAGGCCCAGTGCGGGCCGCCACGGGCGCCGAGCCGGTCGGCCGTCGTCTCCAGCATGATCCCCATCGACGCAGACACCGGCCGCAGCAGCTCGAGGTCGGCACGGTCGAGGACGCCGGGGTTCAGGTGCGGCAGGAGGCCGGTCTTCTCCAGCACCAGCCGCGCGCAGCGGGCGAGGTACTCGAGCGTGGTCGCGCAGCCGAGCGCGGCCAGCTCGTCGCGGGCGACCTTGTAGCGCAGCTCGGGCTTGTCTCCGAGCGTGAAGAGCGCCTCCGTGCAGCCGGCCGCGGCCCCCGCGCGGGCGATCGCGAGCACCTCCTCCTCGGAGAGGAAGGCCCGCTCGCCGCGCCGCGGCGGCCGCGCGAACGTGCAGTAACCGCAGACGTCGCGGCAGAGCGTCGTCAGCGGCACGAACACCTTCGGCGAGTACGTGACCAGCCGCCCGCGACGGACGCGGCGCGCCTCGCCCAGCAGCTGGTCGAGGTCGGCGTGCAGCAGCTCTGCGTGGAGATCGCTCATCGGTGACGGTGGAATGTCGCCGGGCGGTCTCCTCGCGCCGGAGCGGCGAGCATACCGCGACGGGTAACGTGCCCGCTCGTGGAAGCGCGCCGCAGCGAGTTCGCGGACCTGTTCGCCGACTTCGTGCGCGAGGCGCTGCAGCATCAGTCCTCGGTCGAGCCGGAGTTCCGGGTGCTCCTGCGCGAGCACCTGGGCGCCGACCCGCGCGAGCTCGCGGTCGTGGCCGAACAGGTGGCGGACTGGGACCACGGGAACCTCCAGCTCGGTCTCGAGGCGGTGCTCGCCGAGCAGGAGTCGGTGCGGCTCGTCGGGATCGGCGGCGGCCAGAAGCGGTTCATGTCGCTCAGCCTCAGCGACCTCGTCAACGAGCGGCACTTCAAGCCGGGCTCGGTCGAGTACGAGAACGTCGAGGTCGGGCCGGGCGTCAGCCATCCGTGCGTCCTCTACGGGCTGGCGCTCGTCTCCGATCCGTCCGGGGCGGCGGTCCTGCTCGTCCGCCGCGGCGAGCAGCACGGGCCGGACGCCGGCGGGATGCAGGTGGAGGCGATGTCGCCGGTGGACGGCCGCGCGGCGGCACTGCTCGCCCGGCTCCGCGCGGCGATGCGCGAGCGGAACGTCTTCCGCGGCCAGATGTTCTCCCTGCAGACGACCTTGTGGGGCCAGGTGCGGGCCGTCTTCCACGAGCGGCCCGGGCTGCGACGCGACGAGGTCGTGCTGCCCGAGGCACTGCTCCGGGACGTGGAGCGTCACACGATCGCGATCGGCCGGCGCGCCGAAGAGCTGCGGGCCGCCGGACGCCACCTGAAGCGCGGGCTCCTGCTCCACGGCCCGCCCGGGACGGGCAAGACGCACACCGTCCGCTGGCTCGCCGGCGAGCTCTCCGGCGCGACCACGATCGTCCTCTCGGGCGGCGCGCTCGGCGTCGCCGGCCCCGTCTGCCGGCTCGCGCGGGAGCTCGCCCCGAGCCTGGTCGTGCTCGAGGACGTCGACCTCGTCGCCGACGAGCGGACCATGCCCGGCGCGGGCGGCTACGTCCTGTTCGAGCTGCTGAACGAGCTCGACGGGATGGCCGACGACGCCGACGTCGCCGTCGTCCTGACGACCAACCGGCCGGACCTGCTCGAGCCCGCACTGGCTGCGCGACCCGGCCGGGTCGACCTCGCCGTCGAGGTGCCGCTGCCCGACGAGGAGTGCCGCCGACGCCTGCTCGACCTCTACGCGAGCGGGCTGACGCTCGAGCTCGCGCGCCCGGACGAGGTCGTCGCGCGGACGGCGGGCGTCACCGCCTCCTTCTTCCGCGAGCTGATGCGCCAGGCAGCGCTCGAGGCCACCGACGGAACGAGGCCGGCGAAGACCGTCGTCGTGCAGGACGAGCACGTCGCGGCCGCGCTCGACCGCCTGCTCGCCCACGCGGGGACGCTGACACGGATCCTGCTCGGCGCCGAGCCGGGGCCGGGCGGCGGCGTCACGGCCTCACCGGGCCCCCGCGCCTGGCTGGCGTACCCGCAGCCCGACGTGTCCACGTCGGTGTCGATCGTCAGGTCGGAGAGCTAGCGGCGCGGGCCGGAGCGCGACGAGCCGGCGGAGCGACGGGCCTGCCGCCTCGTCGGCGGGCCGCCGGCCGCGGGCTGGCGGCGGGGCGGTGACACCGGGCGCTGGGCCGGAGCGGTCCTGTCGCTTCGCTGCACACCGGTTCGGCGGCGCCGGGCGTGCTCCTCGACTGCTGCGACGAGCAGCATCGCCTCACGCCTTAGCGCGGCCCAGGCACGACGTGCGCCCGGGACGACGTGGTCGCGGGTCACGGCCACCGACCGCCGGGCCCCGCTCCGGGCCGCGTCCGCGCCTCCCTCGGCACCCGCGCGGAGCACCGGCGCAGTGCGGCGCGCCGCGGCCGCGGAGGCCGATGCGCCCACGCGGCCGCCCGCGGCGACGAGCGCACCGGACCGTCTGGTCGCCGACCCGGCCGCGGCTGCGGCGGCCGCCGCCGCGCGACCGCCCGCACGCGCGCTCCGGCGGGCCGCGCCCGCCGCCGTGGCCACGAGGCGCCGCCCGCGAGGCGTCCCGGCCCGCGAGCGGCCCGGCAGGAGCAGCAGCGCGCCGCCGAGCGCGAGGGCTGCGAATCCGGCCGCGAAGGTTCCCACGGCGACGAGCACGGTCGCGGCGGCCACGAGCCCGCCCCCGGCGACCACCAGCAATGGCCGGCGGCGCCGGGTCGGTGTCGGTTCCACGGGCACGGGCTCACGCACGGTGACTCCGCCTTCCACGGCATTCCCGCTACCCCTCCCCGGGCCAGGCGAAACCGACCGTCCGCTCACCCCACGCTCCTCGTCTGCACAAACACCGGAATCCGCGGAAGCAGCCCCGCCGTGCGCAGATCCCTGAAGCCGGCCGCTGTCGCGGCCGGAGGGGACACAGGACGGCTCACGCGCCCGCTCCGAAGAGACCACCGAACGCCTGCCAGCGTCCCGCCTCCCGCCGCTGCAGCCGCACCTGCTCGACGGGAAAGCTGTCCCGCGGCCCCGACCGGAGCACGATGCCGGGCAGGAGGAAGGGGCTGCCGGCGACCCGCAGCGATCGCAGCTGCTCGAGCACCGACCGCCGCGTCGGGCTCGCCCCGGCCCGCTCGAGCACCTCGACCAGCGCGTGCGCGGCGGCCATCCCGTAGAGGTGCAGGACGTCGCGGGCGTCGGCGCCACGCGCGTGGCGCGCCAGGATCGCGCGATAGAGCCGCAGCCCGCCGTCCTCCGCCCAGGCCCGGTCGGTCGGCTCCTTCAGGAAGCCGACCGAGACCGTCCCGTCCGCGGTCGCGCCGGAGAGCCCGACCGCGAGCGTCAGCGGCCGCCAGGCCAGCCCGCGCAGCGCAGAGGCGGCGCGCGCCGCAACCGGCCGCTCCGCCAGGACGGCGAGGACGTCGGCGCCGGACGATGCGAGCGCCGCGAGCGGATCGGCGAGGTCGGGGAGCGCGGGGTCGACGCGCTCCACCGCCACGACCCGCACGGCCGACCCGGAACCGCCCCGCCGGAGGCCGGCCAGGAGGTCGCGGCCACGACCGTCCGCCGAGGTCAGCACCGCCACCC
>DASTPC010000154.1:0-2095 GCA_035720085.1 Gaiellaceae bacterium
GAGCTCGGCGAGCTCCGCCTCGACGACGCCGGCCGCCTCGGCCTCGGCACGCGCCTCGGCTTCGGCAGCTGCCGCCTCGGCGGCCTCGAGCGCGGCCAGCTCCTCCTCGGGCGGCAGCTCGCCGCCTTCGGGGACGACCAGTGTCTTGACCTCGGCGGTCACGCCCTCGTAGACGTGCACCGGGATGCTGTAGCGCCCGATCCGCTTGATCGACTCGAGCTCGATCTTGCGCCGGTCGACGCGGATCTTGCGCGTGCGCCAGAGCTCGTCGGCGACGTCGGTGGGCGTCACCGAGCCGAACATCGACCCGGTCGGCCCCGCCTTGACCTCGAAGCGGAGCACCGTCTTGCCGAGCACGTCCGCGATCTCGCCGGCCTGCTCGGCGGAGCGGGCCTCGTGCCGCGCCCGGCCCTCCTCGAGCCTGCGCAGCTCGGCGACGCGGCCGGGCGTCGCCGGCTCGGCCAGGCGGCGCGGCAGCAGGTAGTTGCGGGCGTACCCGCGGGCGACGCTGACGACCTCGCCGCGCAGGCCGACCTTCTCGACGTCGGTGAGCAGGATCACGTCCATCGGGCTACCCGGCCACGTAGGGCAGGAGCGCCATCTCGCGGGCCCGCTTGACGGCGACCGCCACCTGCCGCTGGTGGCGCCGGCAGGCGCCGGTGATGCGGCGGTTGCGGATCTTCCCCTTCTCGGAGACGTAGCGCCGCAGCTGGTTGACGTTCTTGTAGTCCACCTCCGCGACCTTGTCCTTGCAGAAGTGGCAGCTCTTGCGCCGCCCTGGGGCGGAGCCGGAGCCGGTGCGCTTGCGCGGCGGAGTCTTCTGAGCCATTCGCTGCCTCTCCTAGAACGGGATGTCGTCGTCGGTGGGCGACGAGCCGAAGTCGGCATCGCTCTTCTGCGCGGCCCCGGCGGGCACGTACTGGCCGCCCGCCTCGCCGTCGCCGCGGCTGCCCAGGAACTGGACGCTGTCGGCGACGATCTCGACCGCCTGCCGCTTGGCGCCGTCCTGCGCCTCCCATTCGCGCCACTCGAGCCGCCCCTGGACGCCCACCTGGCGGCCCTTGGCCAGATACTGGGCGCAGTTCTCGCCCTGCTGGCCCCAGACGGTGATGTCGAAGTAGTTGGGCTTCTCGGTCCACTCGCCCGAGGCCTGGTCCTTGCGCCGGGTGTTCACGGCGAGCCGCAGCGAGCAGACGGCCATGCCGGACGGCGTGTGCCGCAGCTCCGGGTCGCGCGTCAGGTTTCCGACGAGGACGACGCTGTTGATCGTGGCCATGGGCTACTCCTCCTCTGCGGGTGCGGGTGCGGGCGCGGGCTCGTCGGCATCGTCGCGCGTCGGCGCGGCCACCGCTACCGGCTCGGAGGGACCACGCTCCGCGCGACGGGTGGTCAGGTGGCGCATGACGGTGTCGTCGATGCGCAGCACGCGGCCGATCTCGTCGACGGTCGCCGCCTCGGCGGCGAACGTGAGCAGGTGATAGCTGCCCTCGGCCTTGTGGTCGATCTCGTAGGCGAGACGGCGCCGGCCCCACGGGTCGTGGCGCTCGACGGTGCCGCCGCCCTTCTCGATCAGCTCGCGCGTGCGCGAGACGATCTCGTTCTGGCGCTCCTCGGACGCTTCCGGGTCCAGCAGGAGCAGAAGCTCGTAGTCGATCACGGGTTCCCTCGTTCTCCTTCCTTCGGTCTGAGGCGGCTCCGCCTGCCGTGCACCACCCGGGAACCGGCGGTGCGAAGCGGAGCAGGAAAGCCCGCGGAGTGTAGCAGCGTCCTCGAGCAGCCCCGGCGGCCGAGGAGCGAGCTAGCATCGGCCCATGCGGAAGGCGCTCGCCTCGCTCGCCGGCCTGTTCGGCCTGGCCGCGCTCGTGCGCTCGCTCCGGCGCCGGCAGCCTGCCCCGCCGCAGCCCGCCGCCGACCCGGCGGAGGAGCTGCGCCGCAGGCTCGAGCAGGCGCGCGCCGAGGAGCCGCCGGCCCCGCCCGACGAGCCCGCGCCGGCCGTGCCACGCGCCGCCTCGATCGAGGACCGGCGCGCGCGCGTCCACGCACGGGCGCAGGAGGCGCTCGAACTGATGCGCGAGCCCGGGAGCGACCAGTGACA
>DASTPC010000155.1:0-41735 GCA_035720085.1 Gaiellaceae bacterium
AGCGCGGCGAGCGTGGCCAGGCCCGCGTAGAGGAACGAGCGGAAGAACTGCGCGTCGTAGGTCGAGATCGCGTCCCAGTAGTTCGAGAACTCCCAGGTGAACTCGTAGCCGCCGGTCAGGAGCGAGCCCGACTCGAGGGACTGGTAGAAGAGGTAGCCGAGCGGGATCACGAAGAACACCGCCAGCCAGGCGATGCCCGGCACGAGCAGGAGGTAGGGCGTGGCCCAGCGGTGGCGGTGGAGGAAGGTCACTGCTCGGTGAGACTTGATCGCATCTGCGTGGTAGCGGTTACTGCTGAATCGAGGTTGCGAGTGTCGGCCGGCGTCGCTCCCGGGCGCAACGGGTGGCGGGCGGAGCCGGGCTTTGCCCGGCGGGAGCCCCGACCCGCTCCGTTCCGTGCGAGACGCTGAAGGAGGGGGCTCGTGGGGGGACCACGGGTTCCCCCACGTTCAAGCGCCGACCACGGCCGCCCACTTCTCGCTGTACGCGTCGTTGTTGAGCGCGGCCGAGTCGTACTGGTGCACGGTCGACAGCGTCTCGTCGTCGGGGAAGATCAGCTGGTTGTTCGCGATCTCCGGGTCGGTCTTGGCGAGCACTTCCTTCGTGCCCTTCACCGGCGGGACGTAGTTGATGTAGGCGGCGATCTTGGCCTGCACGGCCGGGTCATAGACGAAGTTCATGTACGTCGAGGCGGTGGCGGCGCTGCCGCCGGTCGGGATCAGCATGTTGTCCGTCCAGATCATCCCGCCCGCCTCGGGGACGACCCACTTGAGCTTCGGGTTGTCGGGGAGCAGCTGGACGATGTCGCCCGACCAGGCGACCGCCGCCGCGAGGTCGCCGTTCGCGAGCGGCGCCGCGTAGTCGTTGCCCGTGAAGCGACGGATCTGCCCCGAGTCGACGCCGGCCTGGATCGTCGCGACCGCCTTCTCGAAGCTCTCGTCGGTCACCTTCGCCGGGTCGTCGCCGTTCTGGAGCATCGTCAGCCCGACCGAGTCGGCGAGCTCGAGCAGCATCGTCACCTTGCCCTTGAGCTTGGGATCCTCGAGCAGCTGCTGGACCGAGGTGACCGGCCCGGTGATGTCCGGGTTCCAGGCGATCCCGGTCATACCGGACTGCCACGGCAGCGAGTACGTGCGGTCGGGGTCGAACGGCGGCGAGGCCTGCGCGTCGATCAGGTTGTCGATGTTCGGGATCAGCTCCTTGTCCAGCTCCTCGAGCCAGCCCTGCGAGACCATGATCCCGGGGAAGCGCGAGTTGTCCGTGAGGACGATGATGTCGCGGTCGATGCCGTTGCCCTGCGCGAGCGGGCCCTGGATCTTCCCGAAGTACTGGGCGTTGTCGTTGATGTCCTCGTAGTAGGAGACGGCGATCCCCGTCTCTTCGGTGAACTGGTCCAGCGTCGGGTGCTTCTTGGTCTCCTCGACGTAGTCGATGTAGAGCGGCCAGTTGGAGAACCGCAGCGTGTCGGCCAGCTCGCCGCCCCCGCCGCCCCCGTCCCCGCCCCCGCCGCCGCACGCGGCGAGCAGGCCGGGAAGCGAGAGCACGGTGGCGCCGGCAGCGCCGCGCTGGAGCAGCTGGCGGCGGGTGAGCGGACGGGTCATCGTGGGGGTTCCTCCTGACGATCGACGACGAAGGTGGCCTCCGGGCTCCAGCTGACCGTCACCCGGGTGCCGGCCGGCGGGATGGCGCCTCCCGCCTCGGCGTTCTGCTGGAAGACGCTGATCTGTCCCGCGGGCGTGTCGACCACGACCTGCGTGGCGACGCCGATGTACGCGCTCTCGCGCACGGCCCCGGCGAGCCGGTTGGCGCCGTCGGCCGGCTCGCCGAGCCGGACCTTCTCCGGCCGGACGCCCACCGCCACCTCACCGGCCGCGCCGTCGGTGTCGAGACGCACCTCGCTGCCGTCGCCGAGCCGGACGAGCCCCTGCCCCGCCACGACGCCGGAGAGCAGGTTCGAGGTGCCGAGGAACCCGGCCACGAAGGCGGTGCGCGGACGCTCGTACAGCTCGGTCGGCGCGCCCAGCTGCTCGATCCGGCCGTGGTTCATGACGGCGATGCGGTCGGCCATCGTCATCGCCTCCTCCTGGTCGTGCGTGACGTGCACGAACGTGATCCCGACCTCGTGCTGGATGCGCTTCAGCTCCATCTGCATCTGCTTGCGCAGCTTCAGGTCGAGCGCGCCGAGCGGCTCGTCGAGGAGCAGCACCTGCGGACTGTTGACGAGCGCGCGCGCGAGCGCGACCCGCTGCTGCTGGCCGCCGGAGAGCTGGCGCGGCTTGCGGTTCTCGCGCCCGGCCAGGTCGACCAGCTCGAGCATCTCGAGCACCCGCCCGCGGATCTCGCCCTTCTTGACGCCGCGCCGCTCGAGCCCGAAGGCGACGTTGGCGAAGATCGTCATGTGCGGGAAGAGCGCGTAGCTCTGGAAGACGGTGTTCACGTCGCGCTTGTACGGGGGCAGCCCGACGACGTCCCTGTCGCCCAGGTAGATCGCGCCCTCGGTCGGCTCCTCGAAGCCGCCGATCATCCGGAGCGTCGTCGTCTTGCCGCAGCCCGACGGGCCGAGCATGGCGAAGAACGAGCCGCGCGGGATCTCGAGCGAGACGCCGTCGACGGCAACCACGTCGTCGAACCGCTTGACGACCTTCTCGAGGCGGACGTCGGCGACGGCCGTATTCACGCCGCTCCCTCCCGTGCGCAAGGGCAGGAATCCGCAGGAGCGGATTTTTGCCCGCGCCAACATCCCTGAAGCCGGCCGCCTTCGCGGCCGGAATCCAGACGCGCCACCGTCACGCCGCTCCTTCCGCGGCCGGCTGGTGCACCCGCGCGCCCCAGTCGTAGAGCTGCTTCCACAGCTCGAGGTAGAGGAACGACTCCGTCGAGGCGACTCCCTCGAGCGCCCGGATCCGGCTCGTCAGCTCGAGCAGGGCGCGCCGGTCGGCGCACACGACCTCGACGAGGATGTCGAACTGCCCGGCCGTGACGACGACGTAGTCCGCCTCGCCCCACCGCGAGATCTCGTCGGCGACCGGCTCCGGCGGGCCTGCGGTGCGGATCCCCACCATCGCCATCGACTCGAACCCGAGCCCGAGCGGGTTGGTGACGCCCGTCACCTGGAGGATGTTGTCGTCGCAGAGGCGCGCGTAGCGGGCGCGGACGGTCGCCTCCGATACGCCGAGCTCCGCGGCGATCCGCCGGAAGGGCTCCCGGCCGTTCCGCTGCAGCGCCTCGATGATGCCGCGGTCGACGCGGTCGATCCGCCGCGCGCGCGAGACGGCACCGCGCCGCCCGCGCCCGTTGACCGACGGTGACTGCTCTGGCTCGCGCAATGCGAGGCGCTTCGTAGCACGCGGCGACGGATCGCGTCAAACGAGCGACGGATCGCGTCAAACGAGAGCGGCCGGGGCCGCGCATTGCGCAGCCCGACCGCCCTGGACGTCCCGTCGCTCACTCCGCGAGCTTCACGCAGACGTGCTTGATCTTCGTGTACTCCTCCATCGAGTAGAGCGACATGTCCTTGCCGTAGCCGGACTCCTTGAAGCCGCCGTGCGGCATCTCCGGCGAGAGCGGGAAGAGGTGCTCGTTCACCCAGACGGTGCCGAACTCGAGCCGCGCGGCGACCTTCAGCGCGCGCCCGACGTTCTCGGAGAACACCGAGGCGGCGAGCCCGTAGCGCACGCCGTTCGCCAGCTCGATCGCCGCGTCGTCGGAGGCGAACGGCTGCACCGTCACGACCGGGCCGAAGACCTCGTTCTGCACGATCTCCGCGTCCTGGGCGACGTCCGCCACGATCGTCGGTGAGACGAAGAAGCCGCGGTCGCCGACGGTGCCGCCGCCGGTGACGACGGTCGCCTTCGCCTCGACGGCGCGCTCGAGGAAGCCGAGCACCCGGTCGCGCTGCTCGGCGGAGATCACCGGGCCCATCTCGATCTCCTCGTCGGTGGCCGGGTCGCCGACCGTCATCGACTCGACGGCGGTCTTCGTCGCGGAGAGCACGTCGTCGTAGAGCCGCTCGCTGACCAGGATCCTCGAGGAGGCCGTGCAGTCCTGGCCGGAGTTGAAGTAGCCGCCGATCTTGATCGCCTCCGCCACGGTGGCGGGATCGGCGTCGTCCAACACGACCATCGGCGCCTTGCCGCCCAGCTCCAGGTGCACGCGCTTGACGGTCTGGGCCGCGTTCGCGGCGATCAGCTTGCCGGTCGCCGTGTCTCCGGTCAGCGAGACGAGCCTGATCCTCGGATGGCGGACGAGCGCGTCCCCGGCCGGCACGCCGTCGCCGGTGACGACCTGCAGCACGCCGGGAGGCAGCACCTCCTGGGCGAGCTCGGCGAAGCGCAGCATCGTCAGCGGCGTCTGCTCGGCAGGCTTGATGATCTGGACGTTGCCCGCGGCGAGCGCCGGCCCCATCTTCCAGGCGGCCATGTAGAGCGGGTAGTTCCAGGGGCAGATGCCGGCGACGATGCCGAGCGGCTCGCGCCGGATCATCGACGTGTAGCCCTCGACGTACTCGGCCGCCGACTTCCCCTCGAGGTTGCGGGCGGCGCCGGCGAAGAAGCGGAGGTTGTCGGACATGGCCGGCGGCTCGTCCTTCGCCACCCACCAGGGCTTGCCGACGTTCAGCGACTCGAGCCGCGCGAGCTCCTCGGCGTGCTCGTCGATCAGGTCCGCGAGCGCGAGCAGGAGCTCCATGCGGTCCTTCGGCGTCTTGAACTGCCAGTCCGACCAGGCCTTCTCGGCCGCCTCGACCGCGCGGCCGACGTCCTCGGCCGTGGCCCGCGGAACCTCCGCGATCACCTCGCCGGTGGACGGGTTCAGCACCTCCAGCGTCTCCCCCGACGACGAGTCGACCCACTCGCCGCCGATGAACATCTTCTGCTGCGTCACGGACACGCTCATCGCTCGTTCCCTCCGCTCGTTGGACCCGCCACGAGCGTAGCGCGTCCGGTAGAACGGTCGTATGCGGATCCTCGTCGTCGGGACGGGCGGTGTCGGCTCGGCGTTCGCGGGGATCGCGCAGCGACGGGACTTCTTCGAGCGGATCGTGCTGGCCGACCTTGACCCGGCCCGGCCGCAGGCAGTTGTGGACGCGCTCGACGACGGGCGCTTCGGCGCCGCACGGGCCGACGCCTCGGACGAGGAGGCGCTCGTCGCGCTGATCCGGGAGGTCGGCGCCGACGCGGTGCTGAACGCGACCGACCCGCGCTTCAACCCGCCGCTCTTCGACGCCTGCCTCCGCGCGCGGGTCACCTACCTCGACATGGCGATGACCCTCTCCGAGCCGCATCCAGCGCGGCCGTACGAGGAGGTCGGCGTCAAGCTCGGCGACTACCAGTTCGAGCGCGACGCCGCGTGGCGCGACGCCGGCCTGCTGGCGCTCGTCGGGATCGGCGTGGAGCCGGGCGCCGCGGACGTCTTCGCGCGACACGCCGCCGACGAGCTGTTCGCGGAGATCGACGAGGTCGGCGTCCGCGACGGCTCCAATCTCGTGGTGGAGGGGTACGACTTCGCGCCGACGTTCTCGATCTGGACGACGATCGAGGAGTGCCTCAACCCGCCGGTCGTGTGGGAGCGTGACCGCGGCTGGTTCACGACCGAGCCGTTCTCGGAGCCGGAGGTGTTCGACTTCCCGGACGGGATCGGCCCGGTCGAGTGCGTCAACGTCGAGCACGAGGAGGTGCTGCTGGTGCCGCGCTGGATCGACTGCCGGCGCGTGACCTTCAAGTACGGGCTCGGAGACGAGTTCATCGACGTGCTGCGGACGCTGCACAAGCTCGGGCTCGACTCGAAGGAGAAGCTGCGCGTGCGTGACGTCGAGGTCGCGCCGCGTGACGTCGTCGCCGCGGCGCTTCCCGACCCGATGACGCTCGGCGACCGCATGGTCGGGAAGACGTGCGCCGGGACGCTCGTCACCGGGACCGGCAAGGACGGGCGGCCGAGGAAGACGTACCTCTACCACGTGGTCGACAACGAGTGGTCGATGCGCGAGTACGGCGCACAGGCGGTCGTCTGGCAGACGGCGCTCAGCCCCGTCGCCGCGCTGGAGCTGCTCGCTTCGGGGGCCTGGTCGGGAACCGGCGTGCTCGGACCGGAGGCGTTCCCGGCGCAGCCGTTCCTCGACCAGCTCGCCGGGCTCGGCTCTCCGCACGGCGTGCTCGATTTGTAGGCGCGAGGTCGGGATCTGCACACCTGTGCAGGTCCCGACCGCGCAAACATCCCTAAAGGCGTCGGCCTCCGGCCGCCGCAACGGCGCGATTCAACGGCGTCAGACGCCAGGTCAGGCCCGGCGCGCCGCCCAGTACGGGGCGAGCGCGTCGCGCGCGGCGCGGACGAGCGACCAGCAGCTGCCGTAGCGCTCGGTCGGTTCCTTGGCGAGGCCCTGCGCGAGTACCGCGTCCAGCCCCGCCGGCAGCTGCGGGGCGCGCGAGGTCACGGTCGGCGCGTCGTCCTGCACGTGCGCCCAGAGCACGGCGAAGTCGGAGTCGCGCCGGAAGGGCGGGCTGCCGGTGAGGCACTCGTAGAGCACGCACGCGAGCGAGTAGGCATCGGCCGCGGGGCCGGCCTCGTCGCGCTCGATCCGCTCGGGCGCGACGTAGTCGACGGCGCCCAGCCCGCCCTCGCCGGCAGCCGGGTCGGTGGCGAGGCGCCTCGAGAGCCCGAACCCGGACAGCAAGGCGTGGTCGCCCGCCGCAACGCGGACGTTGCCCGGCCGGACGTCGCCGTGGAGGAGGCCCCGCGAGTGGGAGGCGTCGAGCGCGGCGGCCACCTGGCCGGCCACGACGAGCGACCGCGGGGCGGGCAACGGCCCCCGGGCGAGCAGGCCCCGCAGGTCGCCTCCCTCCACGAAGCGCATCGCCACGAACAGCACCCCGCCGTCCTCCCCGGCGTCGTGGATCGGGAGCACGTTGGGGTGGCCCAGACTCGCCGCGAGGCGACAGTCGTGCAGGAAGCGCTCTCGGAAGCCGTCCGCCTGCACCAGCTCGGGCGCCGGCACCTTGAACGCGACGTCGCCTTCGAGCCGGTCGTGCTCGGCCAGGTAGACGGCACCCGTGCTGCCGCGCCCGAGCAGGCGCCCGACGCGGTAGCCGGCGATCTTCCGGCCCGTCAGCGAGCCCGCCACGACCGCGCGGGCCCCGGAGCCCCCGGCCGGTCGGGGCAGCCCGTGCGCGACCGCACGTGTCACCCGATCCGAGTCCGCGTCGCCGCTCGCGTCCACGTCGCGCAGAATGGGGCCCGCCGCCACGCAAACGCTTCACGTTCGGTACAAGGCGCCGTACTCTCCTGGTCGTGAGCGCGCTTCCCACCGGGGTCGTCACGTTCCTCTTCACGGACATCGAGGGCTCGACGCGCCTGGCCCGCCATCTGCGCGAGCGCTGGGGGGAGGTGCGGGCCGACCACCAGCGCCTCCTGCGCGAGGCGTTCGCCCGCCACCAGGGGCACGAGGTGGACACCCAGGGCGACTCGTTCTTCGTGGCCTTCGCCTCGGCGCGGGACGCCGTGCTCGCCGCGGTGGACGGCCAGCGCGCCCTCGCCTCCCACCCGTGGCCCGGCGGCGGCGACGTGCGCGTGCGGATCGGGATCCACACGGCGCCCGCGTCGCTCGCGGACGGCGGCGGCTACGTCGGCCTCGGCGTGCACCGCGGCGCCCGGATCTGCGCCGCCGCCCACGGCGGGCAGGTGCTGCTCTCCCAGGCGACGCACAACCTGCTCGAGGACGAGCAGCGGCAGCTGCCGGAGATCCAGCTCGAGGACACGGGTGCGCAGCGGCTGAAGGACTTCGAGCGCCCGGTGCGGCTCTACCAGGTCGTCGCTCCCGGCCTGGCGGAGACGTTCGCGCCGCCGCGCGGGGAGCGGCGCAACGCGGTGCAGTTCCGGATCCTCGGCCCGCTTCAGGCGCTCGTCGACGACCGCGAGGTGGCGCTCGGCGGCCCGCGCCAGCGCGCCGTGCTCGCGGTACTGCTCACCCACGCCAACGAGGTCGTCGCGATCGACCGGCTCGTCGCCGAGCTCTGGGGCGAGCGGCCGCCGGCCTCGGCGGTCCGGAACGTCCAGACGTACGTCTCCAACCTGCGCAAGGTGCTCGGCCCGGGCACGATCGTCACCCGCCCGCCCGGCTACGTCGTCGAGGTCGGGTCGGGCGAGCTGGACCTGCACCAGTTCGAGCAACTCGCCGGGCAGGCCCGGGCTGCGCTCGAGGCGGGCGAAGCCGCCCGCGCGAGCAGGATGTTCACCGAGGCGCTGGCGCTCTGGCACGGGACGCCGCTGGCCGACTTCGCGTACGAGGAGTTCGCGCAACCGCTGATCGCGCGGCTGGAGGAGCTGCGGCTCGCCTGCCTCGAGCGGCGCATCGAGGCGGATCTCGCGCTGGGGCGGCACGGGGAGCTCGTGGGCGAGCTGGAGACGCTCGTCACCCGTTACCCGCTGCGCGAGCGGCTGCGCGAGCAGTTGATGCTCGCGCTCTACCGCTCCGGCCGCCAGGCCGAGGCGCTCGAGGCCTACCAGGACGCGCGGCGGCGCCTCGTCGACGAGCTCGGGATCGAGCCGGGCACGGCGCTGCAGGAGCTCGAGCGGATGATCCTCCGGCGCGACGCGGCGCTGCTCCCGGGAGCCACGGGCACGCCGGGCCCGCCGCCGGCCGTGGCGGAGCTGCCCGAGCGCTCGCTGCTCCTGGTTCCGAGCGAGGACGCCCGCCTGGACGCGCTGCTGCCGCTCGCCGAGGCGCTCGCCCGGCGCCCGCCGCGAGAGCTGATCCTGACGCAGCTGGTCGCCGACGCGAACAGCCTGGCGGCGGTCACGAGCCGCCTGCAGGAGCGGCGCGAGGAGGTCGCGGCGCGCGGGTTCGCGGTGCGTGCTGCCGCGTTCACGTCCGCCACGCCGGGCCATGACGCGCTCGCGATCGCAGCCCAGGAGGACGTCGACCTGCTGCTGCTCGACGCGCCGGCGGCGCTGCTCGAGCGAGGCGAGCCGGGCGACGAGCTCGAGCTGCTCTTCAGCGAGGCGCCGTGCGACGTCGCGGTGCTCGTGCCACGCGGCGACCGGCCGCCGGCGGTGAGCGCCGGCGCGCCCGTGCTGGTGCCGTTCGGCGGCGCCGACCACGAGTGGACCGCAGTCGAGATCGGCGCGTGGATTGCGAGCGTGCACGAGAGCCGCCTTCAGCTCGCCGGCACGGAGGGCGATCCCGATGCCGGCCGCCGGGACGCGAGCAAGCTGCTCGCGCGCGCCGCCCTGATCGTCCAGCGGATCGCCCAGGTGCCGACCGAGCCCGTGCTCGTCCCGCCGGGCGAGCGCGGCATGATCGACGCCGCCGCCGCCGCCGGGCTCGTGGTGCTCGGGCTGTCCAGCCGCTGGCGGGACGAGGGGATCGACGGGGCCCGGCTCGCCGTCCTGCGCGACTCGCGCCCGCCCGCGCTGCTCGTCAGAAGGGGGCTGCGACCCGGCGGCCTGGCCCCGCGCGGCAGCTTCACCCGTTTCACGTGGACGCTCGAGCGCGAGCCGGAGGGCGTACAGGCCGGCCTGTGACACGTCCGCGGCGACCCGGCCGAGACAGCGCCCGGCTTCAGTGATGTTCCTGCGCAGACAGGGCCGGCCCGTGATGTCGATTCCGCCGCCCGCCGTTCGTCCTGCGGGTGGATGCGACGACCTAGGATGGACCGATGGCGACCGTGAGGTTGCGCGCGCCACTCAAGGAGCTGGCGGGCGGGAGGAGCGATCTCGACCTCGACGGCCGCACCGTCGGCGAGCTCATGCAGGCGCTCGAGCGGGAGCATCCCGCGCTGGCGGGCTGGATCCTCGACGAGCGAGGGCTGATCCGGCGCCACGTGAACGTCTTCGTTAACGGCCAGAACGGCCGCGAGGACACCCCGATCGCGCCCGGCGACCGGGTGCACGTCCTCCCCGCGATCACAGGAGGCTGAGCCGACCATGACCGAGCTGCTCGTCGGAACGAAGAAGGGCCTGTTCGTACTGGAGGGAACGCCGGAGCGCGGCTTCGACGTCGCGGCGCGCGCGTTCGCCGGCCAGTCGGTCGAGTACGCGACCCGCGACCCGCGGACGGGGCGCTACCTCGCCTCCGTCACCTCCTGGTTCTACGGGCCCAAGGTGTGGTCGGCGGACGACCCCGACGGCGAATGGCAGCAGGGAACAGGGCTCGAGCTGCCGGAGGAGGCGGGGAAGGCGGTCGAGCGGATCTGGGTGATCGTGCCCGGTGAGGAGGAGGGGCTCGTCTACGCGGGCGGCGACCCGGGCATGCTCTTCGAGAGCCGTGACGGCGGCACGAGCTGGACGCTCAACCGCGGGCTCTGGGACCATCCCACGCGCCCCGACTGGAATCCCGGCAACGGCGGCCTCTGCCTGCACACGATCGCGCCCTGGCCGGACGAGCCGGCCAGGCTGATGGTTGCGATCTCGGCCGTCGGCGTCTGGCTGAGCGACGACGGCGGCGCGAGCTGGCGCCACTCGAACGAGGGGATCGTGCCCGAGTACGTCCCGGAGGAGGCGCGCGACAACCCGATCCAGCACTGCGTGCACGACGTGCGGCGCTCGCCCACCCGCCCCGAGCGCCTGTTCATGCAGTTCCACGGCGGCGTCTACCGCTCCGACGACGCGGGCGAGACCTGGCTCGACGTCGGCGAGGGGCTCCCCTCGGACTTCGGCTTCCCGATCGTGATCGACCCCGCCGACCCGGACAGCGCCTACGTGATCCCGCTGATCGGCGCGGAGGACCGGACGACGCCCGACGGCAGCGTCGGCGTCTGGGAGACGCGCGACGCCGGCGCCAGCTGGACTGCCCGCAGCGAGGGCCTGCCGCAGCAGGACGCGTACCTGACCGTGCTGCGCGAGGCGTTCGACGGCGCGCCCGAGAACGGCTCCCTCGGCCTCTACTTCGGCGCCACCTCGGGCGACGTGTTCTGCTCGGGCGACGCGGGGGCGACCTGGTCGACGGCGGCGACCCACCTGCCGCCGGTGTACTCGGTGCGCGTCGCCTGAGCCAGGGCCACCGTTGGGGCGAGATGTAGTTCGCCCCTACGTCCCGCTGCGCGTCCGACGCCGTTTGCCCGACAAGCGCCGACAACGCCGTTGCGGCCGCGACAGCGCCGCCTTCAGGGATCTTGCGCGGTCAGGAAACCGCTCCTGCGGTTTCCTGACCTTGCGCTAAACAGAGGTAGGGATCTTGACCTCGCCGGCGGCGATCTCCTGCTCGACGTGGTCGACTTTCGCGATGTCGGCCTTGGCCGCCTTGGGGCTGATCTTGCCGAGGCCGACGCCGTCCTGGTCGAGCCCGAAGACCTCGTTGCCGCCGCCCGCGAAGCCGCCGTCGAGGAGGGACTGGATGGTCAGGAAGACGGCGGTGTCGACGCCCTTGAGCGCGCTCGTCAGCACGTGGGGCCCGAGGAAGGACTGGTCGGCGTCGACGCCGATCCCCCAGACGTCTCGGTCCTTGGCGGCGGAGAGGGCGCCGAGGCCGCATTCGCCGGCGACCTGGAAGACGACGCCGGAGCCCGCCGCAATCTGGTCGAGCGCGAGCTCCTTGCACTTCGCCTGGTCGACCCAGTCCTGCGAGTACGCGAAGCGCACCTTCATCCCCGGCACGGCTGCCTGCGCGCCGGCGCGGTAGCCGGCGATGAAGCGGTCGACCGGCGGCTCCTTGAAGCCGCCCACGGCCGAGATCACGCCCTTGCCGTTGCGCTTGGCCTCGAGCGCGGCCAGCGTGCCCGCCAGGTAGCCGACCTGCTCCTCCTTGAAGAGCAGGCCGACGACGTTGGCCGGCTTCCCCTTCAGGAACGCCTGGTCGACGTCGACGATCGCGAACTTCGTGTCGGGGAAGAGCTTCGCCGTCGTGGCGACCGCGTCGCCCTGGGCGAAGCCGACGCCGACGATCAGGTCGTAGCCCTGCCGCGCGAGCGCCGTCATGTTGGGCACGTAGTCGGAGGCCGAGCGCGACTCGACCACGCGGCCGGCGACGCCGAGCTCGCTCTCGGCCCGCTTGAGGCCCTTGTAGGCGAGCTCGTTGAAGCCGTTGTCGTTCAGCTGCCCGAGGTCGGTGATCAGGCCGACCCGCAGCGTCGGCTCGGCGCCCGTCGTGGCGGGAGCCGCCTCGTCGTCGTCCCCGCCACACGCCGCGGTGAGAAGCGCGACCGCGCCGAGGACGGCGGCGGCGAGAGCGGTGAGGCGTCGGTGCATTCGTCCGGGGAGGTTTTCGCCTAAGAGTCGTAAACCTGGCCCGGCGAGTGTACCAGAACGGCGCCCTGGGACGCAGACCCGTGCGCAGCCCCGCCGCTGCTAGTTTTCGCCTTCGAGGTGAAAACCCGGAGCTGGCCGGCGCAGGCGGTGCTCGCCGCCGTCCTTCAGGTGCGGGAGGGACGGCTGTGCGCGCTCCTCTGGAAGCGGGCGCGCGACCCCGACGCCGGCCGCTGGTCTCTCCCCGGCGGCGAGCTCGCGGCCGGCGAGACGCTCGAGCAGTCGATCCGGCGCCAGCTCGCGGTCAAGGTCGACGTCCGCGAGGTCGCGCACCTGGAGCAGCTCGGAACCTACGGCGACCCTGGCCGGAACCCCGCCCGCTGGGAGCTCGCGACCGCGTACCTCGGGCTGGTGCCGCTCGGCGTCGACCCGGATGTCCCGCCCGACACGCAGTGGCACCCGGTCGACGGCCTCCCCGCGACTGCGTTCGACCACGGGTCGATCGTGCTCGCGGCGCGCGAGCGGCTGCGGGGCAAGCTCTCCTACTCGAACGTCGGCTTCGCGCTCGCCCCGCCCACGTTCACGCTCGCCGAGCTGCGCAGCGTCTACGTCGCCGCGCTCGGTCACGAGGTCTCGGCGACGAACCTCAAGCGCGTCCTCCTCCGGCGCGGGATCCTCGCGGCGACCGGGGAGCGGCGCGAGCCGGGCCCCGCCGGCGGCCGCCCGGCGGAGCTCTTTCGCTTCCGCGAGCGCGAGCTGGAGATCACCGACCCGTTCGCGGCCCTCCGCCCACCGGTCTGACGCGCCGAGCAGCCTTGTGACGGTCAGTTACGAGGCGATCCTGGACTTGACGAAACCCCTGCTCCTGCCGATATCTGGTGGCATGCGGCACGTTCCCTCCTGGCTCAAGCTCGTCGCGGTGCTCAGCCTCGTCGCCGAGGCCGGAGCCGCTGCGGCGGTCTTCTGGCACACCGGCCCTCGCGCCCGCTGACGGCGTCACGCGAGCGCGCGTAGCGCCGCGGTCACGACCGCTGCGATCGCCATCGCCGGCACGATCGGCACGCCGCGCCAGAGCGCGATCCCGGCCGCGCCGACGCCTGCGACCCTCGCGTCGACCGCGATGCCGCCGTCGCCGCCCACGGTCTGGGTGACGACCAGCGCCGTCAGCATCACCGGCGCGAGCAACTCGACGACCCGCAGCGTCCGTCCGGAGAGCTGCCTGGAGCCGAGCAGGACCGGGCCGGCGGCCTTGAAGACGATCGTCACCACGCCGACCACGACCACGACTACCCACGTCTCGCTCATCGGCGCAGCCCCAGCAGGCAGACGGCGCTGGCGGCCACGATCGGCACGCCGGCGGGTGTGAACGGCAGCAGGCAGAGCACGAGCAGCGCGGCGAGCGCCGACGCCTCGAGCGCCCTCCGCGAGCGCAGGTACGGCATCGCGAGGCCGAGGAAGAGCGCCGCGAAGGCGGCGTCGAGCCCGTAGTCCTCGGGATCTCCAAGCCGGTCGCCGACGAGCGTGCCGACCACGGTGCTCGCCACCCAGAGCACGTACAGGAGCAGGCCGGCGCCGACGAGCACGTGCCGGTCGAAGCGGCCGCCGCGGCCGGCAAGCGCCCAGGACTCGTCGACGATCAGCTGCGCCTCGACCAGGCGGCGCCAGAGCGGCCGGGGGAAGACCGCGGCGGCAGCGACGCTCATCGGCACATAGCGCGCGTTGAGCATCGCCGCCGCCACGATCGCGGCCACCGCGGACCCTCCTGTTTCGAGCACGGAACCGGCCGCGAACTGGGCCGAGCCGGCGAACGTCGTCGCCGAGAAGACGCCGGCCGCGAGCGTCGAGAAGCCCGCGTCGACCGCGAGGACGCCGTACGAGAGCCCGAAGAGCACCGGCCCGGCGGCCAGCGGCGCCGCGGCGCGCACGCCGTCCCGCAGGCGCGGCGCACCGGCGGCCTCCGCGCCCGTCACAGCCACCGGCGCGACGCTACCAGCGGCCTCCCTGCGCGCGCAGCGCTTGTCTTCCGCGGCGGATCTGTATAGGTTTTGTCGAGTGAGAGTGGCGGTCTCGGGCGCGTCCGGGCTGATCGGCTCGGCGCTCGTCCCGGCCCTCCGCGACGCCGGCCACGAGGTGGTCCGGCTCGTGCGCCGGGAGCCGGCGACGGACGACGAAGCGGGCTGGAGCCCCTCGGCGGGCATGATCCAGGCCGAGCGGCTCGCCGGCGTCGAGGCGTTCGTCCACCTCGCCGGCGAGAACATCGGGCAGCGCTGGAGCGAGCGCGCCCGCCGCAAGATCCTGGATTCCCGCGTCCAGGGGACGACGCTGATCGCCGAGACGGCGGCCGCCCTCGAGCCACGGCCGCACGCGCTCGTCTGCGCGTCCGGGATCGACTACTACGGCGACCGTGGCGACGAGGAGCTCGGCGAGGAGTCGGGCCAGGGGACCGGCTTCGCCGCCGGGGTCGTCGCGGCGTGGGAGGAGGCGGCAGGCCCGGCCCGCTCGGCCGGGATCCGGGTCGTGCACCTGCGCCAGGGCATGGTCCTCAGCCGCCGCGGCGGCGCGCTGCAGCGGCTGCTGACGCCATTCCGGCTCGGCGTCGGCGGCCGCGTCGGCAGCGGGCGGCAGTGGTGGCCGTGGATCTCGCTGCCCGACGTGGTGCGCGTGTACGAGCATGCGCTCGCGAGCGACCTGTCAGGGCCGGTCAACGCCGCAGCGCCCGAGACCGTCACCAACGAGCAGTTCGCGAAGGCGCTCGGCCGGGCGCTGCACCGCCCCGCGGTATTGCCGCTGCCGGCGGCCGCGATCAAGCTGGCGTTCGGGCAGATGGGCGAGGAGATGCTGCTCGGCAGCAAGCGCGCCGCGGCGGCGCGGCTCCTGGCGAGCGGCTTCGCGTTCGACTCTCCGGCGCTCGACGAGGGCCTGGAAGTGGCCCTCGAGCGCTAGCGTCGGCATACTACGCAGGTCCCGACCGACGGAGGAGGTGGTGCAGAGATGACCGATCGCAACGCTCGCTTCGCACCGACCGTCGCCGGGCGTCCGGGCTAGCGGCTCGAGCCTCGACCGCTCGCTCCCGCGGCCTCGGCGCCTGGCGCACGCATCGGTGTGCCGCTTTCATGTACCGAGACCAAAGGGAGACGTCATCACCGTGTTCGCTCTCGAGACGCTCGGCTGGGACGACACCTGGGCCGAGCAGTTCGCACCCCACCGCGACGACGGCCTCGTGCCGGGACGCGTCGCGGTCCAGCATCGCGGCGCCTGGGACGTCCTCACCGAGGACGGCGAGCTCCGCGTCGACCTGGCCGGCCGGCTCTTCCACGAGGCGGCGACTGCGGCGGAGCTGCCCGTCGTCGGCGACTGGGTCGCCGTGGCGACGCGCCAGGGCGGCGACGCCGGCACGATCCAGGCGCTCCTTCCGCGGCGCACGCGCTTCTCGCGCAAGACCGCCTGGCACGCGACCGAGGAGCAGGTGCTCGCGGCCAACCTGGACGTCGTCTTCATCGTCAGCTCGCTCAACGAGGACCTGAACCTCCGCCGGCTGGAGCGCTACCTGATCCTCGCCTGGGAGAGCGGCGCCACCCCGGTGGTACTGCTGACGAAGGCCGACCTGCACCCCAACCCCGAGGCCGCCGTGGTGGAGGTGGCGACGGTCGCACCCGGCGTCGACGTCCACCCGCTCTCGGCGCGCACCGGCGAGGGCGTGGCGGCGCTCGAGCCGCACCTGCGCCAGGGTGTCACCTCGGCGCTGCTGGGGTCGTCGGGCGTCGGCAAGTCGACGCTCGTCAACCGGCTCGCCGGCGAGGAGCTGTTCGCCACCCAGGCGATCCGCGAGGACGGCCGCGGCCGGCACACGACCACCCGCCGCGAGCTGGTGCAGCTCCCGTCGGGCGGGCTCGTGATCGACACGCCCGGGATACGCGAGCTGCAGCTCTGGGAGGCTGACGAGGGGCTCGAGGAGGCCTTCGAGGACGTCGCCGAGCTCGCCGCGCAGTGCAAGTTCTCCGACTGCGCGCACGACACGGAGCCCGGCTGCGCGATCCGTGCGGCCCTCGAGGACGGCACCCTGGCGCCTGACCGCTGGGACAGCTACCTCAAGCTCCAGCGCGAGCTCGAGCACCTCGAGCGGCGGCTCGACAAGCGGGCCCAGGCCGAGCAGCGCCGCCACTGGCGGGCGATCAACATCGAGCAGCGCCGCCGGCAGCAGGCGAAGGGGCGGCCCCGGTAGGCGCGCCCGCCCGCGACGAGCGCGGCGCCGGGCCGTCGCCGAGCGCCGGGCCGATTACAGTTCGCGCAGCTCTGGGCCTGGACCGGCCGGGCTCGGGAGGGCTCAGGGAGGCGGTATGCCCAGCCAGCAGGTGCGCTTTCAGCAGGTGTTCCCCGCCCCGCAGGCGGACGTGTTCGGGTACTTCGCCGACCACGAGAACGTCGGCCGCATCTGGGCGGGCCGGGCTCGGCGGATCAAGGAGGGCCAGGACCCGGCCGAGCCGAACGGGCTCGGCTCGGTGCGGGCCGTCGCCGGTACCGGCCCGACGTTCGAGGAGACGATCCTGGTGTTCGAGCGGCCACGGCGGATCGAGTACGCGATCTCGCGCGGCAGCCCGTTCAGGAACCACCGGGGAGTGATCGTCTTCGACGAGGCGGCCGGCGGCACGAAGGTCGAGTACGCCATTGCGTTCGATCCGAAGATCCCGCTCACCGGCGGCCTGTTCGCGCGCTGGCTCGCCTTCACCTGGAAGCGCGGCGCGAAGCGGGCGGCGGCGGATATCTCAACCGCTGCCGGAGGCGGCGGGTTCTCAGGGCCGTGAGGGAGCCGCGGCGCAGTGCCGGTCGCGTGGCGCCGTGCTGGTGAGGAACGGGACGTAGTGGGTCGCGGTCCGGATCAGCAGGGCCCTCGCGGCGGCCTGCGTCTCGATCGACGCCGCCACCGCGGCGCGCTCGCCCTCGTCCGCCGCGGCCGCGAGCCGCTCGCCGTTCAGCCACGCCTCGTGCCGCCAGGACGCGATCAGTTGCGCGACGGTGGCGTCGTCGACGTCGAGCTCGGGGATCGAGAAGTCGTCGATCGTCCCGTCGAAGCGCCTGGCGGCCTCGTCCAGCACCTGGCCCTGGATGCCGGCGAGCAGGTCGTCGACAAGCTCGAAGTCGTGCTCGCCGGTCGACGGCCCGGCCTCGGCGATCGCGGCGAGCGCGAAGGGCAGGTCGCGGCTGATGTGGGCGTTCATGCCGAGGAGCAGGTCTCCGATCCCGGACACGCGCCGCCCGTCGGCGGCCTCGAAGGCGATCCGCCACGCGGCCGGCACGGCGTCCCGCCGCCCGGCGTGCCAGGCGTCGTAGGCGCGGAAGTAGAGGTCGGCGAAGACCGCGTCCAGGTGGGCCAGGGAGGCCCGGTCCGTGAAGAACCCGTCGTCGGCCTCCTCGACCGCGCGGGTCACCTCCCGGTACATGAAGGCGAACGGCGCGTCGTGGTCGCAGTCGGCCGCCAGCCGGTCGAGCCGCGTGCCCATCTCGTCGACGACGGCGGTGACGCAGGCGCGGTCGCCCCGCCCGCACGGGTTGGCGGAGCCGGCGTCCAGGCCGGGCGAGAGCGTCGCGACGATGTCCACCCAGTCCGCGTCGTCGGACGTCGCTGCCGCGCCGCCGCCGTCGTCGCCGCCGCCGCACCCGGCCGACACCAGGCACACGAGGACGCCCGCCGCTGCCAGCGCGGCCGCCCTCACGCGACGTCAGGGTCGTAGCGCCGGAGCGCCAGGCCTGCGCCGACGAGCCCGGCTGCGGTCAGGCCGGCGAGCGCGAGCATCGCCGTCAGCCAGCGCCCGGGCTCGTGTTCCCAGCGGCCCTCCCCCTCGCCGAGGGAGTCCAGGCCGTCGACGAGCGCGCCCGGGTCGCGGAGGTCGACCGTGGGGAACTCGCGCGCGACGTCGTTCAGCGCCTCGAGCGCGTTCAGGTCCACCGTCGAGGCCGACGCGGCGAAGCCCCACTGCGTCCCGGCCAGGTAACCGGCCTGCTTCAGCACCGGCCGCTCCGAGAGGTCAGGGAAGACGGCGCCCATCGCCAGGATCAGCTCGACCAGGAGCAGGATCGGGAGCACGGCCATCGCCCGGTCGACGCGGCTCGCGAGCGCGGAGACGAGCAGCCCGAGCGCCATGCCCGCGACGCCGGTCGCCGCGACGACGGCGAGCAGCTCGCCGAGCGGCCAGCCGAGCACGGCCGCGTCGACCGGCCCGCCCTGACGCGCCGTCGCGAGCAGCACGAGCACGATCGCCTGCACGATCGTCAGGGCTCCGAGGACGAGAGCCTTCGAGCCCACGTAGGCGGGGATCGAGAGCCCGACAGCGCGCTCGCGCCGGTACACCGGCAGCTCCTTGACGATCTCGCGCGTCGCGTTGGACGCCCCGAGCCACGTCGCCCCCATGATCACGATCAACAGCACGAGCCCCGCCTTCGAGAGCAGCCTCAGCTCGCCGAATGGCGGTTGCGCCAGCTCGTCGGCGGGCAGAGCGACCAGCATCAGCAGCCCGAGCAGCGGCGCCTGGAGCGCCAGCAGGGCGAGGGCGCGCCGGTCGCCGGCGATCACGCGCACGTACCGCCGGCTGAGCGTGCCGAGCTGGCGCAGGAAGCTGCCGCCGCGCGGCGTCGGCGCCTCGCGCGCTTCCGCCGGCTGCTGCTCGGCCTGGCCGTCAGGCTCCACGTAGCGCGCGTGCAGCGGGTGCGCGCGGAAGCGGGCGGGCCAGTCCGTCTCGCCCGAGCCGAGGTCCTGGAAGACCTCCTGGAAGTCCTCGCGCCCGAAGTAGGCCAGCGCCAGCTGCGCCGGGCCGAAGTAGGCGGTCCGGCCGCCCGGCGCGAGGAAGAGCACGCGGTCGCAGAGGCGCAGGCTCTGGACGCTGTGCGTGACCACGACGACGGTCCGGCCGCCGTCGGCCAGCGCCCGCAGCAGCTCCATCAGGCTGCGCTCGAGCCCGGGGTCGAGCCCCGAGGTCGGCTCGTCGAGGAAGAGCAGCGACGGCTTCGTGAGCAGCTCGAGCGCCACGCTCGTCCGCTTCCGCTGGCCGCCGGAGAGCGACCCGATGCGCAGGCCACGCCGGTCCGCGAGGCCGAGCTCCTCGATCACGGTGCCGACCCGCTGCGACCGCTCGGCCTCCGGCACGTCCGCCGGGAAGCGCAGCTCGGCGGCGTAGCCGAGGGCTCGCTCGACCGTCAGCTCCGGGTGGAGGACGTCGTCCTGCGGGACGAGCCCGATGCGGCCGGCCAGCTCGTCGTAGTCGGCGTAGAGGTCGCGGCCGGCGTAGAGCACCGACCCCTGCTGCGCCGGCCGGTAGCCCGTGAGCGCGCCGAGGAGCGTGGACTTGCCGGCGCCGGAGGGGCCGACGACGGCGAGGAGCGAGCGCTCGCGCAGGTGGAAGCCGACGTCGTCGAGGACGACTGCGCCCGTCGGCGTGCGCACGGTCAGCCCCCGGGCGGCGAAGGTGACGTCGCCGACGTCCTCGTACTCCTCGAGCAGGCCGTCCACGAGGCGGAACGAGTGCCGGCCGACGCCTACGACGTCGAGTGGCTCGAGCTGCGCGCGCTGGTGGCGGCGGCCGTTCACGAAGGTGCCGTTGTGGCTGCCGAGGTCGACGAGCTCGTAGCCGCGGCTCGGGCTGCCGCGGAGCTCGGCGTGGCGGCGCGAGACGAGCAGGTCGCCGACGACGACGTCGTTGTCCGGCGCCCGGCCGATGCGGACGACCTGCTCGACGGCGTGGACGCCCGTCAGGCGGCCGAGCTCGGCGGGCGGGGCCGGCGCGGCGCCGGCGCCGAGCGTCCGGGCGTCGAGGAGCGTCCTGCGGCTGTCCGCGGCCTCAGGCTCCTCCCGCCGGACCGGGGTCAGCTCGAGCCTCGGCCCGGTGGCCGGGTCGCCCAGCCGCACGACCAGCCCGCCCGCGACCTCCACCCTGCCGACCCGGCGGCCGTCGCAGAAGGTGCCGTTGCGGCTGTCCTCGTCCTCGAGCACCCAGCCGTCCGGCTCGAGCCGGAGCACGGCATGCACCCGCGAGACGCGCTCGTCCTCGATCACGATCCCCGCGCTCTGCTCGCGTCCGACCGTCACGGTCTCGCCGCCGTCGAGCACGATCTCGCGGCCGCCGGCCGTGACCCGCAGCACCGGCCGGGCCGGCGTCACGGCGGTCCGCCGAGGGACGCGCCGGCGAAGCGGCGCGCGAACATCTTCGTGCGGTAGCTCTGGGCGAGCGCCCGACCCAGCCGCTCCTCGTCCATCCACTCCGGGTGGGGAACCTGCGGCGCCGGAGCGCCCTCGGCGGCGAGCTGCGGCGCGTGCCGGCGGACGGCGATCTCCGCCATCAGGTAGCCGTGGTTCTCCAGCCCGCCGATCTCTGCGTCCGAGAAGGGGTCGAGGTCGATCCTGATCTGCGAGACGAGGTCGCCGATCAGCCGCTCGCCGTAGACGGCGAGCGGCGGGTCGTACGCGCCGCCGTCGAACGCGTAGCTGGCGGGCAGGCTGCCGATTCCCCAGTAGGCGCCCTCGAGCACGCCGGCGGCGAAGCCGGAGATGAGCCAGCGCTTGCGCACGTCGGTCGCCTGCTCCAGCAGCGTGACGACGATGCGCAGGAAGCGCCAGAGCGCGCCGAGGTTCGGCTGCGCGTGGAACGACGGGGCGGCGTCGGAGACGAGGACGACGGAGTGGTCGCGCCAGACGGGCTCGAGCCCGAGGTTGTCGTAGAGGCCGCCGTCGCTGAGCTCGACCCGGCCGAGCAGCTCGTCGCGGTCGTCGCCGCGGTACGTGCCGCCCGCGAGCGTCGTCGCGTCCCCGCCCACGCTCAGCGGCCGGAACGCGCCCGGCAGGCAGGACGACGCCGCGACCGCGCGGGCGAGCGTCCAGCGGTCCGAGATCGGCGCGAAGCCGGCCCGCTCGTCACCCATCAGCTTGCGGCCGGTGTCGAAGATCCACTGCGTGCGGAACAGCAGGTCGGTGGCGAGGAAGACGAAGCTCGGCCGTGCGGGCAGGTCGGCGAGGCGGCCGCGGGCGGGGCCGGCCGCGTAGCGGGCGGCGAGCGCGTCCGCGGAGGCGTTCTGGTTCAGCCAGCTGCGTGGGTGCGCCCGCCGGAGCACGGGCCCGGTGCGGATGTCGGTGCGGGTGAAGGCGCGGAGCGGCCCGGAGACGCCGTCCTCCCAGCCCGGCACCTGCTGCCCCGGCTCGGGCCAGCCGCCTTGGTCGAGCAGGTGGGTTGCGACCTGAGCCGCGGCGATGCTCCCGCCCGACACCGACGTGATCGTGTCGACGCGGGAGAGGATGCCCAGCTCGTTGAGGCGTCGCATCGCGCCGAGGTGGAAGAGCACGGCGCGGTAGCCGCCGCCCGAGAGGCAGAGCGCGACGCCGCGGCGCTCGCCCGGCGGCAGCGGCACGTACTGCCGTGAGTCGGCGCCGGTCGTCGGCACGTCGGAGGGGCCGGGCTCGATCATGCCCCGGCCGGCTCCGGGTCGCGGACGCCGGCGTCGTCGAACACGGACATGATCTCCGCGACCATCTGCTCGCGGCTCGCGAAGCGCCGCTCGTCGTAGCAGCCGAGCGGGTGCTCGAGCACGTTGTAGAGGCACCTGTTGCAGTAGCTGCACGGCCGCGGGGCCCGCTCGTGGCCGTCGGCGAAGAGTCGGACGAGGTCGTTGTTCGCGATCAGCCCGCGGGCGATCGTGACCGCGTCGCACGCGCCCGACGTGATCGCCTCCTCGATCACGGGCCTGGTCTGAAAGCCGCCGGTGCAGAGCACGGGGATCGAGACCGCCCGCTTGATCGCGCGCGCGTCGTCGAGCAGGCTGCCCTCGATCCGTCCCGGGTCGCGCGCCCACTGCCGCTCGAACAGCCGCCTCACGAGCGGCGTCTTGAAGAGCGCGTAGTTGCGAAACGTGTGTACGCCGCTCGAGAGCATCGGCCCGTAGGCGCGCGCCGCCTCCGCGATCGAGCTCTCCCCGGCCGGGTTGTCGGGGTGCGGGAAGGCGCTCCCGCGGGAGACGTGGATCGCGTCCACCCCGGCCTCCTCGAGCCAGCGGCACACCTGGACGCTCTCCTCGATCGTGTTCCCGTCGCCCGCCCAGGGCACGAGCGCCTTGTGGCGCTCGGTCGCGCTCAGCTTCACCTGCAGGTGGAAGTCGTCGCCCACCTCCGCTCGGACGGCGCGGACGACCTCGAGCAGGAAGCGCGCGCGCTTCTCCAGCGGGCCGCCGTAGTCGTCCGTCCGGTCGTTGATCGCCGAGCTGAGGAACTGGGTGAAGACGTACCCGTTCGCGGCGTGCAGCTCGACGCCGTCGAGGCCCGCCTCGCGGACGCGCCGCGCGGCGTCGGCGAACGCGCGGGCGATCGCGGCGAGGTCGGCCGGCGTGGCGCGCTCGCTCTCGAAGCCGTGCACCGGGTCGGGCCGGTCGGTCGAGCTCAGGCCCTTGCGGAGCTCGAAGCCGCGGACGTCGCGCTGGCGCCCGGCGTGGGCGAGCTGCACCACGTAGCGGCAGTCGTGCTCGTGCACCTGCCGGCCGAGCTCGCGCCAGAACGGGACCCGGTCGTCGCGGTCGATGCTCGCGTAGTGGGGAACGATCCGGCCGCGGAGGTCGACTCCGACCCAGGAGGAGAGGATCGCCCCGACGCCGCCGCGGGCGAACTTCAGCTCCCAGTTGATCCGCGCCTGCGTCCCCGTGCCGTCGTAGAGGTCGAAGCGCCCGGCGACGTTCGAGCGGAAGACGCGGTTAGGAACCGTCAGGTTGCGGAACGCAAGCGGCTCGAAGACGGCGCTGCTCACACGCTCACCTCGGCGCAAGGACGGGAATCCGCAGCAGCGGATTCCCGTCCGCGCGAACACCCCTGAAGCCGGCCGCTGTCGCGGCCGGGGGTTGACACAGGACGTCTCACGCGGTCTCTGCGGGCAGCGGGTCGCCTCGGTAGACGGACAGGATCTGCCGGATCATCTCGTCGCGCGACGCGAACCGGCTCTCCTCGTAACAGCCCAGGGGGTTCTCCAGGAAGTTGGCCAGGCACTTGTTGCAGTAGGTACACGGCTTGGGCGGCCGGTCGAGCCCCTGGGCGAACAGCTGCGGCAGGTCGGGGTTGGCCAACAGCGACCGGGCGATCGTGACCGCGTCGCAGGCGCCGCTCTCGATCACGCCGGCGATCACGGATGCCGTCTGGAACCCGCCGCCGCAGAGCACCGGGATGCCGACCGCCGCTTTGACGGCGCGCGACTCCGGCAGGTTGATCCCCTCGATCCCGAGGCGCTTCGTGGGCCGCTCCCACTGCCACTGGAAGAGACGGCTCAACGGCCACGTCCGGAACACGACGTAGTTCCGGAGCGTGCGGCTGCCGCTCGAGAGCATCGTGTCGTACGAGCGCATGAAATCCCGGACGGGCATCATCCCCGGCGGGTTCCGCGGATGGGGGAATGCGGCTCCTGCAGTCACATGGATCGCGTCGACGCCGGCCTGCTCGAGCCACCGGCAAACCTGTACCGACTCGCCGACGGTGTTTCCCCTGCGCAGCCAGGGGAAGACCTCGTTCATCCGCTCCTCGATGCTGATCTTGAAGCCGAGGTAGAAGTCGGCGCCCACCTCGGCGCGGATCGCCCTGACGATCTCGAGCGGGAAGCGAGCGCGGTTCTCGAGCGAGCCGCCGTAGTCGTCCTTCCTGTCGTTGACCGCCGAGGAGAGGAACTGGGTGACCAGCACGCCGTTCCCGCCGGCGATCTCGACGCCGTCGAGGCCTGCCTCCCGCGCCCGCCTGGCGCCCTGGGCGAACGCGTCCACGAGCTCCTTGATCCCGGCGACGCTGAGGCGCTCGCAGGGAAACCCGTGGATGGGCTCGGACCTGTCGGTCGAGCTCACTCCGACCGGAAACTCGAGGTCCCCGATCCCGCGATGCCGCCCCGCGTGGTTGAGCTGCACGATGTACCGGCAGTCGTGCTCGTGGACGCGCTTGGCCAGCTCCCGGAAGAACGGGATCCGGTCGTCGCGGTCGATCAACGCGAAGCCGGGAACGAGACGCCCGCGCCGATGGACGGGGGCGTTGGAGGAGATGATCGCGGCGACGCCGCCGCGCGCGAACCGCACGTCCCAGTTGAGGCGTACGTCGGTCCCGGACCCGTCGTAGTTGTCGAACCGGCCGGCCAGGCTCGACCGGATGATCCTGTTCTTGAGCCGCAGCGGGCCGAGCTGCACGGGCTCGAAGATGATGCTCATTGCACCTCCGACGGCAAGGGCGCGCCCTCGAATACCGAGAGGATCTGGCGCACCATCTGCTCACGCGAGTCGTAGCGGCTTTCCTCGTAGCAACCGAGCGGGTTCTCGACGAAGTTGACGAGACACTTGTTGCAGTAGGTGCACGGCCGCGGGGCCCGGTCGAGGCCCTGCGCAAAGAGGTTGGGCAGGTCGGGATTCGCGATCAGCGGCCTGCCCATCGAGACGGCGTCGACGGAGCCGTCCTCGATCGCCGCCGCGATCACGGAGGCGGTCTGGAAGCCGCCGGCGCAGATCACGGGAACCGAGACGGCCTGCTTGATCGCCCGGGCTAGCGGGAGGTTGATGCCCTCGACGCCGTCCCGGCTGGCGCGCTCCCAGCGCCTCTTGAGCACGCGGTTGAGCGGCGGCGTGCGGAACATCAGGTAGTTGCGGAACGTGTACTTCCCGCTCGAGAGCATCGTGTCGTAGGAGCGAATCGCATCTGCGATCGGGAACGACCCGGCCGGATTGCGAGGATGCGGGAACAGACTCCCGGCGGAGACGTGGAAGGCGTCCACGCCCGCCTCCTCGAGCCACCGGCAGACCTGGATCGAGTCTTCGAGCGTCGTCCCCTCCTTCAGCCAGGGGAACACCGCCCGGTGGTCGTCGACGGCGCTGATCTTGAACTGGAGGTGGAAGTCGTCCCCGACGGCCGCGCGTACCGCGCGCACCACCTCGAGCGGGAAGCGCGCGCGGTTCTCGAGCGAGCCCCCGTACTCGTCGTCGCGGTCGTTGATCGCCGGGCTCAGGAACTGCGTGATCAGGTAGCCGTTGCAGCCGTGGATCTCGACCCCGTCCAGCCCCGCCTCGCGCACGCGGCGGGCCGCCTGGGCGAACGCGTCCACGATCTCGGCGATCTGCGGCACGGTGATCCGCTCGCACTCGAAGCCGTGCAGCGGGTCGGGCTTGTCCGTCGAGCTGAGCCCCTTCTCGTACTGGATGCCGCCGATGTCGCGCTGGCGACCGGAGAACGCGATCTGGGGGATGTAGGCGCTGCCGTGCTCGCGCACCCGCTCGCCGAGCTCGCGCCAGAACGGGATCTTGTCGTCGTCGTCGAGGTGGGCGTAGTTCGGGACGATCAGCCCGCGGGGGTGCACGGGCGAGTTCGAGGAGATGATCGTGCCGACGCCGCCCCTCGCGAACTTCACGTCCCAGTCGATCCGAAGCTGGGTGCCGGAGCCGTCGTAGTTGTCGAACCGACCCGAGATGCTCGACCGGAACAGCCGGTTCGGCACGGTCAGGTTGCGGAACGCAAGCGGCTCGAAGATCGTCGCCGCGGCCGGCCGGCCGTTCCCCCTCGCCTCAGACACGACGCACCGTCCTCAGCCGGCCGTGGGCCGTGCCGCGCCGGCCGCGGCCGGCGACGACCGTTCCGGTCCACGCCTCCACCGCCGGGTAGTCCAACGTGCCGCCGCCGGCGACGATCTCCCCCGGCCGGTAGAGCAGCGTGTAGGTCAGGTTCCGCCAGCTGACGAAGTCCTGCTTGGTCACCGTCTGCAGATGGTGCGGCCGCCAGGTGCCCGTGTTCAGGTAGAGCCGGTAGCGCTCGCTCGGGGACTCGCCGAGTGTCGAGAGCGGCACCTGCACCGGGTTGTGCGTGTGCCCGTAGAGGACGTAGAGGATGCGGTCGCGCAGCTCCGGCTCGCTGTCCAGCCGCCGCAGGTCCTCGACCGCCCGCAGGGCGTACTCGTCCCCCTCGAGCCGGCCCGCCAGCATTCGCCCGAGCGGCTTCTCGAGCCGCGTCATCTTGAAGCTCTCGAGCATCTGCAGGAGCACCTGGAGCCGGTCGGCCTCGTCGAAGCGCCCGAACCGGTCGTGCTCGGAGATCCAGCGCTTCACGAACGGGAGGTCGCCCATCTCCTCGGCCGCCTGGCTCATCGAGCGGTTGATCGCGGCCTGCACGGGGCCTTCGTACTGTTGCACCTGGTAGAAGAGCCAGCCGACCATGCCGACCAGCGGCCGCACGTCGAAGAGGTTCCGCATCCGCTCGGCGATCCGGTCGCGGTAGGGGTAGCCCTCGGGCAGGTACTCGAGGACGTAGATCGGCATCTTCGAGGCGAACTCGGCCGCCATCACGTCGCCGATCGGGGTCCTCATGTAGTCGGCGACCGGCACGCGTGCGAAGGCGCGCAGGTTGAGCGCGTCGCTGCCCTCGAAGTTGAAGCTGTCCCACTCCTGCCCGTGCCGGCCGAACACGCCGTGGTCGGCGTCGAGGAAGAAGTGCTCGAAGGGCTTGTCGCCGGGAGCGATTCCGAGCAGCTCGCGGACACGCCGCCGGAACGCCGGGTAGAGGTTGCACAGGCGGTCGTGGTTGCCGGGGATGTAGACGCGCTCCGGCTCGACCGGGAAGTCGAACTGGTCGACCAGCGACCCCGAGAGCAGCTCGAACGTCTCCGCGTTCTCGGCGACGACGGCGTCGAGGATCGACGTCGCGGCCTCCTCCGACGGCGCCGCCCCCCACGGCCGCTCGTCGACGCCGAACCCGAACCAACGCTCGCTGCGGATCAGGTCGAAGACGTCGCCGAGGAACACCAGCTTGATCTCGGACGCGCGCGCCTCGCGCGCGTGCGCGGCGAGGTCGGTGAACGTGCTGCGGAAGACGCCGGGCTCCACGTAGTGCGCGCCGGCGCTGCCGTCCATGAGGTGGAGGTCGCTGAGGACGATGATCACCGGCAGGCCTCCTTCGCCAAGCGGCGGGTGTCGGGAGCGGCGGCCAAGGCTAGTGCCCCTCCAGGTAATGCTGCCTCGTTCCTCGCGTGCGAGGAGCAAGCCAGGCTAGGACGCAAGGAGCCTCAATACCAGCAGCTATTGGGGCGACCGAGGACGACGCCTGGCGCCGCTCATCGCGCGCGAGGGACCTGGAGGACATTGCCTGAAGGGGCACTACTAGGCCCGCGCCAGGTGGTCGAGGATCAGCGGATAGACGTCGGCGTCCGCGTCCCGGCCGACGAGGACGTCCAGGTGGCCGTAGCCCGGGAGCACGTGCCGGCTGTAGAGCCCGGCGCCGTTGCGGGCGGAGAGCAGCTCCAGCGTCCGCTCGCTGGCGGCCGGCGGGACGAGTCGGTCGGCCCCGCCGTGGACGAAGCAGAGCGGCAGCGCCAGCCGCCCGAGCTCCGGCGGGAGCGCGTCTGCGCCGGCCGCCGCGCGCGCTTCCAGGTCGGCGACGAAGGCCGGGCTGATCGGGCCGACGTGCTCGTGGATCGACTCGTGCGTCTCCGCATCGAGCCGTCCCGGCTCGAAGAGCGTGTCGCGCGTCTCGGCCGCCGACGGCAGCAGGCGCTGGAGCCGGCGGCGAAGCTGCTCGCCGGCGCGCGCCCCGGGCACGTCCGGCAGCTCGCCCGCGGGCTCGGCGCGGTCCGGCCCCCTGACGTGGAGGCCGCCGCCGAGGCAGACTGCCGAGCGGACGCCGTCGAGTCCGGACAGGAGCGCCAGGAGCAGGGTGAGCGCGCCCGCGCCGTGGCCGACCGCCTGCACGCTCGAGGCGCCGGCGTGCTCGCGGACGGCGGCGAGGGCGGCCGGCCAGTCGGCCCGGGCGACGTCGGCGCTCGTGTAGTCGCCGCCGGCGCTCGTCAGCCGGCTGCTCCCGCGCCAGTCGAGCAGCCAGACGTCGTGGCCGTTGGCGACGAGGAACTCGACCAGGCTCGTGTCGAGCGTGTCCAGCGCGTAGATGCCGCTCGAGACGCCGAGCCCGTGGGCGGCGACCACCGGCCCGCCCGCGCCACCCTCGTAGCGCGTCAGCAGGAGCCGAACGCCGTCCCCCGCCTCGACGACGTGGACGTTCGGGGCCGGCGCCCGCAGCTCACGGCGCCTGCGCACCGCCTGCCCGCCGGCCCCGGCCGCCGCCGGGCGCGAGAACACGCCGCCGTACACGTCGAAGAAGGCACCGGCGCAGAAGCGCCCGAACCTCGCGGTCGCCAGCAGCCGCTCCTCGACGCTGCCCGTGTTCCGGGCGCGCATCGAGACGAGCGAGCGGCCGAACTCGCCGGGAGGCATGCGCACGACGCCGCGCCCGACCTCTGGCCCGTCCTCAGCCTCGCCGTCGTGCACGGTGACGAAGACGGTGGTGGCGTCGCGCCAGGAGTCGAGCCCGCGGTCGTTGTCGTAGAGCTTGCGGCCCGAGCAGGTGTAGGCCCGGCCGTCGTCGCCGCGCACCGTGAGGCGGTACTGCACCTGCCGCGCGCCCGGCTTGTCGGGGTCGGGCACGAAGAAGCCGAGCGTCCCGTCCTCGATCGGAAGCGGCGAGGCCGAGAGCGCCGGCGCCGAGACGGTGCCGGCGATCCTCGCCCCGTGCGGCTCCCCGCTCATCAGCGCCTCGACGTCGTCGGCGACGATCGTGAGGCTCAGCTCCAGGGTCGAGGAGCCGTTCTCGGCCGCCTCCTCGAAGCTCGCCCCCGGGCCCGTCGCCAGGTGGCCGAGGAAGCGCTCGCCGAACTCGAGCCCGGTTCGGACCGGCGGCGCCGGCGGGGCGAGGCGCTTGCCCAGCGCGTAGTCGATCTCCCAGCCGCGCTCCTCGGCGAGCAGCGCGACGCAGCGCTCGGTCAGGGCCGAGATCGTCAGCAGCGGGTTGACGCCGAGCGACCTCGGCACGACCGAGCCGTCCGTCACGAACAGCCCCTCGTGCACCGCCCGGCCGGCCGGGCCGGCATACACGCGCCCGCGGTCGTCGACGACGCCGCGCTCGGCATCCTCGCCCATCGCGCAGCCGCCGAGCGGGTGCACCGTGACGAGGTCGTGCTTCATCAGCCTCGTCCAGACGGGGTTGCGCAGGTACGTGCCGCCGAGCGCGCGCGTCGCCTCGAGCAGCCGCTCGTCGACGTGCTGGATGCTGCGCTGGGAGCCCACGCCGGGCCAGTCGACGCGCACGCGGTCGTCCTGCAGGAGCAGGCGCCCGCGGCCGTCGTCGTGCGTCATCACGAGGTAGACGAGCGTGTTCCGCAGGGCGCCTCGGTACGGCCCGCGGACGAGGCTCTCCACCTCGCGGTTCATCTCGGCGACGAGGTCGGCGAGGCCGGCGTCGGTGTCCTTGCCGAGCACGCGCGCGGCGACGGCGAACCCGGCGGCGAGCCCACCCGCGATCCCGCTCGGGATCACGCCCTCCTCGATCACCATGCCGTCGTCGAGCAGCGGCTGCTCGCGGAGGTCGACGATGCCGGCGATGCACGGCCCGACCGGCTCGCGCGACGCCGCGGGGAGCGAGCCGAACCCGACCGCGTTGACCGGAACGTCGCTGTTGTAGGAGAAGCCGAGCACGTCACCGTTGCCGGTGAAGCTCTCGCCGACCCGGTCCGACAGCGACAACCCGGCCGCCTTCGAGCGCAACAGGATCTCGGACGAGCCGAGCGCGCCCGCCGAGACGATCACCACGTCCGCCTCGACCGCCCGGGTCGGGGCGTCGAGCCGCTCGCCGCCGGTCGGCAGCGGCCGGAAGTGGACGCGCCAGCCGCGACCCGTGCGCTCGACCCGCCGGACGGACACCTGCGTGTAGATCTCGGCGCCCCAGGCCTTCGCGTCCGGCAGGTAGTTCATCAGCAGGGTGTTCTTGGCGCCGTGGTTGCAGCCGGCGACGCAGTCCCCGCACAGGCTGCAGGCTCGCTGCTCGACGCCGACGTGGTTGGGGCCGTCCTCGAAGGTGACGTTGATCGGCGGCCGGTAGAAGTCGCCGTCGACGCCGGTGGCGGCGAGTGCGAGCGCCTCCAGCTTGCGCAGCTGCGGCGCCGACTCGGGATACGGCCGCGGGCGCAGCATCTCCTCGGCGCGCCGATAGCCCTCCGTAAGCCGCTCGTCGTCCTCCCGCAGGGCCAGCGGCCAGCGCGCGTCCGCGAACACCCGCGGCTCCGCCCGCAGGGCCACGTTCGCGTTGATCAGTGACGTGCCGCCCAGGCCGCACCCGACGAGCACGTTCAGGTCGCGGTTCGAGCGGACGTCGAAGAGCGCCGTGCGCGAGCCGACGCGGCCGGCGGGGCTGTCGAGCTGCAACTCCCTGGCAGCCTCGGTCCGCGTGTCCGGGTAGTCACCGGGCAGGATCTCCCGGCCGCGCTCGAGCAGGCAGACGTCCTGGCCGGCGCGCGCGAGCCGCGAGGCCGCGATCGCGCCCCCGTAGCCGGAGCCGACGACCACGACCGTATAGCGGTCGCGCAACTCGTCGAGCGGCGAGGAGATCCGGGCGATCATCGCGGGGCGGCCGGCGGGTGGGGCTGACCCCCGCTCGGACTCGAGCTGCCCTCAGCTCCCTCCCACAGCCGCACCGCCTACCTCCGGCAACCCTGATCCAGACTGCCCATGCTAGGCAGGCAGCGCCGGTCGTTTCAAGCAGCACGAGAACGCCCCGCCGGCCGGAAACTCGATGCTCCATCGGAGGGGCGCCATCCGGCCCGTCGGGATTCTCCGGTCAAGCATCTAAAATCGGCAGCCATCGAGCAGGTGAGCACACCCGGCCGAGACCCGCGAGAGCGGTTCGTCACGGACGTCTGGCCGCTGCTCCTGCTGCTCGGCGGCCTGCTGCTCGCGGTCGTGCTGCCGTGGCTCGCGTGGGACCGCTACGGAGGCGACGAGACGTGGCCGTCGCTGATCACCAACTTCTCGTCGACGTGCCTAGCCTTCCTGATCGCGCTCGCCTGGGACCGGCGTCAGCGCGCGTTCGCCGACCGCCGCGAGCTCGAGGCGGAGCAGCGGCGCGAAGAGGCCGAGGCACGCGCCGAGCACGAGCGGCGCACGATCGAGGCGCGCCGCCGCTTCTCCGCGATCGCGCTCGAGCTCGAACGGATCGAGGCGAGCCTGCAGCGCGCGCACGCAGAGCAGCACCGCTACAAGGTCTTCTTCCCCGACCTGCCGTCGGGCTCGTGGCGGGCGGCGAGCGGGCCGCTCGGCCTGATCGTCTCGGACTACGGCCTGATGGCCGACCTGGCCACGTTCTACGGGCACGTCGCGGAGCTGCAGTGGCGGCTGCGCTTCAAGGCGCAGCCGGCGACTGTCGAGGATGCGCTCAACCCGCTCATCGACGCCCTCGTGCTGGCGATGCTGTCCGATGTCGAGGAGCTGCTGCCGCAGGTCCGGCGCCAGCTGGTGAAGCCCGACGTCGAGCGCGTGCACGGAGAGGCGGCCGGCGGCACCGTCGTCGGCCGGAGGCAGTTCACGGCGGCGATCAGGGTGGTCGGCGAAGACGGTGCGCCCGCGGACGAGACCCGAGCGGAATCCTCCTAGAGCGCCGGGGGCACGCTCGATTCCCGTTCGCGAGCGCGTTAGTATCGCTTGGCGCGAAGGCGGTATGAGCGTGGGGACGACCACCGATTCCGCGGAGCCACGGCTCCGGCTCGCGGCGGAGAACCGCGGCCTCGACACGCCGAGGAGCGTCCCGTCCCGTCCGCACGACCGGGCCGCGTAGGCGAGGCGTGCAGGAAGAGACCCTCCGCTCTCCGGGCGTCGGGCAGGTCGCCGGCACGCTGGTGGTCACCGAGGGGCCGCTCGCCGGCCAACGGGTCGCGGTGCGCTCGGCGCTCGTGCTCGGCCGCGACGGCGCCGACCTGACGATCCCGGATCCCGAGCTCTCCCGGCGGCACGCGGTGGTGCGCCCGGCCGACGCCGGCCTCGAGCTCGAGGATCTGGGCTCCGCCAACGGAACCTGGTTGAACGGACGAGCCATCGTCCAGCCGACGCTGCTTCGCTCGGGAGACCTGGTGACGCTCGGGAGCACGTCTCTTCAAGTCGAGCTCGCTACAGCGGACGGCGAACGGGTTCCTGCCCTGGTGGTCACCGAGGGCCCCCTCGCGGGACGGCGCCTGCTGGTCGAGGGTGAGCTGGTGTTCGGCCGCGAGGGCGCCGACGTGGTGATCGAGGATCTCGGGATCTCGCGCCGCCACGTCGCGGTGCGCGCGGTGGACGGGCACCTGGAGGTCGAGGACCTCGAGTCGATGAACGGGACCTGGGTGAACACGCGCCGGATCGCCGACGTGACGGTGCTGCAGCCCGGCGACGTCATCCGGCTCGGCCGCACCGCGCTCGAGGTGGAGGGTGCGCGAGCCGAGGCGACCGGCCCGGCGGAGCGACTCCTCGGCCGGCTGGCGGACGTCGTCACGCGACGCCGCCGCTGGGCGATCGCGATCTGGGCCGCGGTGCTGCTCGGCTGCTCCTGGTTCTCGCTGCACCAGTCCGACCGCCTCTCAGGAGGGGGCTGGGAGGTGCCGGGCAGCGAGTCGCAGCGGGTCGACGAGCTGCTCGAGCAGTTTCCGCAGGGAGCCGGCGCCGATCTGAGCGTGCTCGTCAGCGGCCGGGCGGCGGAGCCCGTGGCGGCGAGGCTCGCCGAGGTGCGAGAGGCGCTCGCTGGAGAGTCGGAGCTGCGCGCCGGCCCGCCGCGCTTCTTCGAGCGCCGGACGATCGCGTTGCTGCCGTACGCGTACACCGGCCCGTCGGCCAGGGAGATCGACACCGCCACGGACGTCCGCGAGCTCGTCCGCCAGACGGCGGGCGGGGTCGAGACGCGAGTCGTCGGGACGCCCGCGATCTGGTCGAACTTCCAGGAGGTCTCGAAGGAGCAGCTGGCGAAGAGCGAGGCGATCGGCTTCCCGCTGATCCTGCTGATCCTGCTCGCCGGCTTCGGCACGCTCGTCGCGGCACTCGCACCGCTGGCGCTCGGCTTCGTGACCGTCTTCCTCGGCGCGGCCGTCATCTACGCCATCTCGACGACCTTCGAGATGTCGGTCTACGTCACGAACATGGCGTCGATGATCGGCATCGGCGTCGCGGTCGACTACTCGCTCTTCATCGTCAGCCACTTCCGGCGCGAGCTCCAGGCGGGCGCGACGAAGGAGGAGGCGGTCCGCCGCTCCATGGCGAGCGCGGGCACCGCGGTGGTCTTCAGCGGCGCCACCGTCGCAGTCGCGCTGGCCGGGCTGTTTCTGATCGACGTGAACGCGATCCGCTCGATGGCGGTCGGAGCGATCGTGGTGGTGGTCGTGGCCGTGCTCGCGGCGGTCACGCTCCTGCCCGCGTTCCTCGCGCTCGTGGGCCACGGGATCGAGCGGCTCCGCATTCGCCTGCCGTGGTCGACCGGCGAGCAGGGGACGTCGCGCTTCTGGGCCGAGTGGGTCGACCGCGTCCTCGCCCGTCCCGGGCGCTGGCTCGCGGGCGCGACCACCTTCATGCTCCTGCTCGCCGTGCCCATGCTCTGGATGGAGACGGGCAGCAGCGGCCTCCAGCAGCTCCCGGCCGACGCCGAGGTCCGGGTCGCGACCGAGCGCGTCGCGGCGCTCGCGGGACCCGGGGCGGCGGGGCCCGCTCCGATCGTCGTCTCGCAGCGAGCGGCCGCCGACGAGCTCACGAGCCGACTGCGCTCGTTCCCGGGCGTGGCCGGGGTCGGGCCCGTCTCGACGAGCACCGGCGGCACCCTCTTCGCGGTGGATGCGACCTTCGACGCGGAGCCGGAGTCCGACCGGGCGCTCGACACGCTCGGGCGCCTGGACCGCGCGGTCGAGCTGATCGCGGCGGAGCACGGCGCCGATGCCGTCGTGGGCGGCGAGACGGCCCGGACGCGCGATACCGACGACGCGATCATGGGCGGGCTCTGGAAGGTCGTGCTCTTCATCCTGGCCATCTCGTACCTCGTCCTGCTCGTGCTGCTTCGGAGCGTCTTGATGCCGCTCAAGGCCGTGACCATGAACCTGCTCAGCGTGGGAGCCGCGTACGGCGTGCTGGTGATGATCTTCCAGTGGGGGCTGCTCGACTGGACGGGCTACGACTCGCCGGGGTACATCGAGATGGTCGTGCCGCCGCTGTTGCTGGCGGTCACGTTCGGGCTCTCGATGGACTACGAGGTGTTCCTCCTGACACGGATCCGCGAGCGCGTCGAGGCCCACGGGGACAGCAACCGGGCGGTGCGCGAAGGGGTGGTGCAGAGCGCCCGGATCATCACCAGCGCCGCCCTGATCATGGTCGCCGTCTTCGGCGCCTTCGCGATCGCCGGCGCGCTCTCGATCAAGCAGATCGGGGTCGGGCTCTCGGTCGCGATCCTGCTCGACGCGACCGTCGTCAGGCTCGTGATCGTGCCGTCGACGATGCGGCTGCTCGGCGACTGGAACTGGTGGCTGCCGAAGCCGCTCCAGCGCGTGCTGCCGGTGGTCTCGTCCGAGGGCTCGGGTGCGGCCGCGGCGGACGGGGCGCGGCAGGGCGGGCCGGCGTGAGACGCCCTGTGGCTACTCGCGGCCGCGACAGCGGCCGGCCCCGTCCTTGCGCAGAGGGCGGCGGGCCGGCGTGAGCGCCGCCGCGCTCGTCGTCAAGGACGGGCCGCTCGAGGGCCGACGCGTCGACGTCGGCGCGGAGCTGGTCGTCGGCCGCGAAGGCGCCGCGCTCACGCTGCCCGACCTCGAGGTTTCCCGACGGCATGCGGTCGTGCGCGCCGACGACGGCGCGGTGTGGCTCGAGGACCTCGAGTCCGCCAACGGCACCTGGGTCAACGGCCGCCGCATCGCCGCGCGGACCCGGCTCGCCGACGGCGACCTCGTCAGGCTCGGGCACACGACCGTCCAGGTCGAGCTGGCGGCTCCGCGGGCCGAGCCCGAGGCGCCTGCGGCCTCGCCGGCCGCTGCCCCCGGCGGCCGCGCCGCAGCCGCGGTGAGCGGCACGCGGCTGCTGGCGCTCGGGCTCGCCGGCGCGCTCCTGCTGCAGCTCGTCTTCGCCGCCTCCTACGTGGGGGCGCTGCACTCGCCCGACCCGGAGAACGTGCCGGTGGCGGTGGCCGGACCGCCCGCTGCGGCGCGCGGGCTCGCGCAGCGCCTCGCGGCGGACGACGCGATCGAGCCGGTCGTGGTCGCCGATCGCGCAGCGGTGCTGCGGGCGATCGACGGCCGCGACGTCTACGGCGGGCTCGTGCTCGGCCGCGAGCGGGACGAGCTGGTCGTCGCCCAGGCGGCGAGCCTCCAGGTCGCGACCCTGCTGACGAGGAGCTTCGGCGAGCTTGCCGCCGGCCAGGGGCGCCCGCTGACCGTCACGGACGCGAAGCCGCTGCCCGAGGGGGACTCGCGCGGCCTCTCCGCGTTCTACGCCGTGATCGCCTTCGTGTTCGGGGGCTACCTGGCCGCGACGGTGCTAACGCTCTTCGCGGGCGCGGCATCTCGCCACCACAAGCGGGCGGCGATGCGAGTGGGCGGGCTCGTCCTCTACTCGCTCGCGGCGGGGCTGCTCGGCGCGATCCTGCTCGACCCGGTGATCGGGGCGCTGCAGGGCCACTTCCTCGCGCTCGCACTGCTCGGCGCGCTGCTCGTGCTCGCGGTCGCCGCCGGCACCGCTGCCCTGCAGTCGGTGCTCGGAATCGCCGGCACCGCGGTGGCGATGATCGTCTTCTTCATGGTCGCCAACCCCGCCGCCGGCGCCGCCGTGCCGAACGAGCTGCTGCCCGGGTTCTGGCGGGCCGTCGGGCCGTGGCTGCCGTCGGGCGCCGGCGTCACCGCCATCGTCAACACCACCTACTTCGACGGTCACGACGTCGCGCAGCCGCTGGCCGTGCTCGCGGCCTACGCCGTCGCGGGGTCGGCGCTTGTGATCGCCGTCGGCTGGAGGCACGGCCGGCGCTCGAATCCCGAGCTCGAGCTGACCACGGCGGCCGCAGCCGCCTGAGCAGCCGGCCATGTGGAAGCAGCAGTCTTCGGGAGCGGAGCTCCGGCCGGGCGACGTCTTCGGCCCCTTCAGGCTCGACCGCGAGCTCGGCCGCGGCGGCATGGGCATCGTCTTCCGCGCGACGCGCCTCGCGGACGGCGAGGTCGTCGCCCTCAAGGTGCTGCGCGGCGAGCTGTCGGGCGACACGGTCTTCCGGCGGCGCTTCCTGCACGAGGCGCGGGCGGCGAGCGCCGTCACCAACCGGCACCTGGTCCCGATCGTGGACGCGGGGGAGGTCGACGGCCACCAGTACCTGGCCGCACGCTGCGTCGAGGGAATGTCGCTCGAGCAGCGGATCCGCGCCGAGGGCGCGCTGCCGGTCGACGACGTCGTGCGCATGGTGGCGCAGATCGCATCCGGGCTGGACGCGCTCCACTCGGCCGGGCTCGTCCACCGCGACGTGAAGCCCGCGAACATCATGCTCGAGGAGGGCGGCGGCGCCCTGCTGACCGACTTCGGGCTCTCGAAGGGCAGCGCGTACACGGTGCTGACCGAGCCGGGCAGCGTGATGGGGACCGTCGACTACCTCGCGCCCGAGCTGATCCGCGGCGGGGCGGCCTCGCCGGCCACCGACATCTACGCCCTCGGCTGCGCCGCGCACGAGTGCCTGACGGGGGCGCCGCCCTTCGCCGCGAGCGAGGGTGTCGTCGCGATCGGCCTCGCGCACCTGAACGACGATCCGCCGGACCCGGCGGCGCACCGCCGGGATGTCCCGCCCGAGGTCTCCTGGGCAGTGCTGCAGGCGCTCGCGAAGGCGCCCGAGCGGCGGCCGCCGACGGCGACGGCCTACTCGCTGACACTGGCGGCAGCCCTCCGCGGTCGGCGCGCCGGCGACGCGGGGCGCCGCTCCGGGATGCCTGGTAATCCCTTGAGGTAGTTGTTACAACTGCTCGGTGGACTGGGTTCCGAAGGTCTCCACGCGCTTCGCGCAGTACGAGATCCAGGCTCTGATCGGGCACGGCGGCATGAGCGTCGTCTATCGCGCCGAGCACGTGGCCCTGGGCCGGAAGGTCGCGCTCAAGATCCTCTCCCCCGCGCTGACCGACGACGAGGACTTCCAGGAGCGCTTCACCCGCGAGTCGCGGCTCGCGGCCGCCCTCGACCACCCCAACATCGTGCCGATCTACGAGGCCGGCAACGAGGCGGGGGCGTTCTTCATCGCGATGCGCTACGTCGACGGCTCCGACCTGAAGCAGCTGATCCAGCGCGAGGGCCCCCTGGACCCGGCGCGGACGAGCGCGATCATCAAGCAGGTGGCGAGCGCGCTCTCCGCCGCCCACGACGAGAACCTCGTCCACCGGGACGTGAAGCCCGCGAACATCCTCATCTCGTCGCGGCGCCGCGAGGACGACGGCGACCACGTCTACCTGTCCGACTTCGGGATCGCGAAGCACGCCGCCTCGCGCGTGAACCTGACGAAGACGGGGCTCTTCGTCGGCACCGCCGAGTACGCCGCGCCGGAGCAGATCGAGGGCCACCAGCTGGACGGCCGCAGCGACATCTACGCGCTCGGCTGCGTCCTCTACGAGTGCCTGACCGGCGAGATGCCGTACCAACGCGAGTCGGAGGTGGCGATGATGTACGCGCACCTCCTGGAGCCGCCGCCGCGGGTGAGCGACAAGCGACCCGACCTCTCGCCGCAGCTCGACGACGTGGTGGCGAAGGCGATGGCGAAGTCGAAGGACGACCGGTACGACAACGTGCGCGACTTCGCCGCCGCCGCGAGCGCGGAGCTGGCGAAGGCTCCGGTCGTCGCGGCGGCCCCGCTCGCCGACGAGGGCTCGAACGGCCCGCCGCCGGCGGGCGAGACCGTCATCGCCGGCGCCGGCGGAGACGGACGCGAGACGGTGCTCGCGAGCCCGCCGACGAGCGTTGCCCAGCAGCGTGCCAAGGGGGACGGCAAGCCCAGCTTCCTCTCTCGCAACCGGCAGTGGCTGATCCCCGTCGCGATCGCCGCCCTCGCCGCCGCCGTCGCCGCTGTCGGCGTGCTCCTCTTCACGGGAGACGACGACGGCACGCCGTCGGGCGCGGCCGCCCAGCCGCCGCCCGCGGCGCAACCGCCGCCAGCCGCCGTGGGCGACATCTCGCAGCTCGCCTCGCTCGTGCCGACGCCGGTCTGGAAGGACTGCGCGGTCAAGGCGGTGCCGGCCACGGGAGCGACGCAGAGCGCCGTCTGCCTGGGCCTCAACGGCCCGGACGAGGTCCAACTCTCGATCTACCCGAGCGCCGCAGCACTCGACGCCGCCTACGAACAGGCCCGGAAGGCCGCCAACGTCGGCAAGGACTTCGGCGGCTGCAGCGGCACCGTCTGGGGCGGGGAGGGAGCCTGGCTGCACGGGCCCGACAAGCCGGGCGGCAAGGACTTCTGCTACTTCGACGGCAACGACGCCGTCATCGTGTGGTCGCACGAGAAGCTCGGCCAGGATACGCACACGGACCTGCTCGGCACTGCCAGCCGGGGCAGCAGCGACCACGCCGGCCTGTTCCGCTGGTGGCGCTTCTGGCACCACCAGATGGGCAAGCTCGTCGAGCAGTGACGCCGGCGAGAGGCGGAGAGGCGGCCTGAGCCGCCCCTCCGCCGGGCACGACGCGGGCCCGCGGCCGGCCATGCCGGTCACGGGGTGGCCACGTTCGCCGCCCCTCTCGTCTTCGTCGTCGTGAACGCCCAGTCGGTGGCCGCGTTGCCGGTGTCGGTGCCGTCCGGCAGCCGCGAGAGCGAACCGTCGACCGTGTTCGAGTCGGCGACCGTCGCCGGCAGGGCCGTCCCCTCGACGAGCGAGTACGTCTGCCCGTCGATCGTGGCGGCGGTGATCGGCCCCTCGTAGGAGAGGGCGTCGAGCAGCGTGCCGTTCGCCGTGTCCACGAGCGCGAGCCCGTCCGGGGCGCCGTTCTGCGGGTCGGCGTCGACGCCGAGGTGCCCGCCGGCGGCGAGCGAGCCCGTCAGCGCGATGCGGTCGTACTCCGTGCCGTCGCCGTTGAGGAGCACGATCGCGATGCCCGCCAGCGTCGCCGAGCCCGAGCCGGTGTTCGCGATCTCGACGAAGCCGGCCGCGTCGGTGCCGACCTGGTCGTAGTCCACCTCGTTGAGCACCAGCTTCGCCCCGCCAGGCGGGGGCGGGGGCGGAGGCGGCGGAGGCGGCGGAGGCGGAGGCGGAGGCGGCGTGCCGCCGCCGGCCTCGCAGGTCAACGTGATCAGATCGGTCGGCGTGACATCGACCACCACGGTGCCGTTGCCGTTCTCGAACGTCGTGCACGGCGTGCCGGCGAGCGCGCCGATCGAGGCGATGCCGGGGTCGCCCTTCGGCCCCTGCGGGCCGGGCGGCCCCTGCGGGCCGGCCTCGCCGGCCGGGCCGGCGGGGCCACGCTCGTTCCACTGCAGTGCCTTCTCCTTCGCCGTCTTGCACGCGTCGGCCGAGCCGACCACGCGCAGGAGCCCGTGGCGCAGGTTCTGGCAGGCGTGGATGGTGCCGTCGGGCTCGGTCGCGGCCGAGATCGCGGCCGCGCCGGCGAGCACCGCGAGCCCGGCCAGGACGAGCGCGAGCGGATGTCGCTTCACGTTCCCTCCTTCGGTTGGTGACGCCGAGAAGGGGTACTCGGGCCGCGTGCGCCTGCCCAGTGGCCGAAACGGACGGCGGCGGCGCGAAGCCGCTGGCTGCGCGGCGCTGTGGAGAACCCGTCACGGAACCGGCACGCGCCCGGACGCCGGAGGGCCCGCCGTCGAGGCGGGCCCTCCGCGCCCACCGTGGGGATATCCCCCTGGCCGCCGTCACGCACGCGGCGCGACGGCGTCTCTCCCACTTCTCATCGTCTCCGCCGGCGGCGGGAACGCAAGGTCCAGGTTTCGACACGCGCCGCCGCAGGCGCGGCCCCATCGGTCCAACGTCCCCCCGGACCTGAGGCTGAAGCGCTCGGCGCAACCCGCCGACAGGCGGTCTGTGACGTCGCTTCTCGAGGCGCTCGACGAGACGATGGGCGCCGGGCCCGGGTTCCCCTGGTACGTCGCCTGGTTCTTCGCCTGCGTCGTGGTCGTGTCCGTGATCCACGAGGCCGGGCATCTCGTCGCCGCGGTGGCGACCGGCCAGGCTGACGTGGAGGCGACCGTCGGCTCCCACGGACAGCTCGTCGAGCGGCGCCTCGGCGAGGTGCGGATCCGCATGAACGCGCTGAGCGCGCCCTGGCTCCCGGGCGGCTCGGTGGCGTTCGACGGCGCGCGGACGACCGCGCGGGCGACGGTGCTGATCTCGCTCGCGGGCCCCGCGGCCACCCTGGCCGGGGCGACAGCGACGGGTCTCCTCGCGGCGAGCGCCGGCTCGGGCGCCGTCGCCGAGTTCCTGGCCGCGACGACGCTGTTGGGGATCTTCGTCGGCCTCGGCAACCTGGTGCCGCTGACCGTCCGGACGGGCACGCGACGCAATCCGGGTCCGGCGCTGGCGACCGACGGCCGGCACGCCGTCGAGGCGCTCGGCGTGCTCCGCGAGCTGCGCTCGGCCTGATCCGCTCCCTAGACCGCCGGGACGAGGCGGATGCGCTCGCCGGGCGCCAGGCAGGGCACCTTGCTCATGTCGTGGGGGTGGCGGAGCACGAGCTCGTGGCCGTCCTGCAGCCGGACGACGTTCCGACAGTGCGAGATCATCCGCTCGTCGGGGGCGCAGTCGGTGTCGGTCAGAACCTCGGCCGTCGCAGCCCCTGCCGGCATCGCGCCCTGTTCGAGCAGCGCGGACAGGCTGCGCTCGTATGCCGAGGGCGGCGGCATCGTGCGGTGCAGCGCGACGGTGCGGAGGGCGGCGGGGATCGCGACCGGATGCTCCGCGACGGTCTGAGTGCCGGCGCCGTCGTCGCCGCCCGCGACGACGAGCGCGGCGACGACCAGCGCGGCAACGGCGGCGAGCGCTGCGAGCAGGCGTGGCATGTGGCTCCTCGTGACGATGTCCGCCACATCCTCGGCCCGCAGCCGGCGGCGGGCATCCGCAGAACGCGACCCGGAGCATGCGGGTTTCTACGGACCGTGGCCACTACGCTGGCAGCGGGATGAGCGCGCTCGAGGTCGAGACGCCGCACGGCCCCGCCCGGGTGCACCTGCGCCCGGTCGCCGAGCCTCGAGCTGCGCTCGTGCTCGGCCACGGCGCCGGCGGCGGCGTCGAGGCGCGCGACCTGACAGCGGCGGCCGAGGCTGCTCACTCGCTCGAGCTCACGGTTGCGCTTGTCGAGCAGCCCTACCGCGTCGCCGGCCGGCGCTCGCCGGCCCCGGCGCGCCAGCTGGACGCCGCCTGGACGGCCGTCGCCGAACGTCTGGCCGCCCGCGAGCTGCGCGGGCTGCCGCTCGTCGCCGGCGGGCGCTCGTCGGGTGCGCGCGTCGCCTGCCGCACGGCGGCGGCCACCGGCGCCGCCGGCGTCCTCTGCCTCGCCTTCCCGCTGCAGCCGCCGGCCAGGGCGAGCGGCACGCAGGCGCCGAGCCGGCTCGCCGAGCTCGAGGAGGTGACCGTGCCGACGCTGGTCGTGCAGGGCACGCGCGACCGCTTCGGGATGCCGCCGGCCGGCCCGCGCCGGACGGTCGTCCAGGTGGCGGCAGACCACGCCCTGCGCACCGACCTCGCAGCCGTCGCCGACGCCGTCCGGCGCTGGCTCACGGTCCTGCTCGAGACGGTCTAGCGCGCAGCCCCTCCCCATGCGAACATCTGTTC
>DASTPC010000156.1:0-5214 GCA_035720085.1 Gaiellaceae bacterium
CGGGCTCGTCGACGCGCAGCGGCGCCGCCTGGTGCCGGTGGCCGCCCTGACCGCCCTCGCCGCCGCCGCCCTCGCCGGCGTCGCAGTGACGCTGCTCAAGGACGCGGCGGCACGACCCCGGCCGCCGCTCGCCGACCCGGCGATCCAGGCGATCGGCTCGGTGCCGGACTCGACCTCCTTCCCGTCCGGCCACTCGGCGACGGCGTTCGCGACCGCGGTCGCCGTCGGCCTGCTCTGCCCGCGCCTCCGGCTGCCGCTGCTCGCGCTCGCCACGGTGGTGGCGCTCTCCCGCGTCTACCTCGGCGTCCACTACTGGTCGGACGTGGCCGCCGGCAGCGCGCTCGGCGCGCTCATCGGGCTGGCGACGGGCTGGGTCGTCCTGCGGGCCCGACGATCGCCCAGACCACCTTCGCCGAGTCCCGCAGCGCCCTGAACGAGCTCCGCTCGCCGGCGTAGATCGCCGGCATCGGCACCCAGCCGACCGGCACGCCCTCGCGCAGGGCGAGCTTGAGGTGCCGCGTCTCGGCCTCGTAGCCGCCCGCGGGCGGGAGCAGCTCCAGCGCGCGGCCGCGCAGGAGCCGCATCCCGTTCTGCGTGTCGCGCACCTCGCGCCCGGTGGCGAGCTCGAGCAGCCGCCTGCTCGTGCGGTTCGCCAGGCGCCGCTGCGCCGGCATCCCGCGGAGGTCGCCGAAGCGGTCGCCGATCACGAGCTCGGCGCTCCGCCCGGCGGCGAGGAAGTCGGGGATGGCCGCGGGCGGGTGCTGGCCGTCGGCGTCGATCACGAGCACGGCGGACGCGCCCCGCTCGAGCGCGTGCGCGATGCCGGCGCGCACCGCATTGCCCTTGCCGCCGTTCTGCGGCAGCCGGACGAGGTCTGCGCCGGTGGACTCGGCGAGCGCGTCGAGCTGATCCGCGACGGCGGTGCTCGAGCCGTCGTCGACCAGGACGAGCCCGCCGACGTGGTCGAGCGTCTGCGTCAGCAGGGCGCGCTCGGGCACGTCCTCGTAGGACGGCATCACGGCGACCACCGCGGCGGGGTCGAGCTCGCCCGCGTCGACCGTCGAGCCGGGATCCGAGGGGCCCGGCCGCCAGCGCGAGGCGACGCCTGCGACGAGCATCGCGCTCGCGGTGCCGAGCGCGGTGCCGGCGAGGGTGTCGAGCGGGAAGTGGGCGCCGAACATGACTCGGGTGAAGGCGACCGCGGCCACGTAGGCCCACATGAGGGCGCGCAGGCGCGGGAAGGCGAGCGCGATCGAGACCGCGAGCGCGGCGGTGATCGCCATGTGGCCGCTCGGGAAGGAGTTCAGGTGCGCCCAGCTGGAGCCGTTGAGCTCGACCGCCTCGCCCAGCACCTCCTCGGGCCGCGGCCGGTCGTAGACCGAGTAGACGACCTCGAGCAGCGCCCAGGAGAGAAGCCCCGCGCCCATCACCCGGGCGAAGGCGCCGCCGATCCGGCGTGAGCGCGCCAGCGCCCCGGCGACGACGGCGAGGGCGATCAGGATCAGGTAGTTGCGCGTGTGCGGATCGAGCAGCTCCCAGAGGAAGTCGGGCCCGGGGCCGAGGCCGTTGACGACCAGGTACAGCTCCTCGTCCAGGCGGTGCACCGGCGTCTGCGAGACGAGCAGACCGAGCACCGGGACGACCAGGAGCAACGAGCCGGCGAGGGCGGCGCGGCCGCGCGGGCGGCGGAGCGACAGCAGCGGCAGCAGGGCGGCCAGCGCCGCGGCGCCGCCGAGCACGAACAGCGCCCGGTAGCTGCCCGAAGCCTCCACGATCCAGCCCGCGGCGGGCAGCGCGATCGTCGCGGAGATCGCCCGCACGGAGAAGTAGAGCGCCGTGTACCCGCCCGACTCCCCCTCGGGGATGTAGGCGGAGAAGAGCGGGAAGCCGAGGGTCGAGATCAGCCCGAAGCCGACGGCGGCGGCGATCAGCGCGGCCGCGATCACCGTCAGGCTGGTCGTGGCGGAGACGCCGAGGAAGCCGATGCCGAGGAGGGCGACGCCGACGAGCAGCAGCGTGCGGTGGCGCTCGGGGTCGCGGACGCGCCCCGCCGCGGCGATCGCGGCGCCGGTGACGAGCCCGAAGCCGGCGAGCCAGAGCGAAGCCACGGCCGGCCGCAGGTCGAGCTCCTCCTCGGCGTACAGGAGGAAGAAGGCGGGCAGGGCGGCGTAACCGAGCACCCACAGCATCTGGGCGGTGAGGAAGCCGCGCACGCCCGGGCGGGACGCCGCGCGCAGGTAGTAGGCGGCGGGCATCGACGCGGGCTGGGCTGCGACTGCCTCGGGCGCGGCGGCCGGCTCGCGCGTGCGGAGCAGCGTCGGCAGCGCGAGGAACGGGACGAGCAGCGCGGCGAGCGCGAACGGCGCCCACGGGGCGAGGCCGGTGAGCAGGCCGCCGACGGCGAGCCCGACGAGGCCGCCGCCGAGCATCGCGAGCTCCTGCGCGCTCGTCGCCCGGGCGCGCCCTGACGCGTCGAAGATCTCCGGCACGAGCGCGCGATGGGCGGTCGTCAGGGCGTTCAGGCCCGTGTAGACGACGGCACCGGCGAGCGCGAGGACGAGGTACGAGGTGCCGGAGCCGAGCGCGACGGCGGCGAGGCCGCCCGCGGTGACGAGGGCGCCGCCGGCGACGAACGGCAGCTGGCGGCCGCGGCCGCGCTTCGCGCGGCGGTCGCTCCAGAGCCCCGTGACGAGGGGGACGGCCATGCCGGCGCCGGCGTTGACGAGCATGACGGTGCCGATCAGGCCCGGCTCGTCGTCGATCCCGTTCAGGAGCAGCGGCAGGTAGGTCGTCGTCACCGCACGGCCGAGGCCGGCGGCGAGCGCGGCCGCGGCGAAGGCGACCAGGAACGGCACGTGGAACGGGAGTCGGCGCTCGCGCAGGGTGGCGCTCATGACGCTCATGCCGCGCTCCCTTCTGCGCGCGAAGATCCCTGAAGCCGGCCGCTGTCGCGGCCGGGGGATGCCGCGCTTCCTACGAGCTGGAGGGCGGCCGGGCGCACGCTCAGCTCGACGGTGCCGGAGCCGAGGTCGGTGGTGTCGGCGATCACGGGGGAGCGCCCGCTCGGCGCGATGCGGATGCGGGCGGCGGCCAGGTGGCGGACGCCGGGCAGCTCGAGGTGCGTGCCGTGGCGGAGCCGCCGGAGCTTGGAGACGAGCTCGGTGCGCGTCGCCGCCTCGATCGTGACGAGATCGAGGAGGCCGTCGGCGGGGTCGGCCGCCGGGGCGACCTGGAGGCCGGGCCCGAAGAGCGGCAGGTTCGCGACGAAGAGCTGCCCGATGCGGGCGACCTCGAAGCGGCCGTCGGCCTCGAGCCCGATCGTGATCGACCCGAAGCTCGCAAGCGCGCCCAGGCCCGCCTTGACGCCGGCGACGACGTCGGCGGAGTTGACGGAGCGGTAGCGCGCGCGGGCGAGGGCGTGGAAGCCGACGCTGACGCCCTCGACCGCCAGGTAGCGACGGGTCGCGGTGCGCGCCTCGATCAGGTCGAGCGGGCGGGCGTGGCCGGCGAGCGCGAGGCGTGCAGCCGCGCTCAGGTCGAGCGGGACGCCGAGGCTGTGGGCGACGTTGTTCGCGCGCCCGGCGGGCAGGAGCGCCAGCTCGGGCAGCGGGCCGGGCAGGTTCGCGGCCGCGTGGAGGGAGCCGTCGCCGCCGAGCAGGGCAATCCGCCGACCGGCGGCGGCGACCGTCTCGGCGAGCTCCTCCAGCGAGGAGGTCAGCCGGGTCTCGACGCGCGCCCCGAGCCCGCGGAGCAGCGTGGCAGCGCCTTCGACGAGCTCGGGGCGGCGCACGAGCCCGCTCGCGTTCGCGTTCGCGACGACGAGCAGGTGCGGGGAGACCGCACGCAGCCGGGGGGTGCGGGCCGGCGCCTGGGGGGAGGAGGGCGCCGGCCGGCCGGTGGGGATCGAGTAGGCGGACATCTCGACCTGAACCCTTCCGCTCGGCGGGTCTCGCGGAAATGGGCCCGACCGGCCTTTGCAGGTGCGGTTGACCGCACCCGCGCCGACTCATCCTCCGGGCGTCCGGTGCCGATAAGGGAGGGCATGGCGACCGACGCCGGAGAGCAGCTCGCCCTACAGCTCGCGCGGCTGCAGGAGGAGGAACGCGCGGTCTCGCTGCAGCGGCGCCGGCTCCAGGACCGGATCGACCTCTTCCTGGGCGGCGGCGCGACGCACGACGTCGCGGGCGACGAGATGCACCAGCTCCGCCAGCGGGAGCGCGAGCTCTCGGAGCGGCGCCGCGAGCTGCACGACCAGATCGACCTGCTGCGCGCCCGCCTCGGCGCGGACGCGGCCCCCGACGCGGCATAGCCTCCTCGTGGCGGCGAGAGCCGCCGCCTTTAGGGATCTTCGCGCTCCAGTTAGGAGCCGCCGGAGGGCCACCACCCTGGCCGCGTGTCGCCGTCGCCGGCCGGGCCCGCGCCGAACGCCAGCACCTCGGCACCTTCCGGCCCGGCCTCGAGCCCACGCATCGTCGCGGGCGCGATCCGCACGGCGTCCCACGGGCCGAGCTCGCGGACCTCGTCGTCGAGCGCGACCCGCACGAGCCCCGAAAGCACGACGTACGTCTCCTCCTGCTCGGCGTGCCGGTGGCCCAGCGGGATGCGGTGGGCGGGCGCCAGCCGGAAGTACGTCAGCCCGCTCGCCTCCGCCCCGAGCGGCTTGCGGCCGAAGCGAGCCTCGAGGCCGGGTGCGAGCCCAGCACCCGGCGCGGAGTCCTCGATCTCGCGCAAGTTGCGGATCGTGTAGCGGCTCACGAGGCAGCTGCGGCGGGCTCGGAGACGTGGAGCCGTACCGTCGTTCCCGCGCGCGAGGAGCGGAGCTCGACGAGATCGCAGAGGTGGTTGGCCAGCCAGAGGCCGCGACCGTTCAGACGTCCGGGCGACGGCCGCCGGCGGCCCGCCAGCGGGTCGGAGATCCAGCCGCCGTCGCGGAGCTCGCACACGACCGCGCCGGGCTCGCTCCAGATCCGGATCTGTCCGGCGCCGCCGCCGTGCCGGATCGAGTTGGCGGCCACCTCGTGCGTGGCGAGCACGAGCCCGGCGGTGCGGGGCTCCCCGATGCCGGCACGGCCGGCAGCCTCCGTCACGCAGCGACGGAGCTCCGCGAGCGACGCGGCGTCGACCGTCAACTCGACCGGCTCGCCCGAGAGCTCCACGAGCGGCTGGGCGAACGGCTCCCGCGCGGCCGACTCGCCTTCGAAGCTGGCGCTCGCC
>DASTPC010000157.1:0-6389 GCA_035720085.1 Gaiellaceae bacterium
CTCCGGGCGCCCGACCTCCTTGTAGATCTCGATCACGCGTCCTGCGCTCATCACCCGCAGCTCCGGGTGCCGTGCGCGGACCCAGGACTCCGCCTCGGCCGCCTCGGCGTCGACGACGAGCACGGCGTGGTTGGCCCGCACCGCCGGCTCGGGCCGCCGGCCGAACGCCGTCGCGAGCTCGCCGGCGAGCGCGTCCCAGGCGGGCTCCGCCTCGCCAGACCAGAGCGTCAGCTTGGAAGATCCGTCCGGCGCGGGGTCGTGGTAGACGGCGACTCCGGCGCTGTCGGGGCCGCGGTCGGACAGCTGGGCGAGCATCGCGGCCACGTGTGCGCCGAGCCGCTCCTCGACGGCCGAAGACTTCGCGAATAGTCCGACGATCCCGCACATGCCTATGGACAGTATCTCCACATCGCGTGCGTGTATCCCCCCATTCTTCCGCGTGGCGATATGGAGAGAAGCTCCATACGCCTAGAACCGCGTCAGGTACTCGCGCACCTCCCAGGACGTCACCTGCTCGTGGTAGCGGTCCCACTCCTCGCGCTTGACGCGGATCACGTAGTCGACGTAGTCCTCGTCGCGGCCCCGTCCGAGCGCCTTCCGCAGCACGTCGTCCTGCTTCAGCTCGTGCGTGGCCTCGAGCAGGTTCGCCGGCAGCGTCTCGAGGCCGCGGGAGCGCAGCTCCTCATACGGGATCGCGTAGAGGTTCTCGGCGTTCGGCTCGCCGGCGTCGAGCCCGTTGGCGATCCCGTCCAGGCCGGCGGCGAGCACGGCGGCGGCGGCTAGGTACGGGTTGCAGGAGCCGTCGATGGTGCGGTCCTCGATCCGCCCCGGGCCGGGGATGCGCAGCATCTGCGTGCGGTTGTTGTAGCCGTAGCTGATCCAGACGGGGGACCACGTCGCGCCGCTGACGGTCGTGCCCACCTTGAGCCGCTTGTACGAGTTGACCGTCGGCGCCGTGATCGCGCTGTAGGCGCGGGCGTGCCGCTTGAGGCCGCCGATGAAGCGGTAGGCGAGGTCGGAGAGGCCGAGACCGCGCGGGTCCGCCTCGTCCAGGAAGAGGTTGGTATCGCCGTCCCAGAGGGACATGTGGAAGTGGCAGCCGTTGCCGGTGAGGTGCGAGAACGGCTTCGGCATGAAGGTGGCGAGCATCCCGTGCTGCTCGGCCAGCGTGTGCACCATGTAGCGGAAGAAGATCGCCCGGTCGCACGTCGTGAGCGCGTCGTCGAAGGTGAAGTTCTGCTCGAACTGGCCGTTCGCGTCCTCGTGGTCGTTCGCGTAGTTCCCCCAGCCGAGCTCGTTGCAGTAGCGCGAGACAGTGGTGAGGAAGTCGTAGCGGCGCGTCAGGCCCGCCATGTCGTAGCAGGGCTTCTCGAGCGTGTCACGCCGGTCCGCGACCTCGATCGTGCCGTCGTCGCGGAGGTTGACGAGGAAGTACTCGAGCTCGCAGCCGAAACGGAACTCGTAGCCCAGCTCCTTCGCCGTGGCGAGCATCCGGCGCAGGATCGTGCGCGGGCAGTAGGGCCACTCCTCTCCCTCCACGGTCACGTCGCAGGCGAACCGGACCAGGTTCGGCTGCCAGGGCACCGGCGTGAAACTGTCGAGGTCGGGGATCGCCGCGATGTCGGGGTCGCTCGGCAGCTGTCCGATCTCGCCCGCCGCGAAGCCCGCGAAGCCGGCCCCGTCGCCCGCGAGCGCCTCGAGATCCGCCTTGGCGCGGATCGGGACCAGCTTGGCGCTCGGCCGCGCGTACATGTCCACGAACTGGGCGAACGCGAACTCGATGCCGCGTTGCTCGAACTCCGGCCAGAGCCCGTCGACCCCGGGCTGGACGGCTACGGCCATGGCGATCTCCTCCCTCGGCGTCGGGTGACCCGTTGTACCACCGGCATCGAGGGCGAGCTAGGTGCGGTTCCTCCACCCTGGAAGGCCGCTATGTGTCGCCCTTCGCCGATCCAAGCGCGTCCTGCAGCTTGACCATCTTGACCGCGATCTCGACCGCCAGCCAGTCGTCCCGGCGCAGGTCGAGCCCGGAGAGCTCGGCGATCCGCCTCAGCCGCTGCCGGAGTGTGTTCGGATGCACGTAGAGGGCCTCCGACGTCGCGGAGATGTTGCCGCGCCGGCTCAGGAACTCCTCCAGCGTGGCGACGAGGGATGCACCGCGCTGACGGTCGTACTCGAGCAGGTGGCCAACCGCCTCCACCGTGCGGTCGCGCACGCCGCCCTCGAGCGCGACCTTGAGCAGATACTTGTAGGCGCCGAGGTCCTCGTAGCTCGTGACGGCGTGCTCGCGCTTGATCACCGCGGTGCCGACGAGCGCCTGCCGCGCCTCGGCGAAGCCTGCGACGAAGCTCTCCTCGCCGATGCAGACGCTGGAGATCCCCACTGCAACGGGGCTGCCGGCGTCCGCATGCAGGCGCGTGAGCCGCTCGCGAAGCGCCTCGACGCCCGCCCGCGGGACGCGCACGAGCGCCCGCAGCGACTCGTCGCGGCGATCGAACAGGCAGTCGTCGCCGAGGCTGCGGAGCGCCCGCTCGAAGACGTCGTCGCCCGGCTCGGCGATCAGCACGACGTGCGGCTGCGCGAGGTCGAGGCCGAGGCGGGTTGCGCGCCCCTCGAGCTCGCCGCCGCGGCGCCCGGCCGCGAGCTCCTCGAGGAAGTCCTTGATCAGATTCTTCTCCGTCAGCCGCTCGATCAGCTGCACCTTCTTGATCCCCACCGCCACCTGGCTCGCGATCGCGCGGCCAAGCTCGACGCGCCCGGTTCCCTCGGCCTCGAGCAGCCCGAGCAGCTCGTCGCTCGCCACGAGCGGGATCGCCAGCCGCAGGCCCCGGCCCGACCGCGCGACCTCCGGGCCGAGCTCCGCGAGGCCGACCGTGTCGCGCCGCGCGGAGCCGTCCGGCATCGAGGCGCAGCGCACGAGCTCCTCGCTGCCCGGGTCGAGCAGGTACACGTGGCATGAGCGCGCCGCGAGCAGCTGTTGCGCCCGCACGATCGCAGCAATCGCGAGCTCGCCGATGCTCTCGGCCGTGGCGACCGCCTCGGCGAGCTCGGCCAGCTGCTCGAGCTCGGCGACGCGCGTCCGGGCCTCGCCGTAGAGCCGGGCGTTCTCGATCGCGCCGGCGACGAGCGACGCGGACGAGACGAGGAAGTCCACCTCGTCGTCGGCGAACTCCCGCGGCGCCTCGGTGTGGGCGGTGACGACTCCGATCACCTCGCCTTCCCGGCCGACGATCGGGACGGCGAGCAGCGACTGGAAGCGCTCCTCCTCCAGCTCGGGGACGTACTTCGTGCGCGGGTCGGCGAGCGCGCCCTCGCGGATGAACGCCGGCTCGCGCCGTTCGGCCGCCCACCACGCGAGGCTCTCGCCGCGGCGAAGCTCGATCGCGCCCTCGTGGCGCTCGTACGGCGACGACGCCGCACGGAGCACGAACCGTTCCCCGTCCTCGTGGAGCAGGTACACGAAGCAGGCGTGCACGCCGCTGCCTTCGCTGAGCAGCCGGACGACGGCGTGCAGCACCTCGTCGAGCTCAAGCGTCGACGCGACCGTCGAGACGACCTCGTGCAGCAGGCGGGTATCACCCGTCCGGGGCGCTGTCACGCGCCTGATCGTAGGGCGCGCGCGCCGCGCATTCCACCGGGACGCGTCAGTAGAACGCCGCGCGCGAACGGGTGGGAGATCCGATTGCAGGCGTTGTCGAAGGAGCGCACAATGGCGCCGACGGCCAAGGAGGAACCATGAAGAAGATCGTGATCGGCTACGACGCCTCGCCGGAGTCCGAGCGGGCGCTCGAGCGCACCGCCGAGCTGGCGAAGGCGTTCGACGCCGAGGTGCTCGTGGCGAGCATCTCGCCCGCCCTGACGCCCGCCGCCCACGGCGTCGGGCCGTACGATCCGGCCGACCCGCCCGACGAGCACCGCGCCCAGGCGGTCGCAGCGGCTCGGAAGCTGACCGACCTCGGCATCTCCGCCGAGCGCGTGACCGGGGTCGGCGACCCGGGCGAGTCGATCGTCCAGCTGGCGCGCGTGCGCAAGGCCGACCTGATCGTCGTCGGCGGCCGCGACCTGGGGGCGATCTCGCGGCTGCTCGGGCAGAGCGTGAGCGACGACGTCGCCCATCACGCAAGCTGCGACGTCCTGATCGTGCACTGAGGCGCCGCCGTGGGTCGGGCGTAGGGGCGAGACGTATCTCGCCCCTACGGGGCTGCCGAAGGGTCAGTGGTGCGCGACGACGCCCACGTGACGTTGGTAGGCGCCCGTCTCGACGATCTCGGCGATCTCGGCGATCACCTGCTCGAGCTCCTCGTCGGCGGTGAAGAAGTGCGGCCCGAGGCGGATCCCGGCGTCGGGCCGGAAGTCGCAGAGCACGGCGCGCTCGGTGAGCTCTCGGTGCACGGCCGGGAACTCGGGCACGCGCACCGTCACCGTGCCGGCCCGCAGTGCCGGATCGCGCGGGCTCGCCACCTCGAAGCCGGCCTCGTCGGCCAGCTCGATCAGCCGCGTCGTCTGGCGGACGGAGTTCTCCCTGATCCGCGCCACGCCGACCTCCTCGATCAGGTCGTAGCCCGCCGTGCCGGCGTAGTGCGCGGGCACGTTCGGCGTCCCCGTCAGGAAGCGAACGGCGCCGCGGGCGTACGTGAGCTCCTCCTCGAACGCGAACGGGTGCTCGTGTGCCTGCCAGCCGGTCGCCGTCGGCTCGAGGCGGTCCGCGAGGTCCGGGCGGACGTAGAGCCAGCCGTTCCCAGGGCCGCCGCACAGCCACTTGACGGAGCCGCCGACAGCGAAGTCGACGCCGAGCGCGGTCACGTCTAGCGGCACGATCCCTGCCGACTGGTAGGCGTCGAGGACCACGTGCGCCCCCGCCTCGTGCGCCCGGCGCACGATCGGCGCGACGTCCTGGATCACGCCGGTCTTGAAGAGGACGTGGCTGATCGGCACGAGCAGCGTCCGCTCGTCGATCGCCTCCACGATCTCCCGCTCGTCCTCGCACACGACCACCTCGAGCTCGGGCTGCGCCTGGTAGAGGTAGCGCACAGAGGGGAAGTTCCCACGCTCGTAGACGACGCGGTTCCGGCGCGGGTCGACAGGCCTGAAGCACGAGAGGACGACCGACTCGGCGACGGCGACGTTCTGGTGCATCACCGTCGACCCCGGCGGCGCGCCGACGATGCGGCCGACCTGGTCGCCAACCGTCATCGGCATCGTCCACCAGCCCTCGCCCCAGGCACGGATGCCCCGCTCGGCCCAAGTCCGTGCGTACTCGGCCACGCGGTCGGCGGCGCGCGCCGGCATCGCGCCGAGGGAGTGGTTGATCAGGTAGGTGGTGTGGGCGAGGATCGGAAACTCGTCCCGGTAGTCCAGGAGGTCGCGCATGTCGGGGAGCGTAGAGGACTGGGAGGCCTTCTTCGGGGAGGACTACCTGCGTACGTTCCTGCCGTTTCTCGACGAGGAGCGGACACGGACGGAGGCGCTCGGGGCCGTGCGTCTGGCCGGCGTCGAGTCCGGCGCCGAGGTGCTCGACTGCCCCGTCGGCTTCGGGCGGCACGCCGTCCTGCTCGCCGACGAGGGCTTTCGCGTCACCGGAGTCGACCTGTCGCGTGTGCAGCTGGAGGAGGCCGAGCGGCGTCGCGGTGACCGCGAGTGGCCGCGGCTGGTGCGCGCCGACTACCGCTCGCTGCCGTTCCCCGACGCGAGCTTCGACGCGGCGCTGAATCTCTTCACGGCGCTCGGGTACCTGGGCAAGGAGGAGGATACGGGCGTGCTCCGCGAGCTCCGGCGTGTGCTGCGGCCCGGCGGCGCGCTGATCGTCGAGACAATGCACCGCGACCGCGTCGTCCGGACCTACCGGCCCCGGACCTGGGACGAGCTCGGAGACGGCGGCTTCGTCCTCCAGGAGCACGACTGGGACCCGCTCTCGAGCACCGTCCGGATGCGACACGTGATCGTCGACCCGGACGGAGGCCTGCGCGAGCGCAGCGCCGTGCACCGCCTCTACTCGACCACCGAGCTCGCCGAGATGGCGCGGGCGGCGGGCTTCGACCAGGTCGAGGCCTTCGACGGCTGGGACGAGGCGCCGCTGACCGTGGAGACGGGTCGGATCGTCCTTCGCCTGCGATGAGGGCGATGGTGCTCGAGCGGGTGGGCGAGCCGCTGCTCGCGGTCGAGCTGCCCGACCCGGAGCCGAGGCCGGGGCAGCTGCTCGTGCGCGTGCACGCATGCGGTGTCTGCCGCACCGATCTGCACGTCGTCGACGGCGAGCTTCCACGACCCAAGCTCCCGCTTGTCCTCGGGCACCAGGTCGTCGGTGACGTCGTCGCCGGCCCGCGCGCGGGCGAGCGCGTCGGCGTGCCCTGGCTCGGCTGGACCTGCGGCGAGTGCCGCTTCTGCCGCGA
>DASTPC010000158.1:0-12467 GCA_035720085.1 Gaiellaceae bacterium
GCGCAAGGCCGCGAATCCGCAGCAGCGGATTCCCGGCCGCGCGAACTTCCCTGCAGCCGGCCGCTGCCACGGCCGGGGGGCGACACAGGGCGTCTCACGACTCGACGGGCTGCTCGTGCGGCGCGCCCTGCAGCCGGCGCAGGTCCTCGAGCGGGATGTGGCAGCGAAGCAGGTGCTCCGGCTCGACCTCGGCGAGCGGCGGCTCCTCCGTCTCGCAGATCGCCCCGAGCTTGCGCGGGCAGCGCGTGTGGAAGACGCAGCCCGAAGGCGGCTCGGCGGCGGAGGGGATCTCGCCCTCGAGGTCGATCCGGGGGCGCTGCTCGCCGTCGATCGTGGGGACGGCCGAGAGCAGCGCCTCGGTGTAGGGATGGTGGGGCGGCTCGAAGACGGTCGCAGCGGGCCCGAGCTCCATCAGCCGGCCCAGGTAGAGGACGGCGATCCGGTCGGAGAGGTAGCGGACGACGCCGAGGTCGTGGCTGATGAAGACGTAGCTCGTCTGGTGCGACCCCTGCAGGTCGACGAGCAGGTTGAGGATGGCCGCCTGTACCGAGACGTCGAGCGCGGACGTCGGCTCGTCGCAGACGACGAGTCGCGGCTCGCCGGCGAACGCCCGCGCGATCGCGACGCGCTGCTTCTGCCCCCCGGAGAGCCCCGGTGGCCGCGCCGAGAGCGCCCGCTCGGGGAGCCGCACGGCGTCGACGAGCTCGCCGGCGCGGGTCTCGGCCTCCCGGCCGGACACGCGCGCGAGCTTCGCGAGCGTCCGCTTCAGCATCCGGCGCACCGTGTGCCGGCGGTTGAGTGCCGAGTCGGGGTTCTGGAAGACGATCTGCAGCGCGGCGACGTCGTCCGAGGAGCGGGAGCCGAGGGTCGGCGGCAGCGGGCGCCCGTCCACCTCGACGGTGCCGGAGGTCGGCTCGACGATCCCGAGCAGCGTCCGCGCGAACGTCGTCTTGCCGCTGCCTGACTCGCCGACGAGACCGAGTGTCTCGCCCGGCCAGAGCACCGCCGAGACGCCCGCCAGCGCCTTGATCTCGTGCCCCTCCTGCCTGAACGTCTTCGTCAGGTCCTGGACGCGAAGCAGCGGCGTCGCCGTCCGGTCGACGGGGACGCGCGCCGCGGCACCGCTTCCCTCCGTGTCGTGCGGCAGCTGTTGCGCGCGCTCGTGGAAGTGGCAGCGGCTGCGGTGGGAGGCGCCCACGATCGTGTCCGCCGGCTTGTCGGTCGCGCAGACGGGCTGGGCGAGCCCACAGCGGTGCACGAAGACGCAGCCGGGCAGGTGCTCGCCGATCGCCGGCAGGAACCCACGGATCGTGTCGAGCTTGCGGCTGTCCTTGCGGACGCCGCCGCGAGGGAGGCAGCGGAGCAGCCCGACCGTGTAGGGGTGGCGCGGGTTCTGGAGGATCTCCTCGGTAGGCCCTTCCTCGACGAGCTCGCCCGCGTAGAGCACGCCGACGTCCTGGCAGGTCCTGCGAATCAGGCCGAGGTTGTGGGAGATGAAGAGCACGGCCGTGTGATGCCGATCCTGCAGCTCGGCGATCAGGTCGATCACCTCGGCCTCGACCGTCGCGTCCAGGCCCGTCGTCGGCTCGTCGAGGATCAGGAGGCTCGGGTCGGTCGCGAGCGCCATCGCGATCACGACGCGCTGCTGCATGCCACCGGAGAGCTGGTGCGGATAGCGCTGCAGCACCTGCTCCGGATCGGCGATCCGCACCTCGCGGAGAATCGCCAGCGCACGCTCGCGGGCGTCGGAGCCTCGGACGCCCCGCAATGCGAACACCTCGGTGACCTGCTTGCCCACGCGGATCGTCGGATTCAGGGCGCTGCCGGGGTTCTGGTAGACCATCGAGACGACGTCGCGGTGGTAGCCGCGCAGCGCCTCGCCGCCGAGCGCGAGGGCGTCCCGTCCGGCCACGCGCAGCGAGCCCGAGGTGACGCGGCCGTTGCGCGGGAGGTAGCGGACGATCGCCAGCGCGACCGTCGACTTGCCGCACCCGGACTCGCCGACGAGTCCGTAGTTCCGCTGCTGCCCGACGGTGAGGGAGATGCCGCGCACGACCTCGCGGTCGCGGCCGCGGACGCGGTAGACGATCTCGAGGTCGCGCAGCTCCAGTGCGGGAGCGCGCTCGACGGCGGGCACGGCCGTCATTCGTCGAACACCTGCTGCACGGTGTCGGCGATCAGGTTGATCGCGACCACGAGCGAGCCGATCGCGAGCGCGGGGAAGATCGTCGCCCACCAGGCGAGGCTGATGTCGGCGTACTGCTCGGCGATCTGGCTGCCCCAGTCGGGCGACGGCGGCTGCGGCCCGTAGCTGAGGAAGGCGAGCGTCGCGATCGTGAAGACCGCGTAGCCCAGCCGCACCGTCGCCTCGACGACGATCGGGCCGGTCACGTTGGGGAGGATCTCCGCGAACATCACGTAGGGGGCGCGCTCCCCGCGGAGCTTGGCAGCCTGCACGTAGTCGAGGTCGCGCTCCGCGAGCACGGCGGAGCGGACCGTGCGCGCGACCGGTGGCGTGAAGGCGATGCCGATCACGACGATCAGCTGCCAGGAGGTGACGTTGATGCCCTCCTGGCCCGCCGAGAGCGCGGTCAGGATCAGGATCGCGAGCACGATCAGCGGGATCGCGAGCACGGCGTCCAGGATCCGGCCGATCACGTTGTCGACCCACTTGCCGAAGTGGCCCATCACGAGGCCCAGGGTCGACCCCAGCACGACGCCCAGGGCCATTGCCGCCGGCGCCACGACGATCACCTCGCGTGCCCCGACGATCACCCGTGAGAACACGTCGCGGCCGACCCGGTCGAGCCCCATCGGATGCGCCCACGTCGGCGACTCGTAGCTCGGCGCGAACGACTCGTCGATCGGGTGGTACGGCGCGATCATGTACCCGAAGATCGCGCAGACGATCCAGAACAGCGTCACCACCGCGCCGATCAGGAAGGTCTTCGACCTGACGATCTGCCTCAGGGTCTCCCGCCGGACGCGGCCCGGGCTGTCGAGGTGGAACGGGGCCAGCTGCCCTGCCGGGGGCGCGTCCACCAGCACCGGCAGCTGGGGCACGTTGTCGTGGACGCCGCTCACTGTGCCGCCGAGAGCCGGATCCGGGGATTGAGGGCGGCGGTGAGCAGGTCGCCCAGCAGCGTCGCGATGAAGTAGACGATCCCGATCACGAGCACGCAGGCGAGCAGCATCGGGAAGTTCTTGATCTGGGCGGACGTGAGCGTCAGGAGGCCGACCCCGGGGTAGCCGAAGAGCTTCTCGATCGCGACGATGCCGCCGAACATGTACCCGACCTGCGTGGCGACGACCGCGATCGTCGGGAGGATGCCGTTGCGGACGACGTGGCGGCCCATCACCGTCCGTCGTGGAAGGCCCTTCAGCGTCGCCGTGCGCGTGTAGTCGGCGGCGAGCGCCTCGATCACGCCGGCCCGGGTGATCCGTGCGATGTAGCCGAAGAGGATCAGCGCCAGCGACAGCGCCGGCAGGAAGAGAGAGTCCAGCTTGGTGAAGAGGGAGGCGTCGATGAGCGCGCCGGCGATCCCCGGGAACCAGCCGAGCAGGGCCGGCCCGAAGACCGCGACGAGGATCGCCCCGACGACGAACTCCGGGATCACGGCCAGCGAGAGGCCGGCGATCGTGATCGTCCGGTCGGCCGCCTTGCCGCGCCGGATGGCGGCGATCACCCCCGCCAGGACGCTGATCGGAACACACAGCATGAACGCGTAGAACGCGAGGAACGCCGACCGCTCGAGGGCCGGGACGAGGTCGTCGGTGACCGGCCGCCCGTCGTTGTAGTTCGCGCCGAAGTCACCCCTGACGGCGCTCCACAGCCAGTCGCCGTAACGGACGGGGAGCGGACGGTTGTAGCCGAGCTGCTCGTTGAACTTCTCGACCGCCTCGGGCGTCGCCTCGCGCCCGAGCACGAGGCGGCCCGGATTGCCGGGCAGCACCTGTGCCGCGGCGAAGACGATCATGGTCAGGATCAGGATCGAGACGAGCCCGAGCGCGATCCGGTGGAGCGTGTAGCGCAGCATGCGCCCCGAGGGCGGGCCGGGGCGGCTGCCGCCCCGGCCCGCTGCCTCGCACTAGCCGACCGTCACCTTGCGCAGGTTGATCCAGCCCATGCCGTCCGGCACGTAGCCGTTCACGTTCTTCCCGGACGCCGCGATGAAGTTGTAGAAGTAGGAGTAGATCGCCGGCGTGTCCTTCAGCAGCAGCCGCTGGATGGCACCGGCGTACTTCTTCTGCCCCTTCAGGTCGGGCGCGGCGTAGAAGTCGTTCACCAGCTTCTCGAACTGCGGGTTGGCGTAGCGCGCCGCGTTCCAGACGCCGCCCTTGCGCAGGGCCGCGTTGAAGTAGGTGATCGGCACCGGCCGGCCGCCGTAGTCGACGATGCCGAAGTCGGTCCCGAGCCAGGGTGCGAGCTTGCCCGTGGCCCCGAAGCTGACGCCGTCGAAGTACTGCGCGCTCGTGTAGACCTTGACCGAGCAGTTGACGCCGATCTTCTTCAGGTCCTGCGCCACGCGCTGGGCGTAGTCCGGCATCTCGAACGCGCGGTAGCAGGTGAGCGTGACCTTGAGCCCCTCCTTGCCGGCCGACTGGAGCAGCTGCCGTGCCCGCTTCAGGTCCTGCGTCCGCTGGCGCACCGACTTGTCCGTGTAGGGGTACCCGGGCCAGAGCGGGCTGTCGTTGCCGACCTCGCCGTACTTGCCCCAGAGGCCGGTCGTGATCGAGGGACGGTTCAGCGCCAGCGCGAACGCCTCGCGCACGCGCGGGTCGTTGAACGGCGCCTTGGTGACGTTCATGTTCAGGTAGCGGTGGTTCGCAGCGCGGAGCGGCAGCACCGTGGCGGCGCTCTCCAGCTGCTGCGCCCCCTGGTACGTGATCTGCGTGGCCAGGTCGATCTGGCCGCTCTGCAGCGCGGTCACGCGCGCCTGGTCGTCCAGGAGCTGGATCGTGACGGTGTCGATCGACGGCTTGCCGCCCCAGTAGCTCGGGTTGGCCTCGAACGTGAAGCCCGCCGCGCCGCGGTTCTCCTTCAGGCGGAACGGACCGGTGCCGTTCATGTTGGCCGTCCAGTCGCCGGGCTTGGTGATGTCCGACGGCAGCTTGTAGGTCTTGGGCAGGATGATCGCCTGGTAGACCATCTGCCCGAGCAGGTACGGGAAGAGGCCGTTCGGCTTCACCATGTCGAACGCCACGGTGGTCGCGTTGACCTTGCGGACGCCGCCGAGGATGCCCTTGTAGGCCTGCAGCGCCTGCGAGTCCTTCGACCGCAGGATCTTGAACGTCGCCACCACGTCGTCCGCCGTCAGGGGCGAGCCGTCGTGGAACTTGACGTTCTTGCGCAGGTTGAACGTCCAGGTCTTCGCGTTGTTGGACGCCTTCCACGACGTCGCGAGGAGCGGCCGCAGCACCGCGTTCTTGTCGGCGTAGAGCAGCTGCTCGCCCGCGAGATGCGAGACCCCGAGCGCGCCGAGGGACTGCAGCAGCGGCGGCTCCAGCGAGCCGTCGACCGTGATGTGGCCGATGCGCATCGTGCCCGCGGTCTTCCGCGCCGGCGCCTGCGGCGAGGCGGCCGCCAGCGGCACGCCCGCGATCAGGCCCAGGAGCGGGATCGAAATGCCGAGCACCGAGCCGCGCCGGATCAGCTCCGAGCGGGTCAGCAGCCCGTCGTTGAAGTCGTCGATCAGGACGTTCTCGAGCTCGCCCGCGCTCTGGCGGTACCTCTCGATCTCTTCCTTCGGGTAACGCATTCCTTTCGTCCCTCCTTGTGTGAAGCGATCGGCGGCGGCTGCGTCCGGACGAAGGGGCCATTCTGACCGTCCCCCTCCGTTTCCGGCAAGCCGTTCCGACCTCGGCCGCTGCGCACGTGGCCGCTGCCACGCGTCCTGTCGCTCCCTCACCTCCTCGCCGGACTGAGACCCCGTTGCGATTGATTGGACGCCTGCGTCACGGCGATGTTGCGGATCACGGCCTCGCCTCTCCTGCGAGCCGCTCGGTGATCTCGGCCGCGCCGACGCGGCAGGCCTCGCCCAGAGGGCCGAGCGAGCGGGGCAGCCGGAAGGTCGGGCCGCTGACCGAGATGCCGGCCACGCAGGCGCCCGCCTCGTCGAAGACCGGGGCGCCCACGGCCGTCAGGCCGTCCTCCAGCTCGTCCCGCAGGATCGCGTAGCCGCGCAGCCGCGTGCGGCGAAGCTCGCGCTCGAACGCGGCCGGGTCGGTGATCGTGTGCGCGGTGTAAGGCGGCAGCGGCCCCTCGTGCGGCTCGGAGCCGAAGGCGAGGATCGCCTTGCCGATCGCCGACACGTGCAGCGGCGTCGAGCGGCCCGACCAGTCGTCGACGACGAGGATGTGGTCGCCTTGCACCTGGTGGACGAAGTAGGCCTCGCTCCCGCGCCGGACGCCGACGACGGCGGCCTCGCCCGTCTCGGCGGCGAGCCGCTCGAGCACCGGCGTCGCGGCGGCGACGAGTGCCTCCTCGCTGCTGACGAGCCGCGCGATCCGCACGATCTCGAGGCCCGGCACGAAGCGCTCGCCGTCGCGCCGGACGAACCCTCGCCGCTCGAGCGCGGTCAGCAGCCGCGAGACGGTGCTCTTGTGGACGGCGAGCTCGGCCGCCAGCTCCGAGACGCGCACCGACCTTCGCTCCGAGCCGAAGCTGCCGAGGATGGCGAGCGCGCGGTCGGCGGACTGCACGGTTGCCGACTATGCAACTCCCGTGCGCGGAATGCAACCCTCGCGCCGGCAGCCTATGATCGGCTCCGTGACTAGCCGCGTGCCGGACGAGGACGCGGCCCGGGCCGGCAACCCGCCCCGGCCGGTGCCGCCCGAGGCGTTCACGCGGGAGGAGACCTACCGCGCGACGCGCCTCCCGGTCGACTTCGCCTCCACGCTCATCCCCGACGCGTACGTCTCGCCCGAGTTCCACGAGCTCGAGCTGGAGCGGGTCTTCGCGCGCTCGTGGGTGCCGGTCTGCACGGTCGACGAGCTCGCCGAGCCGGGCAGCTTCGTCGTGGTGGAGGTCGGCGCGCGGTCCGTGATCGTCTGCCGCAACCGAGCCGGCGAGCTGCGCGCCCACCACAACGTCTGCCGCCACCGCGGCGCCAGGCTCTGCGTCGAAGAGCGCGGCCGCGTCGAGCGCTTCTTCCAGTGCCCGTACCACGCGTGGGCCTACGACCTCGACGGCGCCTGCCTCGGCACGCCGCTGTTCACGCCGGAGGCGGGGATCCCGCCCGACCAGGCGGCGATCTTCGACATGTCGGGCGTGAAGGCGTTCGACCGGGCCGACCACGGCCTGCACCCGGTCCGCGTCGAGGCGTGGGGCTGTCTCGTGTTTGCCTGCCTCGACGCCGACGCGCCGCCGCTCCTCGACGAGCTCGGCGACCTGCCGCAGCGCCTCGCCGGCTACCGCCTCGACGAGCAGCGCGTCGTGCGCCGCGTCGACTACGAGATCGCCGCCAACTGGAAGCTCGTGGCCGAGAACTACGTCGAGTACTACCACCTGCCGTGGGTGCACCCGGGCCTCGTCAAGGTCTCGCCGATGAAGGCGCACCACCGCTGGCAGGGCAGGGGCATGTACGTCGGCTTCTGCACCTCGCCGATCGCCTCGAACACCGAGGACGGCGGCTGGGAGGGCCTGCCCGCGCTGGCGACGCTGGGCGAGGACGACGCCGTCAGCGCGCGGTTTGCCTGGGTCTTCCCCAACGTTGCGATCAACGCGCTGCCGAACCACACGTTCCTGATGCTGACCCGGCCGACGGCGGCCGGGCTGACGCACGAGGCGACCTACCTGCTCGCCCATCCCGAGTCGCTCGAGCGCGCGGGCGACGGGGCCGAGGCGGGGATCGAGGAGCTGCTCGCGTTCTGGGACGCGGTCAACCGCGAGGACATCGAGATCGTCGAGCGCGTCCAGGCCGGGCTCGCCGACACCGCGTACACGGGCGGCCGCATGTGCTACCGCTTCGAGGAGTCGGTGCACCGCTTCCAGAACATGCTGATCGACCGCGTGCTCGGCCTGCGCCGTGTCCCCGCCGGCGACGACGTCGCGCAGCGGCCGATGTTCACGGCGACCTGACGGGCAGGCGCTGGAGCGCGGCGGCGACGGCGTGGTGCGGGCCGGCGCCGCCGAGCGGCATCTCCGCGCGCGCCGCCTCTACGGCGCCGAGGTCGACGTCGGCGACCACGAGCTCCTCCGCGTCGCCGGCCGCGCGCGCCAGCTCGTCTCCCCACGGGCCGAGCACCCGCGAGCCGCCCCAGAAGCGCAGCCGGCCCTCCTCGCCCGCACGGTTGACGAAGACGACCACGACCTGGAGCAGCCGCGCGACCGCGCGCAGCAGGTCGTCCCAGGTCGCGGGGATGTCGATGCGCTCGCCCGGCAGCGAGCGCCCGCTCGCGGCGAGCACGTAGAGCACCCCGGCGCCGTCCTGCGCGGCCAGCCAGGGGACGACCGGCTGCCACGCGTCGTTGCAGACCACCAGCGCGGCGCGCCCGTGCGCGGTGTCGAACGCCGCCGTCTCGTCACCGGGGAGAAAGCGCCGGCCCTCGTCGAAGCGGCCGTACGTCGGCAGGTAGAGCTTCCGCTGCACGTGCGCGACGCGGCCGTCCTCGAGCCAGGCGGCGGAGTCGTGGGCACCACCTCCCGGCGCCGCCTCGACCAGGCCGACGACCGCCGCGGCCCCACCCGCGTGCGTAAGCGCCGCCAGGCGCGGATCGCCGGGCGCGAGCGCAGCCTGCTCCGTGCGGTCGCCGAGCGCGTAGCCCGAGAGGGACAGCTCCGGGAAGACGACGACGTCGGCGCCGGCATCCTCTGCCGCCGAGACCGTGCTTGCGGCCCGCTCCAGGTTGGCCGCGACGTCGCCGGGTGAGGCGTCGAGCTGCGCGAGCGCGATCCTCATGCCGGAGCAGCGCCGGCCAGGCGCCCCGCGAGGGTGGCCGCCGCCGCGACGACGGCCGCTGCCGCAGCCTCGAGGCCCGGCTCGAGCCGGTACTTCGGACCGGAGACGTTGACCGCCGCGACGACCCGCCCGGACGCGTCGCGGACAGGAGCGGCGACGCCGAGCAGGCCCGCCTCCAGCTCCTCGTCGGCGACGGCGAAGCCCCGCCGCCGGTCAACGCGCAGACGGGCAATGAGGTCGCCCGGCGAGCGCGGGGCGTTGGGCCCGGCGACGGCGAGCGTGGCGCCGACGCGCAGCCGCACGGCGGCGTCGTCCTCGTCCGCGAGGAGCGCGCGCCCGGAGGCGGTGCACCAGACGGGCACGGTGCGCCCGATCCACCCCGCCGCCTCGACCGCGCGCGCAGGCGACTCGCTCGCGACCGTCAGCACCTCGCCGCCCCGGAGCACGGTCGCGTGGGCCGTCTCGCCCACCTCGGCGACGAGACGCCCGAGCACGGGCGCCGCCGCGGCAGCGAGCAGCGCCTCGTGCGCACGGCCGCCCATCGCGGCGATGCGCCAGCCGATCCGGTAGCGGCGCGTAGCCGGCTCCCGCTCGACGTAGCCGGCCCCGGCGAGCGCTGCGAGCGCGCGCGAGACCTGGCTCTTCTCCCGGCCGACGAGGGCGGCGATCCGCGTCACGCCCAGGCCGCCGGCGGCGCGCGCCTCATCGGAGTCGAGGGCCTCGAGGAGCTCCAGCCCGCGCAAGAGCGCCGATCCGCTTGTTGCTGTGTAAGCAACCATAGTTGCCACAATACCACCGCGCGGTTAGCATCGGCCGATGGCCAGCGCCCGCACCGGCCGGCGCTCGCGCGAGCTTCTGCGGGCGCTGCGGACCGCCCGCAGCTCCTTTCCGGCCGAGCCGCCGCGGCGCGCCTTCGCCCCCGTGGCGCTGCTCTCCGGCGAGCAGGTCGAAGCGATCCACGAGGCGTCGCTGACGGTGCTCGAGGAGCTCGGCGTCGAGTTCATGGGCGCCGCGGCGCGCGCCGTGCTGCGGCGAGGCGGGGCGAGCGTCGACGAGGACACCGGCCTCGTGCGGCTTCCCCGCGAGCTCGTCACGGCGTGCGCCGACTCGGCGCCGGCCTCGTTCACGGTGACGCCACGGAACCCCGTGCGGAGGCTCGAGCTCGGTACCAGCCGTGTCGCCTTCGGTCTCGTCGCCGGGCCGCCGAACGTCCACGACCGCGTCGCCGGCCGCCGCGCCGGCAACCTCCCTGACTACGTGCGGCTGTTGCAGCTCGCGCAGAGCTTCGACGTCGTCCACTTCGTCGGCAACCAGCCGACGGCCCCGGTGGAGCTGCCGCCCGAGACGCGCCATCTCGACTGCTACCTCGCCAACGTGACGGTCACGGACCGGGTCTTCCACTGCAGCGCGATCGGCCGCGACCGGGCGGTCGACGGGATCGAGACGGCGGCGATCGCCCGCGGGCTGACCCTCGAGGACGTGGTCGGCGACCCGTGCGTGCTGACGATCGTCAACGTCAACTCGCCGCGGCGCTTCGACGAGGCGATGGGCGACGGCCTGCTCGCGATGGCCGAGCACGGGCAGCCCGTCGTCGTGACCCCCTTCACGCTGATGGGGGCGATGACGCCGGTCTCGCTCGCGACCGCGCTCGTCCAGCAGAACGCCGAGGCGCTCGCCGGCGTCGTGCTCACTCAGCTCGAGCGGCCGGGCACGCCGGTCGTCTACGGCGCGTTCACCTCCAACGTCGACCTGCGCAGCGGCGCGCCTGCCTTCGGCACGCCCGAGCACGCGCGGGCGACGATCGCGGCCGGCCAGCTCGCGCGCCGCTACGGCCTGCCCTACCGCGCGAGCAACGCGAACGCGAGCAACGTCGTCGACGCGCAGGCGGCGTACGAGTCGGAGATGTCGCTCTGGTCGGCCGTGCTCGGCGGCGCCGACCTCGTCTACCACGGCGCGGGCTGGCTCGAGGGCGGGCTGACCGCGTCGTTCGAGAAGCTCGTGCTCGATGTCGAGCTCTTGCAGACGATGGCGCGGACGGTCGCGCCCGTCGACGTCTCCGAACGCGAGCTCGCCGAGGGCCTGGCGGCGCTCGCAGAGGTGCCGGCGGGGGGCCACTTCTTCGGCGCCGCGCACACGCTCGCGCGCTACGAGACGGCGTTCTACGAGCCGCTGCTCTCCGACTGGGCGTCGTACGAGGCGTGGGAGAGCGCCGGCGCGCGGACGGCGACCGAGCGGGCGACCGACGTCTGGCAGCGCACGCTCGCCGCCTACGAGCCGCCGCCGCTCGACCCGGCGCGCCGCGAGGCCCTGGACGCCTTCGTCGCGCGCCGCAAGGAGGAGCTCACGCGCTCGTCGTAGGGGCGAGGCTCGCCTCGCCCCCGCCCGCCGCCACGCCTACGCGACGCCGAGCAGCTCGTCCGCGTACGTGACCGACACGCGCCGCATCACGCCGCGGCTGTCCGGCTCGTAGTGCCCCATCCGCCAGAGCGCGGGCGAGTACACGTGGATCGAGATCGCGGGCGCGCCGGCGCCGTGGCGGACGCCGTGGATATCGGCGGCGTCGAAGTGGAAGTGCCCGCCTGCCTCGTGCGGGTAGGTCTTCTCCCGGATCCAGCCGTCCGGGTCGCGCATGAAGTAGTCCTCGAGCAGCGACCCCTCGCAGACGTAGACGGCCCCTGAGGAGCGGTCGTGGTCGTGGTAGCCCGTCCCCTGGCCCTCGGTCCAGCAGATCAGCCAGACGTCCACGCTCGGGTCGCGGTAGAGCTGCTGGTAGAAGCGCTCGCTCTCTTCGTGGCGGACGTGGGCGCGCCAGAGCGACTCCTCCTGCCCGATCGCCACCGCAAGCCGCGCGAGCGCGGGTCGGTCCAGGTCCCGGTCGGCGGGCAGGCGCGCGACGATCCACCCACCGATCTCGGTCATCCGTACAGCAGCCGAGCGGGATTGTGTTCGGTGAACATCCTGTGTACAGATTCTCCGAATCCCCGGACGGCATGCAAGGTCCGGGCGGGGTCGACGACCGGGACGTCGCTGCCGTAGACGAGCTGGTCGACGCCGAATGTCTCGATGCAGAGCTCGATCGCGCGGCGGCCGTAGGTCGAGACGTCCAGGAAGATGTTCGGCTCGAGTGTCGAGCGGACGTCGACGCCCTGGTACGCGAGGCGCTCCAGCTGGAACGGCGCCCCGCCGGCGAGGATGGCGAACACGACCCGGACGGACGGCCACCGCGAGCGGCCGCCGGCGAGCCAGGAGAGGTACGCCGCCTGCATCTGCGCCGTGTAGTCGGCCACCCAGGCCCACCACGCGGGCGCGCCCGGAGGCGGGACAACCGGGCCGGGATGTACGAAGAGCACGCCGGCCCGCTCCTCGAGGCCGTCCAGCAGCGGCGCGAGGGTGTCACGGTGTCGGGCGGCCGCCGCGGAAATCGACGTTCCCGCGAAGCCGTCGGCGACGCGGCCCGGCGCGAACGCGAGCAGCCGGCCCTGCGCCGCGCCGAGCACCTCGCGGACGCCGCCGACCCACGCGTCGACAAGCTCGTCACGCTCCGGCTCCGGCAGCGCCTCGATCCCG
>DASTPC010000159.1:0-6726 GCA_035720085.1 Gaiellaceae bacterium
CGCGGTAGGCGCCCGAGAGCGAGCCGTGCATGCGGTAGAGCGTCGCCGGCTCGGGCGCGCGGACGTAGGCGCCGACGTCCTCGATCACGTCGTAGCGCAGCGCCACCAGCTCGCCGGCCGACGTGAACCCCGCCTCCACCCCCGTGACGCGGCCGGTCGCGGCGGCGCTCGCGGCCAGGTGCTCGAGCCGGTCCTCGACCCAGTGCACCGGCACGCCCAGCTTGCGCGCGGCGAGCCCGATCAGGACGACGTAGGCGAACACGGCCGACTTGACGCCGAACGAGCCGCCCGAGTCGGGCGGGGTCAGCAGCCGGAGCTGCGAGCCGCGCAGGCCGAGCGCCGCCGCGGCGACGCCGTGCAGCGTGAACGGCCCCTGGAAGTTCGACCACGCCGTCAGCTGCTGCTCGCCCTCGCTCCACTCGGCCGCGACCGCGTAGCACTCGACCGGCGCGCAGGTGAAGCGCGGGAAGCGGAACGTCTCGCGGACGACGAGGTCCGCGCCTGCGAGCGCCTCGTCGACGTCGCCGTAGTGGAACGAGCGGTCGTGGACGCACGCGGGGCCGTCCACCGCTGCCACCGGGTCGAGGACCGGCTCGAGCGGCTCGTAGTCGACCTCGACGAGCTCGGCCGCGTCCTCGGCGAGGTAGCGGTCGCGGGCTACGACGACCGCGACCGGCTCGCCCGCGTAGCGGGCGGTGTCGAGCGCGAGCGCCCACTGCGGCACACCGGTGTCGATCCCGGCCGGGAACGGGCGCGAGCGGGCGCGCACGTCGTCGCCGGCCAGCACTCCCACGACTCCGGGCGCGCCGAGCGCCGCCGAGGCGTCCACGCGGATCCGCGCGTGCGCGAGCTGGGAGCGGACGATCGCGGCGTGGCAGGCGTGCGGAAACGGCTGCAGGTCGTCGAGGAAGCGGCCCTCCCCGCGCAACAGCGTCTCGTCCTCGACCCGTGGCAGCGAGCGCCCGACCCACGTCTCGCGCCCGGTCGTAACGCCCACGCCGCGACTCTACCCAGGTGCCGGCGGGCCCGAGCGGCGCGGTCAGCGCTGCCAGAGGTCGGGCCGGCGCTCCGCCGCGGCGGTCACCCGCTCCGGCGCCGGGTAGCCGTCCGCAAGCCCGCGGAACGCCTCCAAGACCGCCCGCGGGTCGCGCTGGTGCCGCTTCGCCGCCAACGTGAGCGGCTCGCGCACCGCGCCGCCGCAATGCGCGCACGGGAACTGGATCTCGGACAGCAGCCGCGTCGCACGGCCGTCCGGGAACATGCGCAGGAGCTCGAGGATCGTCGTCGCGCCGCGGATCTCGGTGCCGACGTCGTCGTCCGGGCGTACTCCGGACGCCTGCAGGCCCGGAATCGCCCGGAAGGGCGACGCCTGCGTCGCCGCCGCGAGATCAGGGCGAGGCAAGCCTCGCCCCTACGGCTGGTGCCCCGCGTAGGCGAACACCCGCTCGTCGGCCGGCTCCATGCGGACGGCGTTCTTCGGCAGCTGGTAACGGGCGAACGGGAGCACCGCCACCTTTGCGCCGGGGCCGTGCCGCTCCATCGCGGCGGCGAACGCCTCGTCGAGCGACGTCGTCGCCTCGAGCCCGATGTCGGCCGCCAGCTCCAGGTTCTCCGCGAGCGTCACGATCGTCAGGTGCTTGCGCGTCATCACCTCGTAGATCGGCACCCAGATGCAGCCGGCCCACATCTGGATCGCCCGTGCGTGGATGTCGCGGAGGACGCGCTGGTAGTTCTCGGGCGTCGGCGGCATGTACGGCTTCATCAGATCCATCAGCGCGAGGCCGGGGAAGTCGCCGATCGCGGTCGAGACGCCGGGTGACGGGCTCGTGTAGATGATGGTGCCGCCGTCCTTGACCACCAGATCCGCCGACATGCAGCCCCAACCCGTGTGGAAGAAGAGGTGATCGGTCGGCGCGAACACGCCGCAGATCGCGATGTCGGCCTGGCCGTGCTCGGGCACGAAGCTCTCGTACGCGTAGATCGCGTTGAAGCGGCGGATCGCCTCGCGGTGCGCCTCCGGGTGCGAGCCGAAGACGACGTCGGCCACCCGTCCGTGCGTGTCCAGGAGCACGTTCATGGTGCAGTCGAGCCCGCACATCGTCGCCACCTCGTCGATGTCGGAGCGCATCGGGCCCGCGTAGGCGCCGTAGTGCGTCTGCGGCGAGGTGACGAAGGCGCAGTGGTTCGACTCGACCGTCTCGTCGGAGACGACGCCGGGCAGGATCAGCTTGCCGCCGCCGCCGGCTCCCCAGTGGTTCGCCTGCGCCTGGCCGATCGTGATCTTCACCTCGGCCGAGGCGACCTCGTTCAGGAGCCACACCGGCGTGCCCCCCGAGGAGACGCCGACGAACGTGTACGCCTCCGGGTTCTGCGGGTCGTTCTGCCGGAAGGGCCAGCCGTTCCGCTCCATCCGCTCGAGGTTCGCGCGGCCGAGCTTCTGCTCCATGTCCGACTCGGACATCGGGAAGACCTTCCCGTTCGCGCAGCACACGCGCACGTCGGCGACGCCCGCCGCCTCGATCGCGTCGAACACCGCCGGCAGGAGCTTCGACGACGGCGTCGGCCGGAACTGGTTGTCGATCACGACGGCCACGCTCCGCCTGCCGGCGAGCAGCTCGGCGAACGTGGGGCCGTCGACCGGCTCCGCGAGCGCCCGTCGGGAGGCCTCGGTCGGGTCCGCCACCGGCTCCGGCTCGTCTGGGTAGACGGCGGCGACGAGGTTGGCCGCCGGGATCTCGAGCTCGAGGGTGTCGCGATGCTTCTTCGACTCGTCGTCGGTGGCGCCGATCGCGAGCGGGTCCATCGATTCGTAGGGGATGGTCGCGCGGTAGATGTCGCTCATGCGTCCTCCGAGACTCCGGCGGGAAACGGTCTGCGGATCAGGCTAGGGTCGCGCGCGAGCGCGGTCAAGAACAGGCCCGCACACAATCGATTATCGACCATTCCGCGTTGAAACGCCCGTTGGGTGCTGGTACCGTCGCGCGCGAGTGAGCGAGCGGCTGCACCATTTGGAGCTCCGACGACGCCTGCCGCTCGCGGTGGCGCTCGGCGCCGTCGCGTTCGCGGTCCTGTACATCATCGTGATCGCGAGCCCGCCGACCTCGGACATCGGCGGCGGCAGCTGGCGCACGACGAACTTCGGCTCCGCGCTCGACGACCCGGGCTCGTTCCTGCGCGTGCTCCTCGACGCCGTCACCTTCGCGGGGCTCCTGTTCATCGTCGCGAGCGGGTTCTCGCTCATCTTCGGCCTGATGCGCGTCGTCAACATGGCGCACGGTTCGTTCTACCTCGTCGGCGGCTACATCGCCTACGAGATGCAGCAGGAGATGACGGGGCAGGGCTTCACGATCCCGGGCACCGAGGTGAACACCTGGGAGTGGGTCGTGCCGATGCTCGTGGCGGCCGGCTTCGTCGCGATCTTCGGGCTGCTCGTGCAGCAGCTCCTGCTCCGCTGGAACATGGGCCAGGACCTGCGCCAGGCGCTGATCACGATCGCCCTCTCCGTGATCATCGCCGACCAGGTGATCGCGCACTTCCCGCGCCACGTCCCGGAGGGGGCGGTGCGCTTCGGCGGGAACGCCGTCCAGATCACCTGGCCGGGCTGGACGAACCGGCTCGTCGACCTCCAGATCTGGGACGTCTCCTACTCGCTCGCGCGCCTGACGATGCTCGCGCTCGGCGTCGCCGTCGGCGTCGGGCTCTGGCTCTGGCTCTACCGGACGAAGACGGGGATGGTGATCCGCGCGGGCGTCGACGACCGCCAGATGACCTCCGCGCTCGGGATCAACATCCAGAAGACGTTCGCGATCGCGTTCGTCGTCGGCTCCGCGCTCGCCGCCGTCGGCGCGACGGTGGGCGGCTCGCAGGCGAACATCGCCTCGGGCCAGGACGGGCAGTGGCTCCTGAACGCGCTCGTCGTCGTGATCATCGGCGGCATGGGCTCCCTGCTCGGCGCCGCGGCGGGGTCGCTGCTCTACGCGCTCGTCTTCTCGTTCTCCGCCTCGTACCTGCCGGTCGTCAACGACGGCTGCTGCACGCAGTACTCGATCGTGTCGACCTTCGGGCTGCTCGCGCTGGTGCTCGCGTTCCGCCCGCAGGGCCTGTTCGGGAGAGCGGCGTGAGCCGGCTGTCGGCCAAGGCCGCGTCCGAGCGCGCGATCGGCGTCGGGGCGCTCGTGTTCGCGATCCTGGCGCCGTTCCTCGTCACGGACTTCTGGCTCGACGCGATCCTCACGCAGGTCCTGATCTTCGGTATCGCCGCCGCGAGCCTCATCTTCCTCTCCGCCTACGGCGGCATGATCTCGCTCGCGCAGACCGCGCTGCTCGGCATCTCCGCGTACATGCTCGGGAACTTCGTCACCGAGCGCGTTCCCGGCGGCGAGACCAAGGGGCTCACGCTCGGGTGGGACCCGACGACCGCGATCGTGCTCGCGATCGTGATCACGACGGGCGTCGGCCTCCTCTTCGGCGCGCTCGCCTCGCGGAGCTTCGGCATCTACTTCCTGATGCTGACGCTCACCTACGGCGTGATCGCGAACCTCTTCTTCGGCTCGGTGACCCAGTTCGGGGGCTTCTCGCCGATCGCGGGCGTGAACCAGTACACGCCGGGCTGGATCGGCGACATGGTCAACGACCGCACGCGCCTCTACTACATCGCGCTGATCGTCGCCGTCCTCGTCTACGTGCTGATCCGGCTGATCCTGCGGACGCCCTTCGGCCTCTCGCTGCAGGGCGTGCGGGACGAGCCGATGCGGATGAGCTCGCTCGGCTACAACGTCGCGCTGCACCGGACGCTGGCGTTCACGTTCGGCGCCTTCGTCGCCGCGCTCGCCGGCATCCTCTTCATCTGGTGGCAGGGTCAGATCGCCCCCGGCGACCTCGGCCTCTCCGCCACGATCACGCTGCTCGTGATGGCCGTGATCGGCGGGCTCACGCGGATCGAGGGCGCGTTCGTCGGCGCGCTCTTCGTGATCCTCATCGACAACCAGGTCACGAACAGGATTCCCAGCGACGGGCTCCCCGTGATCGGCGGCAGCTTCAACACCGTGATCGGGCTCATCTCGCTCGCGATCGTCGTGGTCTCGCCCGACGGGCTGCTGGGGCTGTGGGATCGTCTCTGGAGCCTCGCCGGCACGCGGCGAGGTGGCCGGGACGAGCCCGCCGTCCCGGCCGGCAGCACCGCGGGGCGGAGTGGATGAAAGGAGGGCGCCGGCAACCTCGTAACAGACCGGACGTCTCAAGTGGCAGGGTCATTCAACGAAGGAGGGCAACAGGCATGAGCCGACTCAATCGGCGCTGGAAGCTCCTGCTTCCGCTCGGCGTGCTGGCCATCGCCGTCTCCGTCATCGCTTCGGCGTCGTTCGCGGCGTCGAAGCAGAGGGTGATACGCGTGGCGATCATGACCGACTGCAAGGGCGCGTTCGGCTTCGGCTACGAGCCGGACATCGGCGGCGCGCAGGCGGCCTTCGCGAATTACGCGAAGGGCAAGGTCAAGGACCCGAAGAAGCCGTCCGCCGGCATGACGGGCATCCGGGTGGGCACGAGGCCCGTTTCGATCGTCGGCTACGGCTGCGGCGACGACACGGCCCCGACCGCGATCAAGGAGACGCGGCGGTTGATGGAGCAGCTGAAGGCCGACGTGATGATCGGGCCGCTTTCGGGCGACGAGGCGGTCGTGGTCGCGAACTACGCGAAGGCGCACCCGACGAAGACGTTCATCATCGGCACGGCCGGGTCGCAGGACCCGACGCTGCAGATCGCGCCGAAGAACGTCTTCCGCTACCACGGTGACGGCGCGCAATGGAACGCCGGCATCGGCGAGATCGCGTACAAGCGGCTCGGCTGGCGGAACGCCGCGATCATCATGGACGACTACAGCTTCGGCTGGACGTCGGCCGCCGGCATCATCGCCGACTTCTGCGCGATCGGCGGCAAGATCACGAAGCGTGTGTTCCCGCCGCTGAACACGACGGACTACGCGTCGTACGTGCGGCAGCTGCCCCCGCCGGGCCAGGTCGACGGCTACTTCTGGGTCGTCGGCGGCACCGGCACGGGCGCGAGCCTGACCGCGTTCGAGCAGGCCTTCGGCACGCTCGATCCAGACCAGCACATCGGCAACCTCTTCTTCGCCTTCCTCGGGGCCGACAAGGTCGTGGCGCCGAAGGTCGTCGGCTCGTACGTCGGCGGCTTCGGGACCGGCCCCGGCCTCAAGACCCGGCAGGCGAAGACCTACGAGAGCGTCGTCAACCGGTGGTATCCGGGGCTGAACGGCGGCAACTACGCCGACGGCTTCGTCTACAACTACTTCAACGCCGCGTGGGCATTCGTGCAGGGGCTCACGAACGCGAAGGGCGACCTGTCGAAGCTCCAGGCCTCGCTGCCGAAGCAGCTGCGCTCCGGCTACGAGGTGTCGGACAAGGGTCTCGTCAAGCTGGACGCGAACCGGCAGGCGATCCAGGACCAGTACCCGCTGCAGATCGTCAAGAACGGCGACACGATCACTACCCAGGTGGTCGGGTACGTGCCGAACGTCGACCAGTCGTTCGGCGGCCTGTTCAAGAAGACCAGCCCGGCGCCCGGCCGCACGCAGCCTCCGTGCGTGAAGAAGCAGCTGCCGTGGCAGGGCAAGATCCGGGTCGTCACGAACGGCGTGATCACGACCCAGGTGATCAAGTAGGGCGATTGACCGAGGCAGCAACCACCGAAGCACACGCCGAGCCGACCCTCC
>DASTPC010000160.1:0-2914 GCA_035720085.1 Gaiellaceae bacterium
GACGTCGGCGACGTACCGTCCGCGCCCCCGCAGCAGCCGCTCGTCCTCCCGCCGCCGCAGCGACCTGCCGACCCAGCTCGCGCTCACGCTGGCATCTTAACGTCGAGATAGTTATCGTCTGCGCCGTGGCCGGCGACAACAGCCTCGAGGGCAAGCGTGCGCTCGTCTCGGGGGCGAGCCGCGGGATCGGCCGGGCGATCGCGCTCGGCCTCGCCGACGCGGGCTGCGACGTCGCCGGCCTCGCCCGCTCGGGCGACGCGCTCGCCGAGCTGGGCCGCGAGGTCGAGGCCCGCGGGCGGTCGTTCCTGCCCGTGGAGCTGGACCTGGCGGACGTCGGCTCGATCGCGGCGGGCGCTGAGCGCGCCTGGTCGTGGCGGGGCGGCCTCGACGTGCTCGTCAACGCCGCCGGGCTGATCATCCGCACAGGCCCGCTCGAGGTGACGCCGGCGGAATGGGACGAGGTCTTCGACGTCAACGTGCGCGGGACGTACTTCCTGACGCAGGCGGTCGGAGAGCGGATGCTCGCAGCCGACGGGGGCTCCGTCGTCACGGTCACGTCGCTCGCCGGCGAGGTCGTCACGCGCGCGGCGGTCAGCTACCAGGCGAGCAAGGCGGCGCTGATCCAGACGACCCGGGCGCTCGCCGTGCACTGGGCGCCGAAGGTGCGCGTGAACGCCGTCGCACCGGGGTACGTCCGCACCGACCTCAACCGCGCGTGGCTCGAGGACGAGGAGAACCTCGGCTACGTGCTCGGCAAGACGCCGCTCGGCCGGGTCGGCGAGCCGCCCGACGTCGTCGGCGTGGTCACGTTCCTGGCGTCGCCGGCGGCCGCGTACGTGACCGGGCAGAACGTGCGCGTCGACGGGGGCTGGAGCGTCCAGTAGCGACGGCGCCTCGCCTCGCCGGCTCCGGCGGGGCGTGATCCTCGAACTCGAGCAGCAGCTTCCGCAGGATCGTCGACAGCTCCTGACGCTCGTGAGGCGAGAGCGACGAGAGCAGCCGGTGCTCGTTCTCGTAGTGGATCGTCACCACGCGGTCGATCAGGCGGCGGCCACGGGCGGTGAGCGCGACGAGCATGCTGCGGCCGTCGCTCGGATCGGGCAGGCGCCGGACGAGGCCCGCGGACGTCAGCCGGTCGAGCCGGTTCGTCATCGCCCCCGACGAGATCAGGAGCGAGTTGTAGAGCGCGGTCGGGGAGAGGCAGAACGGCGGCCCGGCGCGCCGCAGCGCCGCGAGCACGCCGAACTGCGCCTGGTTCAGCCCGTAGGCGCCGTACACCTCCTCGATCTGACGCTCGAGGATGCGGGAGAGCCGCGAGATCCGCGCGATCACGCCCATCGGCGAGACGTCGAGATCCGGGCGGGCGCTCCGCCACTGCTCGACCAGGTGGTCGACGTGGTCGCCGTTCTGCGACGCCTGCTGTGCCCGGCTTGTCCCCCTCGCCATCGAACGGAGCTATACCACCTGCGGCGGTCAGAGAGCAGCGACCGCCTGGGCTCGCAGGCGCAACGTCTCCTCCGGGTCGATCCGGTAGAGGTCCCGCGTCCGCACGAGCCGGTCGGGCGGGCCGACGTACTCGACCGCGACGCCGTAGTCCGCCCGCGCGCTCGCGACCGAGACGTAGCCGTCGACGACGTCGGCGAGCACCCGCTCCGGGTCCCGCTGGCGCGGGTCGCCGTAGCCGCCGCCGCCGGGCGGGCTGAGCGTGACGACGTCGTCCTCTGCGAGCTGCAGCACCGTCTTCGGCTGCGCGGTGGCGCCCGAGGAGAGCGAGAGCCCGCCGGCCGCGCCCGGCCCGCCGCCCTCGAGGCCGCCGGCGCCGAACTGCGTCCGGTCGATCAGCGTCGAGACGCTCCAGGGGCCGCCGCCGCGGCAGCCCATCTCCGTCACCTGGCCGAGACCGCCGCGCATGCGGCCGGCGCCGCCGGAGTCCGTGCGCAGCTCGCGGCGGTGCTGGACGAGCGGCGTCAGCGTCTCGATCACCTCCGCCGGCACGCCCGCCACGCCGCTCGGGAAGCCGGTCGTGGAGAGCCCGTCTTTGGTCGCGCGCGCGCCGGTGCCGCCGGACTGGAAGAGCGTCAGCGAGAACGGCGCACCGGCGCGGTCGGTGCCGCGCCAGATCGTCAGCCACGTCGCATCCGCGCCGGTCGCCATCAGGCGGTCGGGCAGCGCCGGCGCCAGCGCGCCGAAGATCACGCCGGGCAGGAGGTGCCCGATCAGGTGGCGCGTGCCGACGGGCGCGGGCTCGAGGCAGTTGAGGATCGTGCCCGGCGGCGCGGTGACGTGCACCGGCCGGAACGACCCCTCGTTGTGGGGCACGTCGGGCGCGAGCGCCGCCTTCGCCGCGAACGAGGCGTAGGCGTGGGCGTAGTTGAGGACGAGGTTGATTCCGTGCGGGCTCTGCGGCGAGGAACCGGCGAAGTCGATCGTCAGCTCGTCGCCGTCCACGGTCACGGCGACGTGGACGCAGATCGGCTCGTCGAAGCCGTCGCTCCAGCTCTCGTGCTCGTAGACGCCGTCGGGCAGCTCGCGGATCGCGTCGCGCATCGCCTGCTCCGAGCGCGAGAGGATCTCGTCGGAGAGCGGGTCGATCGACTCGAGCCCGAACTCCTCGAGCAACCCGGTCAGTTGGCGGGCGCCGACGTCGTTGCACGCCGACTGGGCGTAGAAGTCCCCCACCGTCTCGTCCGGAGTGCGCACGTTCGCGCGCACGATCCGGATCAGCTCCTCGTTGATCGCGCCCTCGGCGAAGAGCTTCATGATCGGGATGCGTAGGCCCTCCTCGTAGACCTCGCGCGACTCGGCCGAGAGGATGCGGCCGCCGATGTCGGCCGCGTGGCAGGTGTTCGCGAAGAACGCGACGACCCGCCCGCCTGCGAACACCGGCGTGACGACTGTGATGTCGTTGATCTGG
>DASTPC010000161.1:0-2684 GCA_035720085.1 Gaiellaceae bacterium
CCTCGGCGCGATCCGACGCCAGCGCGTCGATCCACTCCGCCACCCGCCGGTGAGCCTCCGCACGAGCGAGTCGCGGCATCTGGCCGTAGGCCCCGTCGCGCACGAGGGCGTGGACGAAGACGTACTGCTGGGCACCGGCGACGGCCGACCGGTGATCCCGCCGCACGAACTCCTTGCGCTCGAGCGAGTAGAGCCGGTCGTCCAGGAGCTGCGCGTCGGTGCCCGCCAGCGCGGCGAGCGCATCGCTCCAGAAGACCTTGCCCAGCACCGACGCCTGCTGGAGCAGGCCTTTCTCGTCCCCGGAGAGCGCGTCGATCCGCGCCGCGACCACTCCCTGCAGCGTCTCGGGGACACCCGAGCCGACGCGGTCTCCGTCCGCCAGCATGCGCGCGTACTCCTCGGCGTAGAGCGGGTTCCCGCCCGCGCGCTGGAGCAGCGCCGCCTGCTCCTCGGCGGGGAGCACGCTGCGCTCGAGCAGGATCGCCAGCAGGAGGGCGGTGTCCGCATCGGCGAGGGGGGCGAGCGACACGCTGAGCGCGTTGCGCTTGCCGCCGCCCCACCCGGGCTGGCGCTCGAGCAGCTCGGGTCGCGCGGAGCAGACCACGAGCAGCGGCACGCCCGCGAGCCGGTCGGTGAGCGAGTCGACGAAGTCGAGGAGCCCGTCGTCCGCCCACTGGAGGTCCTCGAAGACGACCACCGCGGGGCCTCGCTCGCCGAGCCCGTCGAAGAAGCGTCGCCACGCGGCGAACGCCTCCGCCCGCTGAGCCTGCCCGGGGTCGGCGTCGCCGCCGAGCCCTACGAGCGGCCGAAGATGCCGCTCCACCCACTCGGTTTCGCCCGCCGGGACGAGATCGCCGACCGCGGCCGCCAGCTTCGTCTCTGCCTCGGCAGATCCGTCCGACTCGAGGATCCCCGCCTGCGCCTTGACGATCTCCCCGAGCGCCCAGAACGCCACCCCCTGCCCGTACGGCAGCGAGCGCCCCTGCCGCCAGGAGATCAGCTCGGGATCCTCGTCGACGATCTGCCAGAGCTCGTAGACCAGGCGGCTCTTGCCGATGCCCGGCACGCCGACGAGGGTGACGAGCTGTGGCTCTCGCTCGGCTCGCGCGCGCGAGAGCGCGTCGGCCAGAAGGTCGAGCTCGCGCTCCCGGCCGACCAGCGGGCCGCGCCCCTTCTGGAAGACGTCGACGCCGAAGCGCGCCCTCGGTGCGATCGCGATCCAGGCGAGGAGCGGCTCCGCCTTGCCCTTGGCAGCGACGGGCTCGACCTCGCCGTACTCGATCGCCCTCGCCGTGAGGCGCTGCGTGGGCTCGCTGACGAGAACGGCGCCGGGAGGAGCCGCCGACTGCAGCCTCGCGCCCGTGTTCATCACGTCGCCGGCGACCATCGCCTCGCCCAGCTCGGGCCGAGCTCCGAGCGCGACCAGCGCCTCGCCCGTGTTCACGCCGACCCGGACTTCGAGCTCGAGGCCCGGCTCTGCCTCGTTCAGCTCCGCGATCGCAGCCTGGATCGAGAGCGCCGCCCGGACGGCGCGCTCCGCGTCGTCCTCGTGCACGACCGGCGCGCCGAACACGCCGACGACGGCGTCGCCGATGAACTTCTCGACCGTCCCGCCGAAGCGCTCGAGCTCGTGGCGGAGCCGCTCGTGGTACGGCGTCAAGATCGCCCGCACGTCCTCGGGGTCGAGGCGCTCGGCGCGGGCCGTCGAGCCGACGAGATCCGCGAAGACGACCGTGACCATCTTCCGCTCCTCGCGACGCGAGGGTGCGGCGGCCGCCAGCGGCGTCCCGCACTCCGAGCAGAACTTCGCCGAGTCGGCGTTCTCGAACCCGCACGCAGGACACGAGTTCATGGGCTGCGAGTCTACGCCGGGGGAGACGATGCCCCGTGCCCTGAGCGCGGCGACCGAGAGTCGCAGCCGCGCCGCCGACCGCTACGCTCGTGCCGTATGCGCCTGCTGCGAGCACTGCTGATCTTCAAGCTCGGCGCGGTGGCGGGGATGGCGGCCGCGGCGGCGTTCGTCAAGCGGGCCGTTCCGTCGCGCGGCGACGAGGACAGCAACGAGCTCTCGCTCGCCGCGGTCTTCGACGGCATCGAGCTCGAGAGTCGCGCCACGGCGCTCACGGGAGGCGCGCTGCTGGCCTGGTACGGCGGCATCGAGCTCGACCTGCGCGGCGCCGTGCTCGCTCCGGGGGCCCGACTGGCCGTCCACACCCTGTTCGGCGGGATCGAGATCACGACGCCGCCGGGCTGGCGGGTGGAGTCGACGGTGCGGGCCCTCGCCGGAGGTGTAGACGCCCGGACGCCTGCGCAGGACGACCCCGACGCGCCGGTGCTGACCCTCACGGGCCTGGCGCTCTTCGGTGGCGTCGCGGGCGGCAGCAGGCCGGCCGACGCACCTGCCGCAAGCTAGGACTCCTCGCCTCTCCGCCGTTCACGAGGCGCGCGCCACGAAGCGCACCTCGAAGAGGCGGGGCCAGAGCTTGCCGGTGAGCAGGAACAGACGCCGGCCGGCGTCGTAGGCGATCCCGTTGAGCACGTCTGCGGCCTCCGCCTCGTCCGGGCGCAGCAGGCCGCCGGCGTCGACGACGGCGGTCACGCGGCCGGTGGCGGCGTCGATCCGCACGATCAGGTCGGTCTGCCAGACGTTCGCGTACACCGATCCGCGCACGCACTCCAGCTCG
>DASTPC010000162.1:0-17929 GCA_035720085.1 Gaiellaceae bacterium
GCTGCTCCTCGGGAGCGCGTCCCTCGCGAGCGCGGCGACCGAGGGAACCCCACGGACCGACGCCGAGCCGGCGATCGTCGTCGCGCCGACCGACCAGCCTCAGGCCGAGCCCGCGTCGCCGCCGCCGCCGCCCGCACCGGCCGCGACGCAGGGCCTGACGACGATCGTGACCATCCTGCCGCCCGAGCGGCCGGCCCGGCAGGCCCCGGCGCTGAAGCTCGTCGGGTCGAAGCGACCGGCACAGCCCGCTCCGCCCACGGCGGCTGCCGTCGACCCGGCTCAGGCCGTCGTCGCTCCGCCGCCGGCGCCTTCCGCCGTGGCTGCGCCGCTGTCCGGAGATCCTGGGCCGACGGCGGATAGCCAGCCCGCGTCTCGGTCGCAGCCCGCCGTCGCTGCCCGCCGGAAGGCCGCCGCCCCGGCTCCGAAGGCCGCGACGATCGCCCTGAAGGCCGCGGCAAACAATCTGAAGGCGTCCCGGCCGGCGTCGGACGTCCGCCTTCGCGCGGCTCTCGCCCGCCGCGGCGCGACAGCGAAGGCTCCCGCGGAGCCGAAGCCGGCAGCGGCGGCGGACAACGCGCCGGCCCCGCCGCGCCGGCTCGAGCGCGCCTCCCCGACCGCCGTCGTCGCCGCCCAGGAGACGATCCCACCTGCGCTCGTGGTCGCGCTGGGCGCGGGTCTCGTCCTCATGCTCGTCTCGACGCTGCCGCGGGTCGTCGCCGGCAGCCAGGCTCCCCGCTGGGTGGGTCAGAGCCAGGTGGCAGTCGGCGGGATCGGGCTCGCATGCGCCCTCGGCGCCTTCGCGGTCATGCTCGCGGCCGCCTGAGCGAACTACACTGGCGAGGGCCGCCGAGGCGTGCCGGAGGAACGCCCCGCGGCGCTTCCCGCCCCCGTAGCTCAGTGGATAGAGCAGCGGTTTCCTAAACCGCGTGCGCAAGTTCGATTCTTGCCGGGGGCACTGCTCGACCGGTCGTCGCGGCGACGTCCTCGAGGCGTCCGGAGGGCGTCAGTCGCTTGCGCCGAAATCATGCGGGCCGCTTCTCGAGGGAAGGCCGCCAGGCCCTCCTCGCTGTCGGGCGAACACCCTCCGGTTCTCACTGGCGCCGCTAGAGACAACGGGGCGCACGTGACGCGGAGCCCCTCCTGTCACTTGAGCGGGTTTGCGCCGTCCATCCAGATGATCACGCGCGTGAACTTCCCGTCCTCGCCGATCTCGAAGAAGTTGCAGTTGTGCATCTCCGTCGAGCCGTCCCGGCGCAGCGTGACGTCCTGCTCGGTGGCGACCTTCCCCGACTCGCCGTCGACGACGAGATTCGTGATCGTGTGCGCCATCGAGTCCCAGTCGGCGAAGAAGCCCGTGAACATCTGGCGGATCTCCTCGGCCCCGCTGAACGTGACGTGGTCGGTCTGGACCGTCAGCGTCGCCGTTTCGGCGAAGTGGCTCAAGACGGCGTCGACGTCGAGCGCGTCGACGTCCTTGAAGTAGGCGGCCGGCGCGTCTGCCAACCGGCGCGCAGTCTCCGTGGCGGTGCTGGACATCAAGCTCTCCTCTCGCTCGCGGCGGGCGGAACGGCGAGGCGCGCCGTGCACGCCGGCGAGCCGTCCCACGGCGTGGTCGGCTCGAGCCTACGCCCGTACTGGGCGCTCCACAAGCCGCGTCGCGAGCTACGAGGGCCGGTTCAGCTCGACCAGCAGCTCGCGCAGTTGCGCGAACCGCTCCGCGCCGAGCTCGCGCGCCCAGGCGGCCTCGACCTCGCCGACCGCCTCCCGGATCACCCCGATCGCGGCGACCCCGCGCCCGGTGAGCGCGACCCGCTTGGAGCGGAGGTCGTCGGGGTCCGGCTGCCGCTCGAGGTAGCCGAGGCGCTCGAGCTGGCCGAGCAGGTAGTTGAGCGCCTGCTTGCTGACCCGCAAGCGGGCGGCGAGCTCGGACGGCCGGGCACCCTGCGGGCCCGGGTACTGGAACACCGTGAGGTGCGCCGAGTCGAGGTCGTCGAAGCCGCGCTCGTGCAGCCGCTCGAGCATCCGGCGCTGCACGACCTCCCACGGAACGCGGAGGAGCGCCCCGATCAGCGGCGGCCCGAACGCGCCCCCTAGATCCGAAGTCGTAAAATTACTTGACGATTTGCGCTTGACCATCTAAAGTCAAGTTACTTTACCATTGGAGGCGAAGGGAGCACACGATGGCAACCAGCACGCGCGAAGCGATCAGGGTCGCCGACCTGACGATCCGGTTCCTCGTCGAGGGCGAGCAGTCGGGCGGATCGGTGGCGGTCTTCGAGTTCGACGTGCCGGCGGGCGCGAGGGTCGCGGCCGGACACAGTCACGACGGCTACGAGGAGACGATCTACGGCCTCGAAGGGACGCTGACCTGGACGGTCGAGGGCACCCCGATCGACGTCGGCCCCGGGGAGGCGCTCTGCATCCCCCGCGGCGCCGTCCACCAGTTCGACAACACGCACGGCACCGACGCGAAGGCGCTCGCGGTCGTCACGCCCGGCATCCTCGGCGCCGACTACTTCCGCGAGGTCGCAGCCGTCCTCGACGACGCCGCCGGCGGGCCGCCCGACTTCGCCGCGCTGGCCGCCGTCATGCGCAAGCACGGGCTCACCTGCGCGGGCTGACCCGCGCCGTTGCCGGCCTGCGGGCGGCGCTCCTCAGGCGTCGCCCGCGTCGTCGCCGGCCCCGCGCTCCTCCTCGTCCCAGCTCGCCGGCTCCTCGTCCGGGTCGCCGTGCTCGTCGCCCCTGACCGTGCTCTCGCCCGGCTGCTGGTGCTCGCGCTCGTGCTCCGTGACGCTGCGCTGGTCGCCCGACTCGCCCATCGTTCCTCCTCGATCGCCGTCAGCGGCCTGATACCCGGGCCCGGGCGTCCTCATTCCCGCGGACGAGGCGCGACCGTCGCAGCGGACGGGGCGAATCCTCGCCACGGCCGACGACGAGCGCGTCGAAGCGCGGCACGCTGAATCCATCCCAGCGACTCACGGAGGAACGACCCGATGCTCGCGATTCCCTACCTGCTCGTCGCTTACGGCGCCCTGCTCGTCGTGGGCGTCGCCCGGATCGTCTCGGCGCCTGTGCGCCGCCTCGGCAGGGCTGCGCGCGTGTAGGCGCGCAGCCCCTCGAGGCACGGCCTCAGCTTCTGGTCGCGATCGCCTCGACGTACGTCGCCGTGATCGACACCGCGTCGGCATCCTCGCCGACCCGGTCGTACGAGCGCGCGAGCTCGGCCAGGTCGTCGGCGAGCGCCTGCTGCCCTGCGGGCTCGAGAGCAGCGAACGCCTTGGCAGTCGGCCCGTACCAGGTGCGGAAGGTGTCGACGAACTCCTCCGCGGAGCGGAAGCGGAACGTGTAGACCTGCTCCTGGACGTCGAGCCGTGACACGCTCGCGCCGAGCAGCTCCCGGAGCCGCGGCTCCGTCCCCCACTCGATCGGCGAGCGCAGGCCGGCCGGCGGCGGCACGTGCCGCCCGACGGTGCGGAAGAGCTGGCCGATGAAGCCGTCCGGTGTCCAGTTGGCCAGCGCGACCTTGCCGCCCGGCCGGCAGACGCGCAGCAGCTCGGCCGCCGCGCGCTCCTGGTCGGGCGCGAACATCGAGCCGTAGACCGACAGCACCGCGTCGAACGAGTGGTCGGGGAACGGCAGCTCCTCCGCGTCGCCGTGGAGGAAGGTCACCTCGAGCCCCTCGGCGGCGGCGCGCTGCCGGCCGCGCTCGAGCAGTTCCGGGACGTAGTCGACGCCGACGACCTCGCAGCCCGAGCGGGCGGCCGCGATCGCGGCGTTGCCGCTCCCGGTCGCGACGTCGAGCACGCGCCAGTCGGCGCGCAGGTCTGCCGCCTCCGCGAGCCGCTCGGCGACGAAGGCGATCCTGGCGGCGACGACCGCGAAGTCGCCGGTCGACCACGTCTCCTGCTGCCGCGCCTTGACAGCGGCGAGGTCGAGAGTTGGTGCCGTGGTGTTCATCTCTGTCTGCTCCTTGGTGTAGTCAGCACGATCGGTCGTAAATGGAGTGTTGAGAATACGACCGTTCGTGCTAACTTGTCAAGAGCATGAGCCAGGTGGAGGGACCGCGCACCCGGCGCCCCCGTGCAGACGGCGAGCGCAGCCGCCGCGCGATCCTCGACGCCGCGGCCCGCCTCGCGACCGTGGAAGGGCTCGAGGGCCTCTCGATCGGACGGCTCGCCGACCACGTCGGGATGAGCAAGAGCGGCCTCTACGCGCACTTCGGCTCGAAGGAGGAGCTCCAGCTCGCCACGATCTAGGCGGCGAACGCGATCTTCGTCGAGGACGTCGTCGCGCCGGCGCTGGCCGCGGCGACGCCGCTCGAGCGGCTCGAGGCACTCTGCGAGCGCTTCCTCTCGCACGTCGAGCGCGCGGTCTTCCCGGGCGGCTGCTTCTTCGCCTCCGTCGCCGCCGAGCTCGACACCCGGCCCGGCCCCGTGCGGGACCGCGCGGCCGAGGTCGTCGTCTGGTGGTCGCAGCTCCACCACACGGCGATCGTCGAGGCGCAGGCCGTGGGCGAGCTCGACCCCGCGGAGGATGCCGCGCAGCTCGGCTACGAGATCGGCTCGCTGCTTCTCTTCGCGAACGCGTCGTACCTCCTCGGCGGCGGCGCCGACGCCCTCGAGCGGGGCCGGCGCGGGATCACCCGCCGGCTCGAGCTCGCCCGCCCGCCGGTCGCCGGACGGGCGTAGTCCGCCGTCCCGGCCCGTTGTGACCTGCTCGTGGAGCGAGCTACGATCCGTGCTCGCCTCGCGACTCGAGCTGGGGAAGGAGTGGGTCACTGAGTCGCCGCCGCCGAGGGCTGATTGTGAGCGCCGCCGCGCTCGCCGCGGTTGCAGCCGGGGCTGCCCACGCGCAGGGCCCGGATCCCGCGCCGGATCCCTCTCCCACGAGCGGGCCGACCGTCCCGGTCGCCGCCGCGCCGCCACCGCCCGCCCCCGCTCCCCCGCCGCCCGTCGCGGCCCCGCCGCCCCCGCCCGCACCGGCGCCGCCCAGCCGTCCGAGCGTGGCGCAGGAGCCCCCGCCGCCCTCGGCGGCGCCTCCGCCCCCCGCCGTCCAGGCGGCCCCCGCGCCTGCGCCCCCGCCGCCGCGCGCCCGGCAGGCGATCGCGTCGCGGCCGAAGGCTACGCCGGTCGCCGCTCGCACGGAGCGGCCCACGCCCGCCGCGCACCCGCTGCGGGGCTCGGACGGCGCCGAGGCGGTTCGCGCGCTCCCGCGTGAATCGGTCCTCATCAGGCGCGCCCATGCGGCGGCCGCCTCACCGGGCCCGACGACGGCGCTGATCCTCGTGCTGATCGCGGGCCTCGCGCTCGCGCTCGCAGCGCTCGTCGCCGACGCCGTCGTCGCGCTCGGAAAGCTGCCGGCGGCGTCGCTGGCCCGCTCGCGGGTCGTCGTCGCCGGTCTCGGCCTCGCCGCCGCGACCGTCGCCCTCGCCGCCCTTCTCCTGGCCTCGTGAGCTGGCGGCGCGAAGCTGCGGCGCTGGCCCTGGCAGGCGTGGGCGCGCTGCTGCTCGCGAGCCACGCCGTCGCGGCGCCGCCCGCACCGTCCCTCCTCTCGGCGCCGCCCGACCCGAGCACGAGCCGAACGGCGACCTTCGCGTTCGCCGAGCCCGCCGCCGCGTCGTTCCGCTGCCGGCTCGACGACAGCGCACTCGAGCCCTGCACGTCGCCGGTGACGTACCAGGACCTCGCGGACGGGCCGCACCTCTTCCGGGTGCGCGGCGTCGACGCGAACGGCGACGTCGGCCAGGCCACGCTCTACCGCTGGACGATCGCCGGCCCCGCCGTCTCGATCACGTCGGGACCTTCGAGCCCGACCCGGGCCACAACCGCCACGTTCGCCTTCCAGACCGCAGCGGCCGCCGCCGAGTGCCGGCTCGACGGTCAGGCGTTCGCAGCGTGCACGTCGCCCGTGTCGTACACGTCGCTGCCGGACGGCGAGCACACGTTCCGCGTCCGCCCGGTGGCGCCGGCCGGAGCTCCGGCCACCGCTGCTGCGTGGTCGTGGACGGTCGACACGGTGGCGCCCGGACTCACGCTCGCCGGCGGGCCGACCGGCGCCGTCCAGGCACTCTCGGCCCAGTTCACGTTCACGACCTCGGAGCCTGCGAGCGTCACGTGCCACCTGGACGGCGCCGCCTGGGGGCCGTGCGCGTCGCCGCTCTCATACGGCGGCTTGAAGGAAGGCGTCCACGTGCTCGAACTGCGGGCGGCCGACGCCGCCGGCAACGCCGGCACCGCGGCGCGGACGTGGCGGATCGACGTGACGCCGCCGGCGCTGCGCCTGCCGGCCGCGCCGACGGAGGAGGCCAGCGGCCCGATCGGCGCGCGGATCACGTACGACGCGGCCGGCACCGACCGCGGCGCCCCGCTGCCGCCCGCTGCGGTCTCGTGCGCACCACGTTCGGGCACGACGTTCCCGCTCGGCGCCACGACCATCTCCTGCACGGCGACCGACGACGCGGGCAACGCCGCCTCGGGCTCGTTCGTCGCGACCGTGCGGGACACGACTCCGCCGACGATCAACGCGCCCGACGTCCAGCTCGAGGCCACCGGCGCGTACGGCATCCGCCGAACCGACAAGGCGCTCGTCGCCTATCGCAACGCCATCTCCGCGGTCGACCTCGTCTCCCCCGCGACGATCTCCGTGGACATCCCGGCGACGCTGCCCGTCGGGCGCTCGGCGCTCCTCGTCAACGCTCGCGACCGCGCGGGCAACGAGGCTTCGAAGCGGGTCGCGGTGACCGTGCTCGCGGTCGGCTCGGTCGCCTCGACGTCCGACCTCATGCCGCCGTTACCGGTTCGGCGCGCCCGGATCGAGGCGGGCGACCACCTGCTCCGGCTGACGTGGCTCGGGCTGCAGGAGCAGGCGGCGCACGTGGTCGTCCGGCTCCTCCAGCCTCGCCGCACGTGGCCCGGCCGCGCCGTCTACCGCGGCCGGGAGAGCTCCGTGGTCGTCCGTGGCCTGAAGAACGGGATCGAGCACCGGCTCTCGATCGTCGTCGTCGACCGGGCGGGGAACCGCTCCCGCGCCGTCGTGCTCGTCGCCACGCCGACCGCGGTGCTGCTCGCGGAGCCGGCGCCCAATGCGATCGTCTCGGAAGCACCGCTGTTCCGCTGGGCACCGGTCGGCGGCGCCTCGTACTTCAACCTGCAGCTCTTCCGGGGACGGACGAAGGTGCTGTCCGCCTGGCCGCGCCTCGCACGGCTGAAGCTGCCGGGCCGCTGGCGCTACGACGACCGCGTCCGGCAGCTGGAGCCGGGCGTCTACACCTGGTACGTCTGGCCGGGCTACGGCGAGCGCGCGGACACCCACTACGGGCCCCTGCTCGGCAAGAGCCGGTTCCGCGTCGTGCCCGCGACGGGCTAGCGCAGGACGGGCAGCCGCAGCGGGTCCGCGCCGAGCGAGCCGCGCCGGAGCCGTGCGAGCGTGCCGTCGGCCTGCAGCCGCCGAAGGGCAGCGTCGACCCGCGCCACCAGGCCGCTGCCGCGTGCCAACGCGACGGTGTAGCCGACCCCCGTCTCCACCCGGCCCGCGACGGCGCCGAGACGGCCGCGGCGACCCGCGGTGAACGCGGCCAGCCGTGCGGCGTCGACGAGCGCCGCGTCGCAGAGCCCGGTCTGCACGCGCCGCGCGAGCACGTCCTCGTCGGCGAGGAGCAACGTGCGGAGCGACGGCCGGATCCGCGCCGCGATCACACCGGCCGCCCTCGTGCCTCGCTCGGCGCAGAGCTGGAGCCGCCGGAGGGCGCCGCGCCCCGCGGGCGGCCGCAGGCCACGCCGCAGCACGACCGCCTGGTCGGCCGGCAGGTACGTCGCCGAGAAGCGCACGCCGCGCGACGAGCCCGGCACGAGCCGGGCGAGCGCGAGGTCCCAGCGCTTCCCGCCGGCGCGCAGCATCTGCTCGCGCGGGACGACGACGAAGCGGACGGCGCGGTAGCCGAGGCGGCGGGCGAGCGCGCGGGCGACCTCGACCTCGAAGCCGGTCGCAAAGACGGCGTCGCCGCCGCGCACGGAGCCCGCTTGGAACGGCCGGCCGGAGAGGTCGAGCGCGACGACCAGAGGTGCCGGCCGCGGCGCTGCGCCGGCCGCGGCGGCGCCGGCGAGCGCGAGCAGCGCGGCGAGCGTGGCCAACGCCCTCACGCGGAGCTCCAGAGCACGTCGACCGGCGTCCCGGACACGGCAAAGTCGTAGAGCACCGGCGCGTCGTAGCGGTTCACGCGCACGCAGCCGTGCGAGGCGGGGTACGCCGGCACGCTCCCGTACTCGTGGAACGCGATGCCGCCGACGAAGTAGCTCGCCCACGGCATCCAGACCGAGAACGGCACCGACCAGGACATCCGCTCCTTGCGGAAGACGTGGAAGGACCCGGTCGGCGTGCGGCCGCCGGCGCCGGTCGAGATGTGCACGATGCGCTGGACGCGGTCTCCGTCGATCAGCAGCGCGACCTGCCGGTCGAGGAGCACCTCGATCCTCCTGCCCAGGCCGTTCCGGACCGGTACGGGCCGGGTCGCCCGCAGGAGCGCACGTGTCGTGACCGGGTCGAGGACGCCCGTGCGCGAGAGGCCCGCCCACTTCTGGAAGCCCAGCACGGCCACGGCGGTGCGGTCGTCGAGCACGCCGCTGACGCCGCCGGCGCCGAGGAAGCCGAGATCGCGCAGGAGCTCCTGGAGCGCGCGTGTGCCGGCCGGTGCCTCGAGCTCCACTGCAGCCGGGCGGAGCGGCCGCCGCAGGTCGAAGCCCGGGAAGAGCCCGACCGGGACGCCGCCTTCGATCCGCACCCGCACGGCCCGGACACCGGCGATCCCGCCGACCGTGCGGACGAGCTGGGCGATGCGGGCCCGCAGCGCCGACTCGTCCGTGCCCGCCGCGAACCGCGCGGAGAGATCGACGGTCACAACTTGCCGAGCGGTGACGACGTCGCGAATGCGCGTCCCGCGCGGCACCGCAGTCCGAAGCCCGCGCAGGCGCTCACGTGGCGTCGGCCCCGCCAGCAGAAGCTCGACCGCGCGCGGGACCGAGCCTGCCCGGCGCTCGACGGGCACCAGCGCTCCGTCCTGCACGAACCACGCCTGGAAGGGCCGGACGGCTGCCGCGCCGTCATCCGACAGCCCGAGAAGCGCCGCGCAGCCGGCCACGACCACGACCGCAGCGCGGAGCCTCATGCGCGCAAGGTTCGCGACCTCCCCCGGCATCCCTCTCGTATCGGCGGCCGGCGGCCGCGACCGTAGCCGCTCAGTCGCGGTGGCGGACGATCACGACCGGGCAGGGAGCGTGCTGGACGACGTGGTGGCTGACCGAGCCGAGCAGTGCCTGCGCGATGTTGCCGCGGCCGCGCGTGCCGACGACGACGAGGTCGGCGTCCTGCGCCAGCGCGACGAGCCCCTCGCCCGGCGCGTCCTCGACGAGCAGCGCCTCGACGGTGACGCCGGGCTCCTCGCCGAGCGCCGCCGAGACGGCGTCCGAGAGCGCACGCTCGGCCGCCGCACGGTCGGCGTCGAGCTCCTCGACGATGTTGCCGGCCGGCATCGCCATCAGATCCGGGGCGCCGACCGCCATCGACGGCGAGAACGTCCAGGCGTGGGCCGCGACGAGCGACGCGCCGCGCAGCTTCGCCTCGTCGGCGGCCCAGCGCAGCGCAGCCTGGGCGTGGTCCGAGCCGTCGACGCCGACGACGATCTTCCCTGCCATCGTCCGGAGCCTACCCGGTCGCGGCCGGCAGGACGCGGCCGCGTACCTCGCCGAGCTCGACACCCGGCGCCCGCCCGCGGAGCACAACCTCGTCGCCGTCTTCGAGGTAGGTCCGCTCGCTCCCGTGGGGCAGGAGGAGCGGCTCGGCGCCGTCGCGGCTGAGCTCGAGCAGCGAGCCCTCGCTGCCGCGCTCGGCGCCGGAGATCGTCCCCGTCGCGAACAGGTCCCCGGTCCGGAGGGCGGCGCCGTTGACCGTGGCGTGCGCCAGCTGCTGCGGCATCGTCCAGTACAGCCCGCGGGCGTTCGCGCGCGAGACGACGGCGCCGTTGAGCTCGAGCTCGAGCGCCAGGTCGAGCGCCCAGTCGCGGCCGCCCGCGAGGTACGGCAGCGGCGGCGGCTCCTGCGGCGGCGCCTCGACCCGCGCGGGCTCGAGCAGCGCGAGCGGCGTCACCCAGGCCGACACCGAGGTCGCGAACGACTTGGCGAGGAACGGCCCCAGCGGCCGGTACTCCCACGACTGCACGTCCCGGGCGCTCCAGTCGTTGACGAGCACGACGCCGAAGGCGTGGTCGCGAAAGGCGCCGACCTGCACGGGCTCGCCGGGCCGCGAGGCCGACCCGACCACGAGCCCGAGCTCCACCTCGACGTCGAGCCGGCGCGTCGGGCCGAGGCGGGGGGCGTCGTCACCGGCGGCCAGGACCTGTCCGCACGGGCGGCGGACGGGCGTGTCGCTGACGACGACGGTTCCGGCGCGGCCGTGGTAGGCGATCGGGAGCCAGCGCCAGTTGGGCAGGACCGGCTCGTCGCCGGGGCGGAACAGGCGGCCGACGTTCGTGACGTGCTCGAGCGAGGAGGAGAAGTCGACATAGTCGGCGACGGCGAACGGCAGCAGCAGCTCGACCTCGGCGAGCGCGTGCGACGGGGCGTCCGCAGGCAGCCCGTCGATCCGCTCGAGCGCGTCCTCCCAGGCCCGGCGGCCGCGGGCCATGAACGCGTTCAGCGTTGGCCGGGCGAAGTCGTCGCCCAGCCCCGCCGCCGCCAGGTCGAGCACCCGCTCGTCCGAGCGCCAGCCGACCCGCGGCTCGGCGCCGGCCAGACGGAAGACGCCGAAGCCGCTCACCGCAGCGGGCGCGCCACCGGCGCGCCGTCCCCCGTCGCGAGCCGGACCCGCTCGCCCGCCGTCGCCCCGTCGAGGCGGCAGACCGCCGCGCCGCCTCCCGCCAGCCGGACGAGGCCGAGCCGGACCTCGCCCGGGAGCCGGCGGCCGGTGGCATGGCGAAGGGTCGTCACCTCCTCTACCACACCGCCGTGGACGAGCGCCCGACGGACGCCGTCGGAGCCGCAGACGGGACACCAGAGCCGGGCGGGGAACCCGCGCCAGCCGCAGGAGGGGCAACGCGACGCTGCGAGCCCGGGTGTCTCGCTCACGCCGGCGCCTCGTCTGCGCAAGGCCGGAAATCCGAAAAAGCGGCTTCCCGGCCGCGCGAAGATCCCTGAAGCCGGCCGCTGTCGCGGCCGGAGGTCGACACAGGTCTCACGTCGACGCCTCCAGCACGGCGGCGTTCGCGCATGCGCCGTAGCGGTAGGCCACCATCCCGTAGCCGGTCACGAGCCCGAGCCGTGCGCCCTCGACCTGCCGCACCTCGGCTCCGCCCCGCAGCTGGCGCACGACCTCGACGAGCCCGTGCATGCCGCCGGCTGCGCCCGCCTGGCCGGCCGACAGCTGGCCGCCGGACGTGTTGACGGCCCAGCGGCCGCCGGCGACGAGCCCGGCGAGCCGGGCGAGGTTGCCGTCGGCGGCGAAGCCCAGGTCGGCGAGCTGCGCGAGCACCATCGCCGGGTAGTCGTCGTAGACCGAGGCCACGTCCACGTCCTCCGGGCCGGCGCCCGCCTCGGCCCAGAGTCGCGAGGCGACGTCCGCGAGCCCCGTGCGCAGCCCGTCCGACTCCTGGTCGTCGACATTGTGCGCGGCAGCCAGCGCTCGCACGCTCACGCCGGCGCCGTCCGCGGCCACGACGACCGCGTCCGCGCCGGCCACGAGGGGGACGCAGTCGAGGCGGCAGAGCGGGTCGGCCACGAGCGGCTCGCGCAGGTACTCCTCGAGCGTGAGCGGCCCGCGGTAGACGGCACCCGGGTTGCGCGCGGCCCACGTCCGCTGCGCCACCACCAGCCGCCCGTACACCTCGCGCCCGAGCCCGTGCGCGAGCATCTGCCGTCGCGTCACGAGCGCGAACAGGGCGTTGGGGCCGCCCGCGGGGAGCGGCGCGAGGTGGTCGCGGGCGGCGGAGTTGAACCCGTCGACGAGCTCCCGGAAGCCGTCCGGCCGGAGCACGTCACCGGCCAGGAGGAGGATCGTCGACGCCTCGCCCGACTCGACCGCCCGACGCGCGTGCTGGAGCAGGTCGAGCGCAGCGGCCCCGCCGGTGTGGGCGTCCATCAGCCAGCGCACGTGCAGGCCGAGGCGCCACGCGACGTCGATCGCGTGGTCCGGCGCGAGCGAGAACGACGCCACCCCGAGGCCGTCGACCTGCGCGGGCTCGAGGCCCGCGTCGTCGAGCGCCCGCCGGGCGGCGTCCGCGAGCACGCCCAGCGTCGTCGCCCCGGCAGGCGGATGCCGGGTGTACGGCGCTTCGCCCACGCCCACGAGAACCGCTTCCGCACCCATCGCCGCATTCTCGTCCAGCCGCGCCCGAATGAGCCGTCTCAAGCCGCGCTCCGGGCCGGCCGATGACCCCAAAGAGGCCCCGTGAGCACCCCTGCGCCCAGTCCCGCCGACGACGAACCCGGCGGCCCCCGCGGCCGCCCGCGGCCGCTGCGCAGCGTCGCTCCGGGGGATGCGTTGGTCGAGTCCTACCGCCGGCTGGCGGACGTCTTCCACGACGTCCTCTCCGAGCAGAGCCTCGACGCGCTGCTGGAGCGGATCGCCGACACCGTCGGCGAGCTGATCCCCCACGACGACCTGGCCATCTACGAAGCCGACGAGCCGCGCCGGGAGCTGCGCGCGGTCTTCGCCCGCGGCCAGTGGGCCGACGAGGTGCTCGCCGACGCGCCCTTCCAGTTCGGCGAGGGGATCACCGGCTGGGCGGTCGAGCACCGCGAGCCGCTGCTCGCGAACCGCGCCGACCTCGACCCGCGCGTGCGCTTCGTCCAGAACACGCCGATGGAGCCGGAGTCGCTGATCGCGGTGCCGCTGATCTCGCGCGGTCGGCTCCAGGGGACGCTGAACATCTACCGCGTCGGGCTGCGGGAGTTCACCGAGGACGAGTTCGACCTCGCCGTGCGCTTCGGCGACGCCGCCGCGCTGGCACTCGACAACGCGCGGATCCGGGCGCGGCTCGAGCACCAGGCGCGGACGGACTCGCTCACCGGCCTCTTCAACCACCGTGCTTTCCACGAGCTCGTGGCCGAGGAGCTCCTGCGGGCCTCGGCCGCGCGCGGGACGGTCGCGCTCGTGATGCTCGACCTGGACGACTTCAAGCGCGTCAACGACGTCTACGGGCATGCCGCGGGCGACGCCGTGCTCGCGGAGGTCGCCGTCCACCTGCAGAGCGCGGTCCGCTCGACCGACGTGGTCTGCCGCATCGGCGGAGAGGAGTTCGCCGTCGTCGTCCCCTCGGCCGATCTCGCTGCCGCCCGCACGCTCGCGGCGCGGATGGCCGGCCGCCTCGAGACGGCCGAGTTCGAGCACGCCGGCCGGATCACGGTCTCGACGGGCATCGCGATCGGGCCCGACCACGCCGCGAACCCGCGCGAGCTGGTCGCCTGTGCCGAGGTGGCGATGATGACGGCGAAGGCCCGGGGCAAGGGCGAGATCGTCGTCTTCGACGACGTCCCTGCAGAGCGGCCGCGCGGCGCGCGTGTCGAGGACGGGCGCTCGATCGCCCACCTGAAGCTGCTCCAGAGCCTCTCCGCGAAGCTCGGCCGGCTCACCGACGTCGGCGAGATCGGCAGCGCGATCGCAACCGAGCTGAAGGGCCTGATCGACTACCACAACTGCCGCGTCTTCCTGCGCGAGGGGGACGACCTGCGGCCGATCGCCTTCCACGGCGGTCTCACCGCAACCCCGGCCTCCGGCCTCGAGGTGCTCGCCACGAAGGTCGGTGTCGGGATCACCGGGCGCGTAGCGGAGACCGGTGAGCCGCTGCTCGTCGGCGACGCGGCGAGCTGCGCGTTCGGCCACCACATCGAGGGCACCGCCACGATCGAGGAGTCGCTGCTCGCCGTGCCGCTGCGCTACCGCACGCAGGTGGTCGGCGTGATCGTGGTCTCCAAGCTCGGGCTCGACCAGTTCGACACGGACGACCTCCGCCTGCTCGAAGTGCTCGCCGGGCACGCGTCGGTCGCGCTCGTGAACGCGCGCCTGTACGCAGCGCAGCGGCGGGAGGCGGAGAGCGCCAAGGCGCTGCTCGAGCTCGCCCGCGAGCTCTCGACCGTGAACGACCTGCAGGGGGTGCTCGACCGCGTGGCGGAGGGAGCGGCGCGGATCCTCGACGCGCCGACCGTCTCGCTCTGGCTGCCGACGGCGGCGCCGGGAGAGCTCAGGTGCGACGCCTGCTGGTCGGCGGAGGCGGGGCGGGCGCAGGAGCTGGCCGGCCGGACACTGCGCTACGACGCAGCAGCGCTGCCCGGCGGCTCGCGTCCCTTCGCCGTCGCGCCGGCGGACTACGCGAGCGCCGTGACGGACACGGACTTCGCGCTCCGCGACGACAGCTACGCGGTCGCGCCGCTGCCGCTCGACGGCCGCTGGGGCTTCGTCGCCGTCGCGGCCGGCCCGGGGCACGCGGGCTTCGACGAGCGGGAGCTCGACCTGCTCGACGGGATCGCCAACCAGGCGAAGCTCGCGATCGCCAACGCGCTCAGCTACCGGACGCTGGAGAAGACCTTCCTCTCGACCGTCGAGGCCCTCGCGAACGCGCTGGAGGCCAAGGACGAGGAGACGTCCTCGCACACGCGCTGGATCACCGACCTCGCGCTGCGCGTGGGCCGCGAGCTCGGGCTGGACGCACAGGCGCTCAAGCGCGTCGAGCTGGGCGCGCTCTTCCACGACATCGGCAAGATCGGGATCCCCGCCTCGATCCTCGCCAAGCCGGGGCCGCTCACGGACGACGAGCGGCGCCTGATCGAGACGCACCCCGAGCTCGGGGAACGCATCCTGGCGCCGATCGACCAGCTCGAGCTGGTGCGCCCGATCGTCCGGGCGTGCCACGAGCGCTTCGACGGGAGCGGCTACCCCGACGGCCTCGAGGGCGAGGATATCCCGCTCGAGGCGCGGATCATCTTCGCCTGCGACGCCTTCCACGCGATGACGTCGGACCGGCCGTACCGCACCCGCCTGCCGCTCGAGGAGGCGCGCCGCCGGCTGGCGGATGGGGCCGGCTCGCAGCTCGACCCGCGCGTGGTCGAGGCGTGCCTGCGCGTGCTCGCCGCAGACGGCGAGTAGTCAGCGCCCGCGGCGCAGCACCAGCACGGAGTGCCCCGGCACCTCGACCTCGTCGCGGGCGCGGTGCTCCTGCCCGTCCGGGGGCAGCTCCGGCGCGGCGGTGGAGAGCTCGTGCGCCCAGCGGCGGCCGAAGCGCACCGGCGGCAGCCGGAAGGTGACCGCGTCGCGCCAGGCGTTGAAGAGGACGAGGAAGGAGTCGTCGACGATCTCGTCGCCGTCCGGCGTGCGCTCGGTGATCTCCGCCCCGTTGAGGAAGACGCCGAGCGCGAACGCGTCGCCGCGCTCCCAGTTCTTCCGCGTCATCCCGCGCCCGTCCGGGCGGAACCACCAGACGTCCGGGGCGCCGGAGCCCATCGACGAGTCGCCGGTCAGGAAGGCCGAGCGCCGGAACACGGGGTTGTCGCGCCGCAGCGCGATCAGGCGCTTCGTGAAGGCGAGCAGCCGGTCCCTGCGCCCGTCCTCCGTCCAGTCGAGCCACGAGAGCTCGTTGTCCTGGCAGTAGGCGTTGTTGTTGCCGTGCTGCGTGCGGGCACGCTCGTCGCCGGCGGTCAGCATCGGCACGCCCTGCGAGAGGAACAGCGTGGTCAGGAAGTTGCGCAGCTGGCGCTCGCGGAGCGCGACGACCGCCGGGTCGTCGGTGGGCCCCTCGACGCCGCAGTTCCAGCTGCGGTTGTCGGTCGTCCCGTCGCGGTTGTCCTCGAGGTTCGCCTCGTTGTGCTTCTCGTTGTACGAGACCAGGTCGGCGAGCGTGAACCCGTCGTGGCAGGTGACGAAGTTGATCGACGCGAACGGGCGCCGCCCGTCCGAGTAGTAGAGGTCGCTCGAGCCGGTGAAGCGCTGCGCGAAGGCGCCGACGGCGGCGTGCTCGCGCCAGAAGTCGCGCATCGTGTCACGGTAGAGGCCGTTCCACTCCGTCCAGAGCACCGGGAAGTTGCCCACCTGGTAGCCGCCCTCGCCGACGTCCCACGGCTCCGCGATCAGCTTCACCTGGGAGAGCACCGGGTCCTGGTGGACGATGTCGAAGAAGGCCGAGAGACGGTCGACGTCGTAGAACTCCCGCGCGAGCGCCGACGCGAGGTCGAAGCGGAAGCCGTCGACGTGGCACTCGAGCACGAAGTAGCGGAGCGAGTCCATGATCAGCCTCAGCACCGACGGATGGGCCGGGTTGAGAGAGTTGCCGGTCCCGGTGAAGTCCATGTAGTGGCGCGCCTCGCCGGGAACGGTGCGGTAGTAGGAGAGGTTGTCGACGCCGCGGAACGAGAGCGTCGGACCGAGGTGGTTGCCCTCGGCGGTGTGGTTGTAGACCACGTCGAGGATCACCTCGATCCCCGCCCGATGGAGCGCCTTCACCATCCCCTTGAACTCGCGCACCTGCTCCCCGCGGGTGCCGGTGGCCGCATAGCCGGCGTGGGGCGCGAGGAAGCCGATCGTCGAGTAGCCCCAGTAGTTCGTCAGGCCCTTGTCGACGAGGAAGTGCTCGTCCGCGATGTGATGGATCGGCAGCAGCTCCACCGCGGTCACGCCCAGGCGCTGCAGATACTCGATCGCGGCCTCCGACGCGAGACCCGCGTAGGTGCCGCGCAGGTCCTCGCGCACCGCCGGCAGCAGCTTGGTGAAGCCGCGCACGTGGAGCTCGTAGATGACCGTCTCCGCCCACGGCCGCTGGAGCAGCTCGTCGCCCTCCCAGTCGAAGGACTCGTCCACGACGACGCACTTGGGGATCGCGGCCGCGTCGTCCGAGTCGTCGCGCAGGAGGTCGTCGCCGTCGGCGTAGCCGAGCGTGCGGCCGCGATCCCAGCGGATCGGGCCTTCGATCGCCTTCGCGTACGGGTCGATCAGCAGCTTGGAAGGGTTGAAGCGGTGCCCCTGCTCCGGCTGCCACGGGCCGTGCACGCGGTAGGCGAAGCGCTGGCCGGGCCCGACGCCCCGCAGGTAACCGTGCCAGTGGAAGGCCGTCCGCTCGCGCAGCTCGACCCGTTCCTCGCGATCCTCGGCGTCGAAGAGACAGAGCTCGACGGCCGTGGCGTGCTCGGAGAAGAGCGAGAAGTTCGTCCCGTGCCCGTCCCAGCGGGGGCCGAGCGGAAACGGGTGTCCGGGGAGGACTGGGCGGGCGGGGTCGTGCACGACGGCGGGCACGCTATCGCAGGGCCTGGAGGGCTATCGTGAGCCGTCTGATGCGCGAGCGGCCGGAGGAGAACCACCAGGGGCTCGCCCGGCGCGCCATGAGCGAGGCGGTCCTGTCGATCGCGGCCCACCGCGGCGTCGAGAAGGTGCTGCTGCAGCTCGTGGAGGCGGCGCGCGAGCTCACCGAGGCGCGCTACGCGGCGATCGGCGTGCCGGACGGGGAGGGCGGGTTCGCCTCGTTCATCACGTCGGGGATGAGCCAGGCGCAGCTCGACGCGCTCGGCGAGCTGCCGCGCACGCACGGCCTGCTGGGCACGATGCTCGAGCAGGCCGAGCCGTACCGGACGGACGACATCCGCTCGGACCCGCACTTCTCGGGCTGGCCCGAGGAGCATCCGGTGATGCGCTCGTTCCTCGGCGTCCCGATCCTGCTCGGGGGCGAGGTAATCGGCGCCTTCTACCTGACCGAGAAGCAGGGGCGCCGCCGCGGCCGGTTCACCGACGACGACCTGCGGCTGATCGAGGAGCTGGCGCCGCACGCGGCCGTCGCGATCGAGAACGCGCGGCTGTTCGAGCGGAGCCGGGAGCTGTCGATCCTCGAGGAGCGGAACCGGCTCGCGCGCGAGCTGCACGATTCCGTCGCGCAGACCATGCTCGGCGCCGCGATCACCGCCGAGGC
>DASTPC010000163.1:0-17122 GCA_035720085.1 Gaiellaceae bacterium
CTACGATCAGCCGCTCCACCCGTACACGAAGGCGCTGCTCTCGGCCGTGCCGATCCCCGACCCGAGGATCGAGGCGACCCGTCAGCGGATCTCGATCGCCGGTTCCTTCCCCGACCTGCTCCGGCCGCCGACGGGCTGCCGCTTCCACACCCGCTGCCCGATCGCGGTCGAGCGCTGCAGCACCGACGAGCCGCCCCTCGAGGACAAGGCGCCCGGCCACCGGGCGGCGTGCTGGCTCACCTGACCCGTGCGGGCCAACGAGACGAAGGCGCGGCTGCGCGCCGGCGAGTGCGTGCACGGCTGCTTCGTCCGCTACCCGGACCCGGGCCTCGTGGAGCTCGTCGCGCTGCAGGGCTTCGACTTCCTCGTCCTCGACGGCGAGCACGGGACGATGGAGCCGCGGGACTGCGAGAACCTCGTCCGCGCGGCGGAGGTACGGGGCGTCACGCCGCTCGTGCGCGTGCCCGCGAACGAGCCGCCGGTGATCCTGCGCTTCCTGGACACCGGCGCGCTCGGCGTCCACGTGCCGCTCGCCTCCTCGCCCGAGGACGCCGACGCCGCCGTGCGCGCGGTCAAGTACTGGCCGCGCGGGGCGCGGGGGCTCGCCGGCGTCCGGGCGGCCTCCTACGGCCAGGAGGAGCCGCTCGCCGACTACGTCGCCCGGGCGAACGACGAGACGCTGGTCGTGATCCAGATCGAGACGCGCGAGGCGCTCGAGCGGGTGGACGAGATCGCCGCCGTGGACGACGTCGACGTCGTCTTCGTCGGCCCGACCGACCTCTCGCAGGCGCTAGGCGTGCCGGGTCGGGCGTCGCACCCCTCCGTCCAGGAGGCGTTCGACGCGATCGCCCGCGCCGTGGCGGGCGCCGCGCCCGCGCTCGGCGTGCTCGTGCCCGACCTGGAGGAGGCGCGCCGCTGGCGCGAGCGCGGCGCCACCTACATCGCCGTCACGGTCGACTCGCTGCTCGTCCGCGGCGCCCGCGAGCTCCTCACCGCGGTGCGCACCCTGGACGCGGCGGCCGCCTGAGAGGAGAGCCACGTGCGCATCGAGAGCTCGTTCGAGGTTCCCGCCGACCGCAGCGCCGCCTGGGAGCTGCTGCTGGACGTCCCGCGCGTCGTCCCCTGCATGCCGGGCGCGACGCTCGTCGAGGAGGTGGACGAGTCGAACTGGAAGGCGTCGATGAGCGTCAAGCTCGGGCCGATCGCGCTCACGTTCGCAACGGACGTGTGCCGCGAGGCGGCGGACGAGCAGGCGGGCCGGGTGCTGCTCTCCGCGAACGCGCGCGAGACGCGCGGTCGCGGCTCCGCCCAGGCGACGATCGAGTCGACGCTGACCTCGATCGAAGGCGGCACGCGCGTCGACGTCGCCACCGACCTGAACCTCTCGGGGAAGGTCGCCCAGTACGGCCGCGGGATCGTCCAGGACGTCACCACCCAACTCGTCGCCCGCTTCGCCGACTGCCTGCGCGCGCAGCTCGAGGCCGAACCGGAGGCCGCCGGCGCGGCCGTCGCTGCGCAGAGCGCTCCGGTCTCGGGCGGCCGCCTGGTGCTGGCGGCGCTGCTCGCCCCGCTCAGGCGCCTCCTGGGGCGCCTCGGCGGGCGCCGCCGCACCGAAGAGGCGTAGGCGGCAGGGCTCCAGGCGCCGCCGGCCGCAGCCGAGTAGAACTGCGCGATGGACGTCGTCCTCGCGCTGCTCGCCGCCGTGCTCTTCGCCGCGTACTCGGTGGCGATCCGGGTCGGCCAGCGGCGCGCTCCCGACGCCCAGGCCGGCGCGATGGCGACGCTGCTCGTCGCCGCGGCCGTCGCGGTCGGCGTCGCGGCGCTGGCCGCGCCGGAGGCGCCCGACGTGGGCGCGCTCTGGCCCTTCACGGCGGCGGGCGTCGTCGTGCCCGGCGTCTCGATCCTGATCTACCAGCGCTCGATCCAGCTCGCCGGCGCGTCCCGCCCTGCCGTCGTGATCGGGACGGCGCCGCTCCTGTCCGTGCTCCTCGCCGCGGCGCTCCTCGACGAGCCGCTCGAGGCGGCCGTGCTGGCGGGAACGACGCTCGTCGTCCTCGGCGCGGTCGTGCTGGCGGGCGAGCGGACCAGGCCGGCCCACGTCCGCGTGCTCGGGCTGGTGCTCGCAGCCGTCTGCGCGGTCCTCTTCGCGCTCCGCGACAACGTCGTCCGCGCGGTCGTGCGGGACGTCGACGTGCCGTCACTGCACGCCGGCGCCGCCTCGCTCGTCGGCGGCGCCGCGGCGATCGCCCTCTACCTCGCCCTCCGGCGTCGCGGGCGGCCGCGGGAGGTCCGGCGGGCGCTGCGGCCGATGGTGCCGACCGGGATCGCGTTCGCCTCCGCGTACCTCGTCCTCGTCTCCGCGTACGACGCCGGCCCGGTCACGACGGTCGCCCCCCTCGCCGGGACGCAGCCCCTCTGGACGGTGGCGATCGCCGCCGTCGTCCTGGGGCGCAGCGAGGCGGTTGGCTCTCGGCTCGTCGCCGCGGCGGCGCTCGTAGTCGTCGGCGGCGGGCTGATCGGCCTCAGCCGCTGAGGCGCCTCAGCGGAGCAGCGCCTCGACGGTGAGGTCGTTCGGGCCGGGCAGGGGCCGCAGCTCGCGCCACGTGCAGTCGCGCGGGTCCTTGTCCGGCCGGAAGCGAAGCAGCTTCGTCCCGTGCCGCAACCGGTTGCCCTGCACCTTGTCGTAGCGCACCTCGGCGACGAGCTCGGGCCGCAGCGGAGACTCCTCGAGCTCGCCGCCGCCCCAGCGGTTCGGCTCCGAGAAGCGGCGGTCGGGTGCGTCCACGAGCAGCGGCAGCACCTGCGTGGCGATCTCGTCGTGTCGCACGGGGGCGACCGCGGCGGAGCCGACGTAGTCGAGCTCGCCGTCCTCGCCGTAGAGGCCGAGCAGAAGCGTCGCGATCCGGCTCGGCCGCTCCTTCCAGCGCAGGCCGACGACGACGCAGTCGGCCGTCCGCTCCGGCTTCACCTTCACGACCGCATCGCGGGAGCCGGGCAGGTAGGCGCTGTCGAGGCGCTTGCCGACGACGCCGTCGAGCCCGGCGGTCTCGAGCGCCTCGAGCCACTCCTCCGCGAGGCCGCGGTCGTCCGTCACGGGGGAGAGGCGGAACGCGGCAGCGTCGCGCTCCAGCGCGGCGCGCCGGGCGGAGAGTGGCTCCCGCCACGTCTCGGCGCCCGCCCAGACGAGCACGTCGAACGCCACGAAGTCGGCCGGGATCTCGGCTGCCAGCTTCCGCACGCGGCTCTCCGCGGGGTGCAGGCGCGTCTGCATCGCGTCGAAGTCGAGGACGCCGTCGCGGGCGATCACGATCTCGCCGTCGAGCGCCGAGCTCGGCGGCAGCAGCTCCCCGAGTGGCTGCAGCTCGGGGAAGTAGCGGAGCAGCGGCCGGCCGTTCCGCGACCACAGGTGCAGCTCGCCGTCGGTGTTCTCGAGCAGCCCGCGGAAGCCGTCCCATTTCGGCTCGTACTGCCAGCCGCCGCCGTCCGGCAGCTCGCGGACGAGCTCCGCCTCCATCGGCGGGAACGGCACGGCGGCGTCGAGCCCGGCCGGCCGCACCGGCGGCTCGGCGCTTCGTCTCCTGGCCATCCCGGCAAGCTACTACGCTCCTCGCTCCATGCGCCGCGCGGTGATCACGGGTCTCGGGGCTATCACCCCGATCGGAAACGACGTCCCCTCGACCTGGGAGGCGGCCGTCGCGGGCCGGAGCGGCGTCGGCTTCATCGAGACCTTCGACGCGAGCGGCTTCCCCGTCCGGATCGCGGCCGAGGTCAAGGGCTTCGACCCGAGCCGGCTCGTCCCGCCCAAGGACGCTCGGCGGCTGGAGCGCAACGTGCTGCTCGCCGTCGGCGCCGCCACGGAGGCGTGGGCGGATGCCGGCATCGAGGAGTTCGACGCGTCCCGCGTCGGCATCCTCGTCGGGTCGGCGATCGGCGGCGTTCCCGGGATCCTCGCGAACCACGAGACGCTGCTCGAGCGGGGCCCCGACCGGGTCTCGCCGCACTTCCTGCCGAACGTGCTGGTCGACTCGGCCAGTGGCCAGATCGCGATCTCTCTCGGCCTGAGCGGCCCGAACTACGCGCCGGTGTCGGCCTGCGCGACCGGCTCGCATGCCGTCGGCGAGGCGGCGGAGACGGTCAAGCGCGGTGACGCGGACGTCGTCCTCGCCGGCGGCACCGAATCGTGCATGCACCCGCTGATCCTGGCCGGGTTCTGCGCCATGCGGGGGCTCGTCGCCGAGGAGGAGGAGCCCACGCGCGCGTCGCGCCCCTTCGATGCCACCCGGGCCGGCTTCGTGATGGGCGAGGGAGCGTGCGTGCTCGTGATCGAGGAGCTCGAGCGGGCCCGTGCTCGCGGTGCGCGCGTCTACGCCGAGGTGCTCTCCTACGGCGCCTCGAACGACGCGCACCACATGGCGCAACCGGAGCCCGAGGCGCTCGGCGTGGCGAAGATGATGCGCTCGGCGCTCGCCAGGGCGGGCGTCGCGCCGGAGCGCGTCGGCTACGTCAACGCGCACGGCACCTCCACGCCGCTCGGCGACCTGGCCGAGACGAGGGCGATCCGGCAGGTGTTCGGCGCGCATGCCGACCGGCTCGCCGTCTCCTCGACGAAGTCCGTCACCGGCCACTGCTTCGGCGCCGCCGGGGCGATCGAGGCGATGATGTGCGCGCTTGCGCTGCACCACGGCGTCCTCCCGCCGACGATCAACTACCGGACGCCCGATCCGGAGTGCGATCTCGACTACGTGCCGAACGAGGCGCGGCGCGTCGAGGTCGACGTCGCCGTCTCGAACGCGATGGGGCTCGGCGGCCACAACGGCTGCGTCGTGATCGGTCGCGGCGACGGCTGAGCGTCGTCGCGCGCGCCGAGCGCCTGTGGACGCATTGACACGCTTTCGGTGCCGTTCGGACCTGTCCGCCGGGGAGGCGTCCGGGGTCAGACCCCGGACGCGTCCTGCGGAGACGTGTCCCGAGCGGCCGGTCCGGCCGGGGAGAACCTGACACAGATCCGGCACGCTCCCGTCTCCCACCCGTGCGGATTTCGGCGGTACGCTCGAGAGCGTGGGGAGGAGGCCGGTGGCCCGGGACTAGCCGCTTCCGGACACGGCTGAAACGGTCAACTCGTCGAGCGAGCTCAGCATGACGTCGGCGAGGGCCAGCGCGTCTGGCGCAGGCGGGTAGCGGCGGTTCGGGTACGCCAGCACCCGCAGCCCGGCCGCATGCGCGGCGCGCAGGCCGTTCGAGGAGTCCTCGACCGCGGCGGCGCGCGCCGGCGCGACGCCGAGCCGCCGCGACGCCTCGAGGTAGACGTCCGGCGCGGGCTTGCCGCTCGCGACCTCCTCCGAGGAGACGGTCGCCGCGAAGAGCGAGGCGATCCCGGCCTCGCGAAGCACGGCGTCGATGACAGGCCGGTTCGAGGACGACGCGACGCCGAGGACGAAGTCGCCCGCGAGCCGCCGGACGGCCGCGACGGCGCCGTCGACGAGCGGCAACCCGTGGCGGTAGCGCTCGAGCAGCCGCTCGACCACCTCGGCGTTGATCGCCTCGGGGCTCTCCGGGAGCCCGATCACGTCGTGCATGTAGGCCGACCACTCCGGCGAGCTCATGCCCATCATGTCCGCCTGCGCCCGGTCATGCCAGCGACCGCCGCGCTCACGCGCAAGCTGCTCGCGCACCTCGTCCCACACGTGCTCCGAGTCGACCACGACCCCGTCGAGGTCGAAGACGACGGCCTCGATCACGCGGCGAGCCACGCCCCGCGGGCACGGACGAGCCCGCGCTCGCCCGCCCCGAGCACCACCCGCGCGACCTCGCCGACGAAGAGCGTGTGCGTGCCCGCCGGCGTCTCGCCCGACAGCGACGCCTCGAGCCAGCCGAGGGCGCCGGCGAGCAGCGGCGGGCCGTCCCCGCGCCCGCCGACGACGTCGATCCCCTCCCAGAGCGCGATCGGCGGCACCCCGCGCGCGAAGTGCTGCGCGAGCGGCTGCTGGCCCTCGGCGAGCAGCGACGCCGCGAACGCGCCCGCCTCGCGCAGCAGCTCGTGCAGCGCCGCCTGCCGCGAGACGGCCACGCCGACGAGCGGCGGGTCGAGCGAGAGCGTGACGAGCGTCTCGACTGTGAGGCCGAGCGCGCGCCCGCCCGCCTCGACCGTGACGACCGCCACCGGCGAGGGGACCCGGCGCATCAGCTCCCGCAGCCCGGGCCCGTCGTCCACCCGGCCATCCTATGCCGACGCTCGGGCGCTCAGACGGGCTTGCAGAGGCCGTCGCCGGCGAAGAAGCTGCGCTGCTGCTCGTGGAGGCCGAGGTCGCGGGCCTTGTCGTAGGCGCCGAGCGGCTTGCCCTCCCACATCACGTCCGGGGTCACGCCCGGCCCGATGATCGTGGCGCGGTACTTCGTCCCCATCCCGGCCGGGCGCGAGCCGTGGCGGTAGAAGCCGTAGCAGAACTTGCCGTTGCCCCTGTGCATCAGGAACGAGTTCTCACGCTTCCAGCCCGATCCGTACGCCGAGTTGAACGTGTCGACGTAGAGGTTCCGCCCGTACGTGTCGAGCGGCACGCCTTGCGGCGTCGACTTGAAGCCGTGCACCGGGACGCCCTTGTAGGTGAAGCTGCCGAAGATGTGGTCGAAGCGGCGATACGCCCAGTTCGGGTTGACGCTCAGCACCGGCAGCTCGCCGGTCCAGTGCGAGAGCCGCAGCTCCCACACCGACCTCTCGGCGCTCGCCGGCACGCCGTAGTTCGGCAGCGCCCGCTGCCACGCCTGGACGGCCCAGTGCGAGCCGTCGGGCGCAGTGCACGCCGTCACGAACCACGCCAGCGCCGGGCCCGTGTACGGGCCACAGGCGCTCCTGAACGTCGAGGCGAGCGCGCGCCGGTACTTGCCCCAGCCGCCGGCGTAGTCGAGCTTGAACGAGACCTGCGGCCGGCCGGGCGTGGGCGGGAGCGCGTTGACGGCGCCCCAGACGAGCACGTGCTTGCGCTTGCCCGCCTTGGTGTAGGAGAGCAACGCCTCGCCGATCCCGTTCACCTTCAGCTCGACGTCCGAGGCGTTCCGGTCGATCAGCTCGGACGCGCTGGCCGTGCCAGGCAGGAGCATCGCCGCGAGCAGCGTGAGTAGGACGACGGGCCGCATTCGCATCGCAGGCGAAGGGTGCGATCCCGGCTCTCCGGCCGCACTCCCCCGCCAGGGGGGAGTGCCCCCCTGAGTCGAGTGATTCGCCGCTGCGCGCGGTCGCCGCGCGCCGGGATTCGTGCAGTCCGCCGCGTAGACTGGCGGGCCGTCCGTCGGAAGGAAGGAGCTCCGTGGCCCACAGCAGCACGGCCGAGCACCGGCTCGGGCTCGCGCTCTCGGGCGGCGGCCACCGCGCCGCCTTCTTCCACGTCGGCGTGCTCGCCCGGCTGAGTGAGCTCGGGCTCTTACGGCGCGTGCGCGTGCTCTCGACGGTCTCCGGTGGGTCGATCGTCGGCGCCCTCTACTACCTGCTCGTGAAGAACCTGCTCGAGAACGTCCCGGACGCCGAGATCACCGACGAGCACTACCGCGAGCTCGTCCGCAAGCTCGAGGCACGCTACGTCGAGGGCGTCGCAGACACGGTCCGCGGCAGCTGCTTCGCGAGCTACACCGCCAACCTGCGCCTCTGCCGGCGCGACTACTCCCGCACCGACCTCGCCGGCCTGGTCTACGAGCGCCGGCTCTACCGGCCCGCCTGGCACGACGTCCCCGCCGGCGTCCCGGTGCCACCGGGCCCGGCCCCGGAGCCGCTGCGGATGACGGACCTGCTCGTCCGGCCGCTCGGCCACGACGGCGGCGAGCGATTCGACCCGGAAGGGCCGGAGAACGACGCCCGCGGCGCCCCGGTCCCGATCCTGCTCCTGAACGCGACCACCCTGAACACCGGGCACAGCTGGCGCTTCGAGGCGACGAAGATGGGCGAGCCCGAGCTCGCCGACCTGGTCAGCGAGGACGTGGACAAGAACACGCGGCTGGCGCGCGCCCGCTACGACCGCTTCCCGCTGCGGCGCGAGGTCACGCTCGGGCGCGCGGTCGCCTCGTCCGCGTGCTTCCCGGGCGGGTTCCAGCCGACGATGCTCCGACGCCTCTACCGCCACGAGGTCGACTCGGCGGGGCCGGACTGGGACCTGCTCTTCCTGGACGGCGGCGCGCACGACAACCAGGGTGTCGAGGGGCTGCTCGAGCGCGGCTGCACGCACGTCGTCGTCAGCGACGGCTCGGGCCAGCTCAACGACCTGCCGCAGCTCTCGGCGCGCATCCCGGACGTCCTCGGCCGCGCGTCGTCGATCCAGGGCGACCAGAACCGCGAGCAGCGCATGCTGCGGGCGCTCGAGCGCGGCGACGACCGCACGCTGTTCGTCCACCTGCTCACGGGCGTTCCCGCGGTCACCCTGGCTCCGTCCCCGGACGGCGCCGACTGCACGGCCGTCTCGGAGGCCGTTCCGAGCGTGCGGGCGGCCGAGTCGGGCGTCGACCCGGGCGTCCAGCGCCTGCTCGCGCAGATGCGGACCGACCTCGACGCGTTCTCGGAGGTCGAGAGCGCGTCGCTCGAGTGCGACGGCTACCGGATCTGCTCGGTGCGAGCCGCCGAGTCGCCCTCCCTGTGCCGGCTGTTCTCGGACGGGCCGCTGCCCGCTCCTGGCGGCTGGAGCTTTGCGGCTGCGGAGCCGTTTCTCGCCGCGCCGCCGCCCGCCTACCTGCGCCGGCTCCGGGTCTCGCGGCAGCGGTTCTTCAAGTCCCTGCGGCTCCTGCCGCGGGTCGCGATGTGGGCCGTCGTCGCAGCGCTGCTCCTCGCGGTCGCCCTCGCCCTCGGCCTGCTGGTCGCGCTCGCGTGGGGCGCCACGGTGCCTGTCCCGTGGGTCGCCATCGTCGTCGTCGCAGCCGGCCTGGCGGCGTTTCTCTACGTGAAGCCGGACGTGCGCGGCCTCCGCACCGCGAGCGCGCTCCTCTACGACGTGCTGGTGCCGCTCGTGCTGGCCGTGCTCCCGGTGCTCTGGCTGTACGCGCGCCTGCAGATCCTGGGCGGGCGCCGCTACCGCCGGGGCGGGACGCTGGCAGGCCTGGCTCGCGACACGGTCCAGAGACGGCGGTAGGCTGCGCGCGTGACGCCGGTGGCAAGCGTCGTCGGGCTCCTCGTCTACGGCCTGGCGGCGATCGGGATCTGCTGGCTCGGCGTGAAGCTGCTCAAGCTCGGACGGCTCTGGCGCGACGCCCGCCGGGGCTTGGTGACCGGCGCGGGCGGGACGACGGCGTCGCGGCTCTCGGGCGGGCGCGACCTGACGGACGAGCAGCGGCGGGCGCTGCGGACGGAGGCGGAGCGCGTGGCGCTGCGCTTCGAGGACGGAGCCCAGAACCGGGACGTGCTGCTGCAGGACGACGTCTTCGCCCGCTCGCTGGCGCGCGTCCGGTCGCTCGAGCTTCCGACGGAGTCGCTCGTCTCGCTCGGAGGGGGGCACGACCCCTGGGTGGCGCGGCTGACGCTGCCGGTCCTCGCCGAGCGCGACGACGTCCCCGACCGGTGGCTCCTGATGGCAGTGCGGCGGCTGCCGTCGGCGCCGTGGGACCTCGCCGGGATGCTCCTCCTCTCGCTCGAGCGGGCGCCCGGCGAGGTGATCGGCAACGCCCTTGCCAAGAGCGACGACGTCCTGGAGCAGGATCTCGTCGCGCTGATCACGGCCCGCGTGGAGGCGGGGCTGGAGACGGTGGACGGCGAGCTGCTGCGCCGGCACGTGCCCCTGTCGCTGGTCGAGGAGATCCAGGGGCTCGTCGAGCTCTACGAGCTTCCTCCGGGCGTCGAGGAGGCCTTCAGGGAGTGGCTCGAGAACGCGCTCGACTTCGGCGAGGTCGGCCGCTACGTGAAGCTCTGGTCACGGCCGTTCCAGGACGGGCAGGCGCCGGCGCTGGTCGAGGGGCGTCGCGGCGAGGTGGCCGAGGAGATCGTCGCCTCGCTCGGCGAGATGCCGCCGCGCTCGGTCGTCCTGGTCGGCGAGCACGGCGTCGGCAAGACCGCGCTCGCACGGGCGGCGCTCGAGCAGCTGCCCGAGGGCTGGGTCGTGTTCGAGGCCGGCGCTACCCAGATCAACGCGGACGCGATGTACGTCGGGCAGCTGGAGGGACGCGTGGAGGACCTCGTCCAGCGCCTGCACGGCCGCCACGCCGTCTGGGTGTTCCCGTCCTTCGAGGAGGCGCTCTACGCGGGCACCTACTCGAACCACCCGACCGGGCTGCTCGACGCGCTGCTGCCGCACGTCGAGGCCGGCACGATCCGCATCGTCGCCGAGATCACCCCTGCCAACTACGAGCTGCTCGCGGCCAAGCGTCCGCGCGTCCAGTCGGCGTTCCGCGCGCTGCGGCTGCGGCCGTCGACGGAGGCCGAGACCGTGCGCGTGCTCGAGCACGCGCTCGAGAGCGGAGGCGACGTGACCACCGACCGGGCGGTGCTCGCAGAGGCCTACGAGCTCGCCCAGCAGTTCCTGCCCGGCGTGGCGCAGCCCGGAGGCGCGCTGCGCCTGCTCGAGGCGACGGTCGAGGACGCGCGCGAGCGGGAAGCAGCGACCTTCGACGCGGGGGACGTGCTCTCGTCGATGGCCGCGCTCTCGGGGCTCCCGCTCGCGCTGCTCGACGCCTCGCGGCCGCTCGACCTGGGCGAGGTCTCCGCCTTCTTCGCCGAGCGCGTGCTCGGGCAAGAGGAGGCGGTCGCGACCGTCGTCGACAGGATCGCGCTCGTCAAGTCGGGCCTGACCGACCCCACACGCCCGCTCGGCGTCTTCCTCTTCGTCGGCCCGACCGGCACCGGCAAGACGGAGCTGGCGAAGACGCTCGCCGAGTTCATGTTCGGGTCGCAGCACCGGCTGGTGCGGATCGACATGAGCGAGTACCAGACACCGGACTCGCTCGAGCGGCTGCTCGCCGACACGAGCGTCGAGGACGCCGGGGCTCCGCTGATCGCGGCCGTCCGCAAGGATCCGTTCTCGGTTGTCCTGCTGGACGAGTTCGAGAAGGCGGCGGAGCCGATCTGGGACCTGTTCCTGCAGGTCTTCGACGACGGCCGTCTCACCGACCGCACCGGCCGCACAACCGACTTCCGGCGCTGCATCGTCATCCTCACCTCGAACGTCGGCTCGGCGCTGCAGGCCGGGCCGGGGCTCGGCTTCTCGGGCGCCGGACACCCCTTCAGCCCGGGAGAGGTCGAACGGGCGCTCGCGCGGGCGTTCCGGCCCGAGTTCCTGAACCGGATCGACCGCGTGATCGTCTTCCGGCCGTTCGGCCGGGCCGAGATGCGCGAGCTGCTCCAGAAGGAGCTCGAGGACGTGCTGCGGCGCCGCGGCATCCGGGGCAAGCCGTGGGCGGTCGAGGTCGACGAGCGCGCGGCGGCGTTCCTGCTCGAGGAGGGCTTCAGCCCGACACTCGGCGCGCGCCCGCTGAAGCGTGCGGTCGAGAAGCACCTGCTGACGCCGCTCGCCCGCGCGATGGTGGTGGCCGAGTCGCCGCAGGGCGATCAGTTCCTGTTCGTCACCGCCCGGAACGGGGAGCTCGAGGTGCGCTTCGTCGGGCTCGACGAGGAGGAGCCGCCCGCTGCGGCCGGGGAGGCGGCCGAGCCGCCCGCCACGCTCGCGGCTCCCGACCTGCGCGCGCTGCTCCGCAGCGGCCGCTACCCCGTGCCCGCGCAGCGGCACTTGCTCGCCGAGCTCGGCGAGGTCGAGGGGCGGCTGCGCAACGAGCTGGTCGAGCGCAAGCACGTGCTGCTCGACCAGGTCTCGGCGCGCGGGTTCTGGGAGCGCGAGGGCCGCCATGCGGTGCTTGCCGAGATCGAGTACCTCGACCGCTTCCAGGCCGCGTGCGCGACCGCGTCGAGCCTCGGCGACCGCCTGCGGAGCCGGCTGCAGCGCGGGGACGGGGACGGTGCGAACGGGGACGGCGAGCTCGCCGGGCTGCTCGCCGGCCGGCTGTACGCGCTGGCGAGCGCCCTCGACGGGATCGACACGGCGGCGCCCTACGAGCTGTTCCTGCGCCTGCGCGTGGTCGGCACGCAGGAGCGCGGCGACGACGAGGAGCAGGCCTTCCTCGCCCAGCTCGTCGAGATGTACCTCGGCTGGGCCGGACGGCGCGGGATGCACGCGCGGGTGCTCGAGCGCGCCGGGCTCGAGGCGCTCCTGCACGTGGGCGGGCTCGGCTGCGGGGTGATCCTGCCTCCCGAGGCCGGCCTGCACGTGCTCGAGGTGCCCGATGCGCGCGGCCGCGAGGGGCGGTCCGTGGAGCGCGTGACCGTCGGTGTGCAGCTCGCCGCCTGCAAGCCCGCCGACCGCACGGCGCCGGACGCGCTGCTCCTCCAGGGGCGCGAGGCGTTCGCGGACGCAGCGGTCCCGGCGCAGGTCGTCCGCCGCTATCGCTCGGAGCCGAGCTCGCTCGTCCGCGACGCCGTCCGCGGCTACCGCACCGGCCGCCTGGACAGTGTGCTGGCCGGCGACTTCGACCTCTTCGCAGGCACTGCGCAGTAGGCCGGTCGCCCGCGCCGCATTCCGTGCGGGGAACCCGCAGCCGGATCAGCGGCGCTGACGATGCCGCCGGCGGGTCCGTGGCGCAGGCTGACGGCAAGCGACCGAAAGGAGAATCGCCATGAAGGCCCTCGTCTACCACGGGCCGGGCGAGCGCCGCTGGGAGAGCGTCCCCGACCCGACGGTCGACGAGCCGACCGACGTCGTCGTCCGGATCGACTCCTCGACCATCTGCGGCACCGACCTGCACATCCTCAAGGGCGACGTGCCCGAGGTGAAGCCGGGCACGGTGCTCGGACACGAGGCGGTCGGCACCGTCGTCGCCACGGGCGGCGCCGTGACCACGCTCGCCGAGGGCGACCGCGTCCTCGTCTCGTGCATCACGGCCTGCGGGCGCTGCCGGTTCTGCAAGGAGGGCCACTACGGCCTCTGTCTGGGTGGCGGCGGCTGGATCTTCGGCCACCTGATCGACGGCCTGCAGGCCGAGTACGCGCGCGTGCCGTTCGCCGACACGTCCGTCTACAAGCTGCCCGAGCAGCTCACCGACGAGCAGGTGCTGTTCCTCGCGGACATCATGCCCACGGCTTACGAGGTCGGCATTCTCAACGGCCGGGTCGAGCCGGGCGACACCGTCGTGGTCGTCGGCGCGGGCCCGATCGGGCTCGCCGCGATCATGACGGCGAAGCTGCACACGCCCGGGACGATCGTCGCCGTCGACCTCGCCGACGCGCGGCTCGGGCGGGCGCTCGACTTCGGCGCCGACGTCGTCGTGAACAACGGCTCCGTCGACCCGATCGGGCGCGTCCTGGAGCTCACCGACGGGCTGGGCGCCGACGTCGCGATCGAGGCGGTCGGCATGCCCGCGACGTTCGAGCTGTGCGCCGAGCTGGTGCGGCCGGGCGGCCGCGTGGCCAACGTCGGCGTCCACGGGCATCCCGCCACGCTTCACCTCGAGAAGCTCTGGATCAAGGACGTGCTGATCACGACGGGCCTCGTGGACACGTTCACGACGCCGAAACTGCTGAAGCTGATCGCGAGCGGGCGGCTCGACCCGACCCCCTTCGCGACGCACCGGTTCCCGCTCGGGGAGACGATCGAGGCCTACGACGTGTTCTCGGCTGCCGCCGAGACGAACGCGCTGAAGGTCGTCCTCGAGGGCGCGGGGCGGCAGCTGCCGGCTATCGCCGCCGAGCCCGCCGAGGCGGTTCCCGCCCACGCGGGCTGACGCGAGGCTCTCCCGCCGCTTGCGCCGCCGGCCCGGTATCGCCCGGGCCGGCGGCCGGGCTCGAACGCTTAGCGGCTCGTGTCCGCCGGGTCGACGCGGAAGTTGAACATCATCCCGCTTTCGTGGTGCTCGGCGATGTGGCAGTGCGCCATCCAGGTGCCCGGGTGCGTGACGTCGAGCAGGATGTCGACGGTCTCCCCCGTGCGGACGAGCACGGTGTCCTTCCAGACGAGGTTCCGCTCCGGCTCGCCGTCGCGAGCGAGGACGACGAACCGCCCGGCGCCGTGGATGTGGAAGGGGTGGTGCATCGGATGGTCGGAGTCGAGCTCGTTCACGAGCCGCAGCTTCACGCGGTCGCCGACCCGGAAGCGCCAGTCGATCTCGTGGTTGACGGCGCCGGTCTCGCGGTCGACGACGTTCCAGTGCATGTTCGCCGGCGTCGTCAGCCGGTTGACGTCGACCATGTCGTCCTCCCACTCGATGCCGCCGGCGGTCGAATGCCCGTGGCCGTGGTGCCCATGCTCCTCGTGGTCGTGGGCCTCGTGCTCGTGCCCCTCGTGCTGGTGGGCGTGGTGCTCATGGTGCTCGTGCTGGTGCTCGTGCCCTTCGTGCTCGTGCCCGTGCGCCGAGGCCTGGGCGACCAGCTCGGCGGGCAGCAGTTTCATCCCGCAGGTGGGGCAGTGCCCCGGTTCCCCGCTCGTCACCTCCGGGTGCATCGGGCAGACGTAGGTGCGCGACGCCGCGACGGCCACCAGCTTCATGCCGCACTGCGGGCAGCGGTCGGCGGTCTCGCTCACGACCTCGGGGTGCATCGGGCAGACGTAGACGACGGGACCCTCCGGTGCCTCCAGGTCCATCTCGGCCACGAACGCGACCGTCTTGTCGGGCGGCGCGTCGAGGTAGGGCGCCAGGCGCTCGCGCTCGGCCGCCCACTCCGCGTTGTGGCGGAGGGCGCCGAACTGTTCGGTGAGCGACGGCTCCGCGGGCTCGCCACCGACGTCGATCGTCGCGAGCGTGTATGTCCGCTCCGGCGTGCGGTGCTCGAGCGTCAGCTCGCCCGGCTGCCCGAAGAGGACGTCGACGACGGCGCGCTCCGAGGGGGCCAGGACGACCGACTCCACGAGCTCCTCGTGCTCGACGCGGCCGCTGTCGCCACCGACGAGCTTCAGGCGCGCCCCGGGCAGGGCGACCTTGAAGACCCGCGTGTTCGCGGTGTTCGTCAGGTAGAGGCGGACGACCTCGCCCGGCTTCGCGCTCAACGACAGCTCCGGCTCGCCCCCGACGAGCAGGACGTTGCCGAAGCGTCCCATCGCGGCGTAGTTGGTCTCCGAGCGGTCGAAGGGGGCGATCTTGCCGTCCTCGAGCAGGACGTCGTCGAGCGTCAGGAGCAGCTCGCGGTGCGCGGGCGGCCAGTACTCCGGGTCGGCCGGGACGACGAGGATGTTCCCGTAGAGGCCGAGCTCCTGGCCGTAGTCCTCGCGGATGTGCGGGTGGTACCAGTAGACCCCCGGGTCGGGAAGGTCGAGCCGGTACGTGAACGTCCCGCCGACCGGGATCGGCGCCTGCGTCTGGTGCGTGCCGTCGTAGCGGTTGTCGAGCCGCAGCCCGTGCCAGTGGACGGTCGCGTCCAGGTCGCCCTCGTTGACGACCTCCACGACGACCTGCGCGCCCTCGGGGGCCTGGAGCGTCGGGCCCGGGATCGAGCCGTTGTAGGCGAGCATGCGTACCGTCGCGTCGCCGAGCCGCTTCGCGACCGGGGCGATCCGCAGCTCCAGCTCCTTGCCGTCGCCCAGGTCGACGACGCTGGACGGGATCGCGCCGGGCAGGCCCTCCGTGGCGGTGGGGAAAACGCTGTCGTGCCGGCTCATGTCTGGCTCCTTTCCGTGGCGAGCCGAGTCTGGACGCTCTGCGGCTCGGCCGCGTCGTCGAGCCGGGCGGCGATCCGGCCCGAGATGAACTCCGCGTCGTCTGCGACCCAGCCGAGCAGCGCCGAGCCGCGCGTGTGCTGCCAGGTGAGGCCGAGGAAGAAGAGGCCCGGGACGTCGGTGACGCCGCGCCGGTGCTGCAGGCTCCCGTCGGCGGCGAACACCGGTGCGTCGATCCAGGAGAAGTCCGGCCGGTAACCCGTCGCCCAGATCACCGCGTCCACCTCGAGCTCGCCGCCGTCGGCGAACGTGACCGTGCGCCCGGAGGCGCCGACGACGCGCGGCCTCACCTGGATGTCGTAGCGCTTCCGCAGCTGGCGCGGGCTCGACCCGATCAGGGTGTCGCGGCGCTGCACGCGCCGGCCGATCCGGGAGTCGACGGTCTTGTAGATCAGGCCCGTCTTCGTCAGCCACCAGAACAGGTCGCGGCCGAGCAGCCGCTGGGGCAGCGGCTTCTGGCTGGAGCCGACGGCGAGCGTCACGTCGTGGGTCGCGGCGAGCTCCTTCGCGATCTGGTAGCCCGTGTTCCCGCCGCCGACGACGAGCACGCGCCCTGGCGGCACGTCCTGCGGGCGCGCGTAGCCGGTGCTGTGGGTCTGGAACACCTCCGGCGCCAGCGCGCCGGCGAGCTCCGGGAGGCGGGGAACCTGGAACGGGCCCGTCGCGACCACGACGTTGTCGGCGAGGAACCGCCTGCCGCCGTCGACCTCGACCGCGAGCCTGCCGTCCTCGACCGTCAGCGAGCGAACGCCGCTGGCCAGGTCGACCGGCAGCTCGAACATCTCGGCGTAGCGCTCGAGGTAGGCGATCACCTCGTCGCGGGTCGGGTAGCCGTCGGGGTCGCCGGGGAAGTCCGACCCCGGAAGCGCGTCGTAGCGCCGCGGGGTGAAGAGGACGAGCGAGTCCCAGCGCTCCCGCCAGGCCGCGCCGACCGAGTCCGCGGCCTCGAGGATGGTGAAGCGGCGACCCTGCTCGGCGAGGAGATAGGCGATCGCGAGGCCGGCCTGGCCCGCCCCGATCACGACCACCTCGTAGTCGGTCCTGTTCGTCGGTTCCGGAGTCGCGTTCATCCCTCTGATCCCTCCTCTCGCGGCTCGGCCTACGCCCACGCAGTGCGGCACGGCGAACCGCGCTCGGTCGCGGCCACGGTCCGTCCTCTTTCCGTTCCTCCGGCGCCCAAACTCCGCCGAGATGCGCTATCGCTTACGGCGCTCGACTGGAAACCCACCGCGCGAAGGGAGGCAGTCGTGGGCGTCGGCGACGAACGTGTTCGAGGTGCCGTTCGGCGAGCAGTGGAGCTGCGCGACATCGCCAGCGAGAGCGACCGAGCGGCGGTGCTCGCCCTTCGTGTCCGCCCAGGGCAGGAGCGGTTCGTGGCGAGCGTCGAGGACTCGTTCCGGGACGCCGTCGACGACGCACACGCGTGTCCGCGCATGTGGTCGGTTCGGGACGGTGAGCAAGTCGTC
>DASTPC010000164.1:0-10024 GCA_035720085.1 Gaiellaceae bacterium
GGTCGACGGGCTCGCCGCTCACCTGCGAGCGCGGCCGCGCCACCGGCTGGTGCTCCGACGGCGGCGCGCTCGTGAGGTGCTCGTAGTCGTACGTCCACGGCTCGTAGTAGTCCTCGAGCGCCGGCAGCTGCGGGTTGTAGAAGAGGTTCGCGAGCTTGCGCGCCGGGCCACCGGCCTTCAGCCGCAGCCTGCCGCGCCGGTCGAGCTCCCAGCCGCCGCGCCAGCGCTCCTGGTCCTCCCAGCGGCGCGGGTAGCCGATCCCCGGCTTGGTCTCGACGTCGTTGAACCACATGTACTCGGCGCCGCGCCGGTTCGTCCACACGTTCTTGCACGTCACCGAGCACGTGTGGCAGCCGATGCACTTGTCGAGGTTCATCACCATCGCGATCTGCGCCTTGACCTGCATCAGTACGTGACCTCGCCCTCGAGCCTGCGGACGACCGCGATCTCGTCGCGCTGCGCGCCGGTCGGCCCGTAGTAGTTGAAGCCGTAGGAGAGCTGCGCGTAGCCGCCGACGAGGTGCGTCGGCTTCATCGAGATGCGCGTGACCGAGTTGTCGGTGCCGCCGCGCGTACCCGAGAGCTCGCTCCGGGGGACGTTCACGTGCCGGTCCTGCGAGTGGTACATGAGCGCCACGCCCTCGGGCACGCGGTGCGACACGACCGCGCGCGCCGTGATCACGCCGTTGCGGTTGAAGACCTCGAGCCAGTCGTTGTCCGCCGCCTCGATCGCCTGGGCGTCCTCGACGGAGAGCCAGACCGTCGGCCCGCCGCGGAAGAGCGTCAGCATGTGCAGGTTGTCCTGGAACTCGGAGTGGATCGACCACTTCGAGTGCGGCGAGAGCCAGCGGACGTGCACCTCCTTGCGTCCCGGGTCGCCCGAGCCCTGCTCGCCGAGCGTGGCGACGACGTTGAGCGGCGGCCGGTAGACCGGCAGCGCCTCGCCCAGCTCGAGTAGCCACGCATGGTCGAGGTAGAGCTGCTGGCGGCCGGTGAGCGTACGGAAGGGCACCGAGCGCTCGACGTTGATCGTGAACGGCGAATAGCGGCGCTCGCGCGACTCCATCCCCGACCACTCGGGCGAGGCGAGCACCTTGCGCGGCTGCACCTGCGTGTCGCCGAACGTGATCCGCACGTCCGCGTGCTCCTCGGCGATGTCGGCGAGACGCGTGCCGGTCCGTTTCTCGAGCGCGCGGAAGCCCTGGGTGGCGAGGCGGCCGTTCGTGACCCCCGAGAGGGCGAGGATCGTCTCGCAGACGTGGACGTCGCGCGCGAGGCTCGGCCGGCCGTCGATCAGGCCGTTGCGGCGACCGAGCTCGTCCACCTCGACGTCGGGCAGCAGCGCGACGCCCTTGGCGGCGGAGCCGAGCTTCTCCGCCAGCGGCCCGAGCCGGCGCCACTTGTCGAAGACGGACGCGTAGTCCCGCTCGACGGCGACGAGCTTGGGCATCGTCTGGCCCGGAACAGGCTCGCACTCGCCCCGCTTCCAGTCGCGCACCTCGCCGAAGGGCTGCGCGAGCTCGTCCGGGGTGTCGTGCAGGAGCGGCGCCGCGACGACGTCGGTACGTGTGCCGAGATGGGTCGCCGCGAGCTCGGAGAACCGCTTCGCGAGCGCCTCGAAGATCGCGAAGTCCGTGCGGGTCTCCCACGGCGGCGGCACGGCCTCGTTGAAGGAGTGCACGAACGGGTGCAGGTCTGTCGAGGAGAGGTCGTGCTTCTCGTACCAGGTCGCTGCCGGCAGGACGACGTCGGAGTAGAGCGCCGACCCGTTCATGCGGAAGTCGATCGTCGTGAAGAGATCGAGCTTGCCGACGGGCGCCTCGTCGTGCCAGACGACCTCGGTCGGGCGCTCCGCGGGCTCGGCCGGCTCGTTGCGGACGGCGGCGTCCTCGACGCCCAGCACGTGGCGGAGGAAGTACTCGTGCCCCTTGCTCGAGGAGCCGAGCAGGTTCGCCCGCCAGAGCGTCAGCACGCGCGGCCAGTTCTCCGGCGCGTCCGGGTCCTCGGCGGCGAAGCGGAGCCGTCCCGCCTGCAGCTCGGAGACGACGTGGGCCGCCGGCTCGACGCCCGCCGCGGCGGCCTCGTCGGCGAGGTCGAGCGGGTTGCGGTCGAAGGTCGGATACGAGGGCATCCAGCCGAGCCGAGCCGCGAGGGCGTTGCAGTCCGCCACGTGCATGCCCGCGAGGGCACCCTTGCCGAGCGGCGAGGCGAGCGCGTCGGCGCGCGACTTCTGGAACCGGAACTGGTCGGAGGCGAGGAACCAGAACGGGGTCGTCGCCTGCTGCCGGGGCGGGCGGCTCCAGTCGAGCCCGAAGGCGACGGTCGACCAGCCGCTGATCGGCCGCACCTTCTCCTGGCCGACGTAATGGGCCCAGCCGCCGCCGTTGACGCCCTGGCAGCCGCAGAGCAGCACGAGCGAGAGCATCGCCCGGTAGATCTGGTCGGAGTGGTACCAGTGGTTGGTGCCGGCGCCCATCATGATCAGCGAGCGGCCCTGCGAGCGCTCCGCGTTGCGGGCGAACTCGCGGGCGACGCGCCGGACGAGGTCGGCGTCGACGCCCGTGATCGGCTCCTGCCAGGCCGGGGTGCCGGGAACGGGGTCGTCGTCGCCGGCGGGCCAGGTGCCGGGCAGCCCGTCGCGGTGCACGCCGAGCTGCGCCGCCAGCAGGTCGAAGACGGTGGTCACGAGCTGCCCGCCGACGCGCTTCGCCGGGACGCCGCGGCGCAGGATGCCGGCGGCGCCGCTGAGCGGGTGGAAGTCCGGCACGTCGATCTCGACCAGCTCGTCGTGCTGCCCGAGCAGCGTCAGCGCCGGCTCGATGCCGCCGAGCTCCAGGTTCCAGCGGCCCTCGTCCTCCTCGCCCCAGCGATGCCCGATCGAGCCGTTCGGAACCGCGGGCTCGCCGGTGCGCTCGTCCAGCACCACCGCCTTCCACTCTGGGTTCGCCGTCTCGACGCCGAGGTCGGAGGCGCGCAGGAAGCGGTCGCCCGTCCAGGCGTCGCCGTGCTCGCGCAGCGTGACGAGGAACGGCAGGTCGGTCGTGCGGCGGACGTACTCGTCGAAGTAGGGCACCGTCCGCTCGACGTGGAACTCGCGCAGGATCACGTGCGCCATCGCGAGCGCGAGCGCACCGTCGGTGCCGGCCTCGGCGGGCAGCCAGTGGTCGGCGAACTTCGTGTGCCCGGCGTAGTCGGGCGAGACGACGACCACCTTCTGGCCGCGGTAGCGGGCCTCGACCAGGAAGTGGGCGTCCGGAGTCCGCGTCTGCGGGATGTTCGTGCCCCACACGATCACGTACGAGGCGTTCCACCAGTCGGCCGACTCGGGCACGTCCGTCTGGTCGCCCCAGACCTGCGGCGAGGCAGGCGGCAGATCGGCGTACCAGTCGTAGAAGCTCAGGCTGATTCCGCCGATCAGGGACAGGAAGCGCATGCCCGCCGCGTGCGAGACCATCGACATCGCAGGGATCGGGCTGAAGCCGGCGATCCGGTCGGGGCCCTGCGTGCGGACGGTGTGGACGTGCGCTGCCGCGATCAGGTCGAGGACGTCGTCCCACGGGGCGCGCACGAACCCGCCCTTGCCGCGCGCGGAGACGTACGAACGCCGCTTCTCGGGGTCGTTCACGATCGACGCCCACGCCTCGACCGGGTCCCCCGTCGCCGCCCGCGCCTCCCGGAACAGCGAGAGCAGCTCGCCGCGGACGTACGGGAAGCGCACGCGGATCGGGGAGTACAGGTACCAGCTGAACGACGCCCCGCGCGGGCAGCCTCGCGGCTCGTACTCGGGCACCTCCGCGCCGTTCGAGGGGTAGTCCGTCTGCTGCGTCTCCCAGGCGACGAGCCCGTCCTTGACGTGGATCTTCCAGGAGCAGGAGCCGGTGCAGTTGACGCCGTGGGTGGAGCGGACGACGCGGTCGTGCTGCCAGCGCGCCCGCCAGAACCGCTCGGACGCGCGCGAGTCCGGGAGCAGCCCGCTCCAGCCCTCGGCGCTGCGCTCCGAGCCGAAGTACCGGCTGCGGTCGAGCAGGGAGGTCACGCGGCCGCGAGCGGGCGGGCCGAGCGCCAGAGGCGCACGGCGATCAGCAGGCAGACGGCGCAGAACACGAGCAGCCCCACGAACCCTAATGCGTAGCTGTCGGTGACGTCCTTGACGACGCCCATCACGAGCGGCGGGAAGAAGCCGCCGAGCCCGCCGGCTGCGCCGACGATCCCCGTCGCGGCGCCGGTCGCCTGCGGGAACTCGTGGGGGACGAGCTTGAAGACGGCGCCGTTCCCCGCGCCGAGGAACGCGGCCAGCGTCAGGCACGCGATCGTCACGGGCACGATCGTCGGGTCGGCCGAGAGCGCGGCGAGCGCGGCCGCGTCCACGCCGATCCCGACGAACGCGACGACCAGCACGGCCGTCGCGCCGACGCGGTCGGAGAGCCAACCTCCGGCCGGACGGGCGAACGTGGCGACGACGGTGAATCCGGCTGCGCGCAACCCCGCGTCGACGAGCGAGTAGTCGAACCAGTCCTTGAGCAGCTTCGGCAGGAACACCGCCATCGCGACGAAGCCCCCGAAGGTGACGAAGTAGAAGAGCGAGAGGCGCCACAGTGGCCAGCCGGAGCGGAGCACGTCGCCGTAGCGGGCGGGCGGCCCCCGCTTCTCGGGATCCTGCGCGGCCGCCAGCACGCCGAATGCCGCCGCCACGAGCACGACGGCGACGATCCAGCCGAGCGCCGGGCGGCCGAGCCACTCGACGATCGCCGGCGCCCCGAAGGCGGCGACCGCGGTGCCGATGTTCCCCATCCCGTAGATGCCGACGGCGAACCCCTGGCGCTCCTTCCCGTACCAGCCGGCGACGAAGGGGACGCCGGCCGCGAACGAGGAGCCCGAGATGCCGAGCAGGAAGCCGGTCGCGACGAGCGCCCAGTAGCTGTCCACGTAGCCGAGGAGCAGGGCGGGCGGCGCCGAGAGGAGCATGATCCCGGCGAACGCGCGCCGGCCGCCGATCCGGTCGGTCAGCGCCCCGACCGGGATGCGCAGGATCGAGCCGAGCACGACCGGGACCGCGATGATCACCGACGTCTCGAAGCTCGAGAGGCCCCAGTCGTCCTCGAACTTGCGCGCGAGCGGAGCGAGCAGCCCCCACGCGGTGAAGCAGAGCGCGAACGCGACGGTCGCGACGACGAGGTTCCGTGACGCGCGGTCGGCCTGCTGACCTTCCATCAGCGCGAGCGTACTGCTTGCGCGGACCGTGGAAAGCTCGGCTTTTTACGGATCTTCGCGCCGTTGCCCGCTCAGCGCGGGTGGAGCGCGGCGACGAGCGCGCGCGTCCGGGGCCCGGCGCGACGGCCGACGCGCTCGAGGTCGTCGAGCGTGTCGACGTCCTCCTCCAGGTTCCGAAGCGCGACGTCGTGGTGCACGAGGCCGAGCGCGCGCGCATGTGCGCGGAACTGGGCGGCGCTGCCGGGGCCGTAGAGGGGCGCGAAGGCCGACGGCGAGGGCAGGCCCAGAGCGTTGGTCGTCCCGTCGCGTGCTTGAACCAGCGCGAGCGTCCCGGCCTGCGCGGGCAGCGCGAGGGCGTTCAGGTCGGACGGCCGGGCGCGCGGCAGGTCGGCGTTGACGACCAGCACCGCGCCGGCGAGCCCGGCGAGGGCTGCAGCGACCGCTGCGCCCTGGCCGCCGCCCGGGTCGGCAACGGCCTCGACGCCGAGCTCGCCCGCGACGTAGGCTGCCGCGGGGTCCGCCGTGACGACGTGCGTCGGGCCGACCGGGGCCGCCGCCTCCAGCACGTCCCCGAGCATCGCCAGCGCCGCCTCCTCGCGCAGCGCCTCGGGCAGCCGGGTCTTGCCGCCGGCGCGGAAGGGGACGACGATCGCGACCACGTCCTGAGCCTACGTCGGGGAGTCGGCGAAGGCCGGGTGTGTGGCGCGCGGCGGCGGCGGAGAACCTGTGGAGAAGATGTTGCACTTTCGACACCGTTCGGCCGTGTCCGCAGCGGCCATGCCAGGGGACAGTCCCCCTGTCCGCTCGACCGGTTGACGCGACGGTCGACGGGCCGGACCATCGTGGCGACACGACGAGAGAGGGAGGCGTGATGGCGACCGAAGCCCGTCCGACCGAGGACACGAGCACCCGCGAGTCGGTCCCGTTCCGGCTGCGCACCGCCGACGGCGAGACGGTCGAGCTCGCGTACTCGTCCCCACGGCCGGCGGAGACCCACGACGAGCGCGCCGTGGTCGAGTCGCTGCCGTGGTTCGAGCCGGGCAAGCCGCTGCGGAACTACATGCTCCACGAGACCGACTTCTACGACGAGGTCGAGCAGATCTGGGGCCGCCGCTGGGGCGCCGAGGGGATCGGCACCCTGCGCGAGGTGCTCGTCTCGCGCCCGACCGAGAACGAGATCCGGCCCGAGTACGCCGACGAGTGGCAGTACTACTACTCCTCGGCGGCGGGCAACGCCGACCTGGGCCGACTGCAGGCGCAGTTCGACGAGTACTTCCAGGTGCTCGCCGACAACGGCGTGCGCGTCAACTCGATCGAGCCGCCCGTGCCAGCGATCGGCGCGTACGGCTACATCAAGAATCTCGTCACGCTGGCCGGCGCCGGCCTCGTCGTCCACGGCGGCGCGATCCTGCATCGCTACGGCCTCGGCTCCTGGCAGCGTGGGCGGGAGGTGATCTGGGAGCAGGTGCTCGCCGCGCTCCAGGTGCCCATCTACCTGACCGTGCACGGCAAGGGGATCTGCGAGCCGGGCGCAGGCCGCTGGCTCGACCCGAAGACGTTCGTCTTCAACGAGTCGGTGGTGGCGAACGAGGACGGCCTCCGCCAGCTCGAGTTCGTGCTCTCGAACCTCGGCGTCGATTTGATCGTCTGCCACAGCCCGGGCTGGTACGACTCGATCGGCCACGGCTCGATCGGCACGTCCCACATGGACATGGTGATGCTGGTCGTCGACGAGCGGACGGTGCTGCTCGCCCCGCATCTCGTCAACTACGGCTTCGTGCGCGAGCTCCTGCGCCGCGACTACACGATCGTCGAGGTGCCGGTGGAGGAGTACTGGGACCTGGCGCTCAACGGCGTCACGCTCGCGCCGGGGAAGATCGTCATGAACGCGGGCTCTCCGACCGTGGTGAAGGAGCTGGAGCGGCGCGACGTCGAGGTGATCCAGGTCGACTTCTCCGAGAGCCAGCGGTTCGCGATCGCCGGCCTCCACTGCGCCACGCTGGAGCTCGTCCGCGACCAGGGGGACAGCTGAGCCGGGCCGACGCCGGGCCGGCCGCGCCGACCAACGCCGAGCTCGCCGACGCGCTCGAGCGACTGGCGACGCTGCTCGACGCGTCCGGCGCGAGCCCGTTCGCGGTCCGGGCGTACCGGCGCGGCGCCGGACGCGTCCGGGACGCGGCCGTCGACGTGGCGGAGCTCGTCGCAGCCGGCCGGGCGCGCGAGCTCGCCGGGATCGGCGCCTCGATCGAGGCGCGGCTGCAGGAGCTCGTCGCGACGGGCGGCCTCGCAGAGGTCGAGGAGCTCGAGGCGCGCCTGCGACCCGAGCTCGTGCGCCGCGCGACCGCCCGCGCACGCTCGCCCCGGGGCGGGCTGCCGCTGCACCGCGCGATCGCGCTCCAGGACTGGCTCGCGGCGGCGCTCGGCGGGATACCGGCCGGGGACCCGCGACGTGCGGTCGAGCTACCGGCCCGGCTGGCGGTCGCGGTTCGCGACGCCGCGGTGCTCGACCGGCTCGAGGAGACCCCCGGCGTCGTCGCCGTGGTCGAGCGGGAGGAGCGGCGGGCGGTGGCGGTGACGGCCGAAGGCGTGGCGGTCGAGGTGCTGGCGTCGCTGCCCGGGCGCCTGGGCGCGACGCTCGTCGAGGCGACCGGAACGGCGGAGTGGGTCGCCGCCCTCGGCGCGCTCCCGGACGGCGACGACGAGCGCGCCGTGCTCGAGGCGACGCCCGCGGGCTGGGTGCCGCCCGAGTTGCGCGAGCCCGATGCGCCGGCGCCTCCACCCGACCTCCTCGAGCTCGCCGACGTGCGCGGCGACCTGCACGCCCACACGACCTGGTCGGACGGCAAGGCGAGCGTGCTGGAGATGGCGGAGGCCGCGCGCGGGCGCGGCTACGAATACCTCGCGATCTGCGACCACACGCGGGCCGTGCGCGTCGTCCCGGGGCTCGACGCCGACGACCTCCGCCGCCAGGCGGACGAGATCGCGGCGGCGAACGAGCGGCTGGCGCCGTTCCGGGTGCTCCGCGGGATCGAGTGCGACATCCTTCCCGACGGGTCGCTCGACCTCCCCGACGACGTCCTCGCCGAGCTCGACTGGGTGCAGGTCTCGCTGCACGCGGGGCAGCGGCTGGAGCGGGCGGAGTTGACCAAGCGCGTCGTCGAGGCGCTACGGCACCCGGCGGCCCGCTGCCTCAGCCACCCGAAGGGCCGCATCCTCGGCCACCGGCCGGAGAACGCGCTCGACCTGGACGAGGTCTTCGCGGTCGCGCTCGAGGAGGGCGTCGCGCTCGAGGTGAACGGCCTCCCGGACCGCCTCGACCTCTCGGGCGCGCACGTCGCCGAGGCGGTCGCGGCGGGCGTCGAGATCGTCTGCTCGACCGACGCGCACTCGGTCGCGGGGCTGGGCTGGATGGAGCTTTCGGTGGCAACCGCGCGACGCGGCGGCGTGCCCCGCGCCGGCGTCGTCAACACGCGCCTGCTCGGCGACGTGCTGAGCGGTCGCTAGGCGGCGTTCGTCGAGGCGCCGGCCCCCGGCCCCGAGGTCGCCCACTCGTGCACCTCGAACCAGTGCGTGTGCGTCTCGGCCAGCGCGCCCGCGACCTCGGGATCGGTGTGCGCGGCGTTGTAGACGTGGTGCTCGGAGTCGCAGCAGATCTCGACCTCCGAGAGCGACACGTGCGAGACCCGGGTGAGCACGTCGACCGGAAGCTGCGCGTCGGCGACCGTCATGTGCTTGAACTGGAGATCGGGCGCCAGCTCCATCAGCGCCGGCCAGTCCGGGCAGGTCTTGTAGCTCATCGGACGCTCTCCTTCGTGTCCGCCGTCCATTTCCCTTCGAGCCGGACGAGCCCGCGCCCCGTGCCGTCGGGGTAGACGAGGAAGGAGAGCGCGTCGTCGAGCCAGTGCAGGAGCCGGTCGCCGCCGGCCTCGACGAGCCCGAGCCGGACGTGGAAGCGCCCGAACTGCAGCGGCGGGTCGGGAACCTCGAGCCGCAGCCGCAGCCCGTCGCCGTCCCAGCCGAGCTCGGCCGTGTCCACCTCGTCCGCGGCGACGAGCAGGCCGGCCTCGTCCCGCAACTCGAGCTGGAGCCGCGGCGCCGCGAGCGGACGCCCCGCCTCCAGCCGGACCTCGAGCGCGAGCGGCTCGCCCGCGAGGAACTGCTCGCGCTGCTCGCCCCCGGGCCCGAGCAGGCGAACCGCCGCGACCGTCGCCTCGCCCGTCCCCCACTCCCGCAGGCCGGCGTCGCGCTCAGCCGGGTCGGCGTCGCCGGCGAGCTGCCGCCGGTAGCGCACGATCGCCTCGTGCGTCGGGCCCTCGTAGGCGACACGCCCCGTGTCGAGCAGCACGGCCCGCTCGCAGAGCCGCTCGACCGCGGCGGCGTCATGCGAGACGAAGACGATCGTGCCGCCGCCCTGCTTGAAGGCGAAGATGCGGCCGAAGCACTTGCGCTGGAAGGCCTCGTCGCCGACGGCGAAGACCTCGTCGAGCAGGAGCACGTCCGCGTCGAGGAACGCCGCGATCGCGAAACCGAGCCGCATGTACATCCCGGAGGAGTAGGTCCGCACGGGACGGTCGATCGCGTGCTCGAGCTCGGCGAAGGCGACGATCTCGTCGAAGCGCTCCCGGATCTGCGCGCGCCGAAGCCCCTGGATGGAGCCGTTCAGGAAGACGTTTTCCCGTCCTGTGAAGTCCGGGTGGAAGCCGGCCCCGAGCTCGAGCAGCGAGCCAACCCGGCCGCCGACGGCGACCCGTCCCGACGTCGGCTTGATGATCCCCGCGACGACCCGGAGCAGCGTCGACTTCCCGGAGCCGTTG
>DASTPC010000165.1:0-5105 GCA_035720085.1 Gaiellaceae bacterium
CAACATCGAGCGGATCGGCTGGGTCGCCTCGCGGCTGGCGCGGGCCGGGTGCGTGGTGCTCGTCTCGGCGATCTCGCCCTACGAGCAGACGCGCCGGCGCGCCCGGGCGCTCGTCGAGGAGCACGCGCCGTTCGTCGAGGTCCACGTCGCGACGTCGCTCGAGGAGTGCGCGCGGCGCGACGTGAAGGGGCTGTACGAGAAGGCCTTCCGCGGCGAGCTGCCGGAGTTCACCGGCGTCTCAGACCCCTACGAGGAGCCGGCCGCGCCCGAGCTCCGGCTGGACACGGAGGAGCACGAGCCGGAGGAGAGCGCCCGCCTCGTGCTCGCGAAGCTGGAGCAGCTGGGGCTGCTGCAGCAGGAGGTCGCCGCTTGACTAGCTCCACGCAGCCGCAGCTGCACCTGAGCCATCTCGACGCGCTCGAGGCGGAGGCGGTGCACATCATGCGCGAGCTGGCCGCCGAGCTGGAGCGGCCGGTGCTGCTCTTCTCCGGCGGCAAGGACTCGATCGTGCTGCTCCGCCTCGCGGAGAAGGCGTTCCGGCCCGGCCGGTTCCCGTTCCCGATCATGCACGTCGACACGGGGCACAACTTCCCCGAGGTGATCGAGTTCCGCGACCGCCGCGTCGCCGAGCTCGGCGAGACGCTCGTGGTCGCGTCGGTGCAGGAGTCGATCGACCGCGGCCGCGTCGTCGAGGAGACCGGTCCGCGTGCGTCGCGCAACCAGCTGCAGACGACGACCCTGCTCGACGCGATCGAGGAGCACCGCTTCGACGCCGCCATCGGCGGCGCGCGGCGCGACGAGGAGCGCTCGCGGGCGAAGGAGCGGATCTTCTCCTTCCGCGACGACTTCGGCCAGTGGAACCCGCGGGCGCAGCGGCCCGAGCTGTGGAGCCTCTACAACGCGCGCGTCCGCCGCGGCGAGCACGTGCGCGTGTTCCCGATCTCGAACTGGACGGAGCTCGACGTCTGGCAGTACGTGGCCCGGGAGCAGCTGGAGCTGCCGGGCATCTACTTCTCGCACGAGCGGGAGGTCTTCCGGCGCGACGGGATGCTCTACGCCGCCTCGGACGTGGTCGAGCGGCTGCCGACGGAGGAGCCGTTCACCGCTTCTGTGCGCTTCCGGACCGTCGGGGACATGTCCTGCACGGGCGCGGTCGAGTCGACGGCGGCCACGCTCGAGGAGGTCGTCGCCGAGATCGCCGCCACCCGCGTCACGGAGCGCGGCGAGACGCGCGCCGACGACCGCGTCTCCGAGGCGGCGATGGAGGACCGCAAGCGCGTGGGCTACTTCTGAGCGCGATGGCCACCGAGCAGCTCATGTCCACCGAGCTCCTGCGCCTCGTCACGGCGGGGTCGGTCGACGACGGCAAGAGCACGCTGATCGGCCGACTGCTCTACGACACCAAGCAGATCATGGTCGACCAGCTCGAGCACATCGAGACCACCTCGAAGCGCCGCGGCGACGGCTACGTCAACCTCGCCCTGCTCACCGACGGCCTGCGGGCCGAGCGGGAGCAGGGGATCACGATCGACGTCGCCTACCGCTCGTTCTTCACGTCGCGCCGCCGCTTCCAGCTCGCCGACGCGCCCGGCCACGTCCAGTACACGCGCAACATGGTCACCGGCGCGTCGACGGCCGACGTGGCGGTGATCCTGGTCGACGCGCGCAAGGGGGTCGTCGAGCAGACCCGCCGCCACTCGTACATCGCGGCGGTGCTCGCGATCCCGCACGTCGTCTTCGCGGTCAACAAGATGGACCTGGTCGACTTCGACGAGGCCCGGTTCGCGGAGATCTCGGAGGAGCTGCGCGAGCTGGCCGACCGGCTCGGGATCGGCGACGAGGTGGCCGTGCCGATCTCCGCGCTGCGCGGCGACAACGTCGTCGACGGCTCGGACGCGATGCCGTGGCACACGGGGCCGACGCTGCTCGAGCTCCTCGAGACGGTGGAGCTAACGGGCGACCGCAACCTCGACGACCGGCGCTTCCCGGTGCAGTGGGTGATCCGCCCGATGTCGGAGGAGCACCACGACTACCGGGGCTACGCCGGCCAGGTCGCCGGCGGGGTCTGGCGGGCGGGAGACGAGGTCGTCGTGCTGCCCGCGGGGCTGCGGACGCGCGTGGCGGCGGTCGAGACCGCGGACGGCCCGCTCGACGCGGCCGTGCCGCCCCAGTCGGTGACGATCAGGCTCGAGGACGACTTGGACGTGGGCCGCGGCGACCTGCTCGCGGACCCGGAGCGGCCCCCGGCCGTGACGCAGGAGCTGACGGCGACGATCTGCTGGATGAGCGAGCGGCCGCTCGCGCCGCGGGCCCGTCTCGTCGCCAAGCAGACGACGCGCTCGGTGCGGGCGATCGTCGGCGAGCTCGAGTCGGTCGTCGACATCCGGACGCTGGCCGACGTTGCCACGCCGGAGCGGCTCGACCTGAACGACATCGGGCGGGTGCGGCTGCGGCTGGCCGAGCCGCTCGCCGTCGACCCGTACGCCGCCAACCGGACGACGGGCGCCCTGATCCTGATCGACGAGAGCACGAACGAGACGGTCGCGGCGGGGATGGTGCTGGAGGCGTGAGAGCTGGTGCCCCAGTAGGTCAGAGCCGGAGCCGGAGGCTCCGAGGCTGACGTTGGACTGGAAGCTCTCCGTCGCGGGCCTGCTGATCGGGCTGCTCGTCGGGATGACGGGCATGGGCGGCGGCTCGCTGATGACGCCGATGCTCGTGCTGCTGTTCGGCTTCAAGCCGACGGTCGCGATCGGCACGGACATCCTCCACGGCGCGATCTTCAAGAGCTTCGGCGCCGCCCGTCACCGGCAGCTCGGGCACGTGCACGCACGGCTGACGGCGTGGATGCTGCTCGGGTCCGCTCCCGCCTCGCTGGCGGGCGTGGCGCTGTCGGCGTGGCTTGCACGCCGCTACGGGGACGGCTTCGAGGACATCGCCCAGGACATCCTCGGCGTGGCGCTGGTCGTCGCCGGGATCGGCTTCATGGCGAAGACGTTCCTGCACACGCAGTCGAGCGACCTGCCGTTCCTGCTCACCCGGCGCGACCGCGTGACCGCGTTCCTGATCGGGCTCGTCGGCGGCTTCGTCGTGGGGCTCACGTCGGTGGGCTCGGGGACGTTCTTCGGGCTCGCGATGCTGCTCCTGTTCCCGCTCACCGCCGCCAAGATCGTCGGCACCGACATCTTCCACGCCGCGCTCCTGCTGTTCGTCGCCGGCTTCGGCCACTTCGTCGCCGGCAACGTCGACCTCGGCGCGACCGGCTGGCTGCTGATCGGCTCCGTGCCGGGCGTCCTGCTGGGCAGCCAGGTGACCGTCAAGCTCCCCGACCGCTCACTGCGCGCGGCGCTCGCCCTTACGCTCGGCCTCGCCGGCTTGAAGCTGCTCGACCCGCCCGGGGCGAACGCGGTCATCGTCGCCGTCGCGGCCGGGGCGGCACTGGTGGGGCTCGCGGCCGGCGTACGCTGGGCGCTGCGCCGTGCGCCCGTTGCCGAGACGGTCGTCGAGCGCTCCCGCCGCTAGATGCTTGATCGGAAAATGGCGCGCCGCCCGGGGGCGTTCACGACCAAGCTGGGCGCCGCACGTCCGCGCCGTGCAGGCTAGTGGCCTGTGAGCGCGCCCGGGTGGTGATCCGGCGCCGCGTCGTGGGCGTCATCCGGCCCGTCGGGATTTTCCGATCACGCATCTATGCGAGCTCGCCCGGCCGGGGCGGCAGTGGGCAGCTGACGAACCGGCGGCCGGTGAGCGCGTAACCGAGCTTGTACGCGCTGCAGCCGGCGCAGAGCCCGGTCGCGGCGGCGAGCAGGGCGAGGGCGGCGACGAGCCCGCCGAGCGCCGCCCCGAGCGTCGCCCAGCCGGCGGCATAGGCGCCCGACGCGGCGGTGAGCACGACCAGCCCGACGAGGTTGGCAAAGCGCGGCGGGCGCGCGTCCTCGAGCGGCCCCTCGCCGAAGCGCGGCTGCAGCACCTCGAAGTAGAAGACGCACGCGACGCACCAGCGCCGGCCGAGGGTCAGCCCGAGCGCGAGCTGGAGCGCCAGGAGCGCGAGGAGCCACCACGGCCCGACGGTGACGGCCACGAGCGCGACTAGCCCGACGAACGCCTGGTTCGTCCGCGGCGCGCGGGAGTCGATCACCTGGGTGTCCCGGTACGGGTCGGCGGCGCGCGGCAGTCGTCGCTTCATTTCGGGAAGTATTAGCAGGTCGCTACGAGGGCGTGCCGAGGCGGCCCCGTACAATCGCCGGACGTGGCCAGGTTCGCACCAGCCGCCCTCGTCGCGGTGCTGCTGCTGGCTACCGGAGCGGCCTTCGCGTACACCGAGAAGCTGAAGCTGACGCGGAGCCCGATCTTCGGCACGCAGGTCGAGAACAAGGTCTTCTCGCCCGTCTGCGAGTGCCCCTCCGACGTCGCCGCGATCGCATTCCGCCTGCGCGAGGCCGACCGGATGACGGTCGAGATCGTCCACCAGGGCGAGGTCGTGCGCGAGCTCGTCCGCAACCGCCGGCAGCGGGCGGGCCCGGTCCTGGTCGTCTGGGACGGTCGCGACGAGGCCGGCTCGGTCGTGCCCGAAGGTGCCTACCGGCCGCGGGTGCGGCTGCTCGAGCAACGGCGGACGATCACGCTGCCGAACCCGATCCGCGTCGACACCACGCGACCCCGGTTCGAGCTCGTCGCGGTGCACCCCCGCGTCTTCAGCCCGGACGGGGACGGGCGGCGCGACCGCGTCCGGCTCCGCTACCGGCTCAGCGAGCCGGCCCAGGTCTCGCTCTACGTCGACGGCCGCCGGCGCGGCCTCAAGCGCGGGCGTCAGACCGAGGGCGTGGTCGAGTGGAACGGCCGGATCGGCGGCCGGCCCGTCTCGAAGGGCACGTACGCGCTGACGCTGGGCGCGCGCGACGTCGCCGGCAACGCCGCCCGCCGGCCGCGGCCGCGCGCCGTCCTCGTCCGCTACGTGGCGCTCGGCCGCGACCGGATCCAGACGCGCGCGGGCGCGCGCTTCGCCGTCCTCGTCTCGACCGACGCCCGCCGCGTCGAATGGCGGCTCGGCGCCCGCAGCGGCACCGCCAGCCGTGGCACGCTGCGCCTGCGCGCGCCGCTCGTCCCCGGCC